>JAGQUM010000033.1 GCA_020438485.1 Thermoleophilia bacterium | reverse complement strand
CGGGCCCGGCGGGCCCCGGGGGGCCCGCCGGGCCGCGCTGACCCCGCGCGCCCCGGGGCCCGCGTGCGCCGCGGGGCCCGACCTTGCCGGTGGGCTGCTTCGCGGTGACGGCGGTCTCGTGGGCGCCGCCGACGGCGGTCTGGGCGGCGACGGCCGGGCCGGCCCCCGCCACGGGCAGGCAAGCGGCGAGGGCGAGGATGGTGCGGCGCGACATGGGATTCCTCCGGGAGGGGTGCATACGTGACACCCACAGCCTCCCGGGATCGCCCCACGGGGCCGTCACGACCGTGCCGCGCGCGCGTCGCGGCGGCGCAACGAATCAGGCGGAACGCGCGGCCGTCCGCGCGCCGCGCGATGCGGCGCGACCCGGGCGCCGGCTCCCGCCCCGCTCAGCGCTCGCGATAAACGATGCGCCCGCGCGTGAGGTCGTACGGCGACAGCTCGACGCGGACCCGGTCGCCGGGGTTGATGCGGATGCGGTAGCGCCGCATGCGGCCGGCCATGTGTGCCAGCACCTCGTGGTCGTTGTCGAGCACGACCCGGAACATCGTGTTGGGGAGGGCCTCGGTGACCTCGCCCTCGACCTCGATTGCCTCTTCCTTCTCCTTGGGTGGCGTGACGCCCCTCCTGTTTCCCGCCACGCGTCAGCGCGCGGCCGTTACACCGGTCACCGGAATCGTACCCGATCGGCGGCCACCCCACTCAATTCCGCCCCCCGCGATGCCGATCCGGGCGGGGAGTACCCTCGCACCCCCGGTAAGGACGCTGACCTTGGCCACGACGGCCCCCTCGACCCCGCCGCATCCGCCCGGAGCCACCCCCCAGGCCGGTTCCCGGCCCGCCGCATCCCCGCCGCGCCGCGCCGGCGCCGGCGCCGGCGTGCCCCGCCTGGGAGATCTGCTGGTGAAGATGGGCGCCCTGACGCCCGGCGACCTCGACTGGGCGCTGCGCGAGCAGAAGGCCGATGGGCGTCGGCTGGGCGAGATCCTGCTGGCGCACCAGAAGGTGACGCCCGAGCAGATGGCCACCGCCCTCGCCCACCGGCTGGGCGTGGAGCGGGCGGACCTCAGGGCACCGGATCCCGGCGTGCAGGAAATGATCGAGGCCCGCACCCAGCGCCGCTACAGCGCCGTGCCGCTGCGCCTCGACCCGCAGGGGCGCCTGGTCGTGGCGATGGCCGATCCGCAGAACGTTCTGGCCGTCGACGACCTGCGCATCCTGTGCGGCCGCGACATACGTCCGGTGCTGGCCCTGCCGGAGGAAGTCGCGTTGCTGCTGAACAAGCAGGCGTCGATGGAGGAGTTCGTCGCCGAGGTCGTGGAGGAGACCGAGCTCGACTCCGGGTACGGCGAGGGCGGGGCCGCCATCAACGAGCTGCGCGCGGCCGGCGACGACGCCCCGGTGGTGCGCCTGGTCAACTCCATCATCGTGCGCGCCATCGAGTCGGGCGCGTCCGACATCCACATCGAGCCGCAGCCGTCCGAGCTGTCCGTGCGCTTCCGCGTGGACGGCGTGCTGCGGGTCGTGGCCACCGTGCCGCTCAACCTGGCGCGCGGCGTCGTGAGCCGCATCAAGATCATGGCCGAGATCGACATTTCGGAGCGCCGCAAGCCGCAGGACGGACGTGTCGGCCTGGCGCTGCAGGGTCGCCACCTCGACCTGCGCGTCGCCACCCTGCCCACGGTGCATGGCGAGAGCGTGGTCATCCGCATCCTCGACCGCTCCAACGTGCAGCTGGACCTCGGCACGATCGGCTTCGCGCCCGACACCCTGGCGAGCTGGGAGCTCTGCTACAAGAAGCCGTACGGGGCGCTGCTGGTGACGGGGCCGACGGGCTCCGGCAAGTCCACGACGCTGTACGGCACGCTGAACCAGCTCAACTCTCCGGGGCGCAAGATCATCACGATCGAGGACCCCGTCGAGTACCGGCTGGCCGGCATCACCCAGATCCAGGTCAACCCCAAGGCCGGGCTCACCTTCGCGGCCGGCCTGCGCAGCATCCTGCGCTGCGACCCCGACGTGGTGATGATCGGCGAGATCCGCGACAAGGAGACGGCGCAGATCGCCATGGAGGCGGCCCTCACCGGCCACCTCGTGCTGGCCACGCTGCACACCAACGACGCCGCCAGCGCCATGACCCGCCTCACGGAGATGGGCATCGAGCCGTTCCTGTCGTCCAGCGCCATCATCGGCGTGCTGGCCCAGCGGCTTGCCCGCAAGGTGTGCGTCCACTGCCGCCAGCCCGCCCGCCTGCCCCTGAGCAAACTGCGCGGCTACCTGGGCGACGACGACCTGCCGGCTCACCTGCCCGACCCGGTCACCGTGCCGATCCCGCGCGGCTGCGACAAGTGCGGCAACACCGGCTATTCGGGTCGGCTCGGCGTGTACGAGATGCTGTCCGTCAACGAGCAGATGGAGAGCCTGGTCGCCAACCGCGGCGCCGCCGACGAGATCCGCCGGATGGCCCGCGGCCACGGCATGCGCACCCTGCGCGAGGACGGCCTGCGCAAGGTGCTCCAGGGCACCACGACGATCGACGAGCTGCTGCGGACGGTCGCGTAGACCAGGCCGGTCCCTAGACGCGAGGACGGGTGCGTACCGTCCGCGCGGTCCCGACGGCCGGGGGGTTCCCGGTGGCATGACCGCGTGGGTACATTGGCCGCGTGAACGTGACCAGCGCCCGCCAGATCCTGGGAATCCAGGCACCCGATCCGTCGCTCGACGAGGTGCGCGGCGCATGGCGCCGATTCGCCCGCGCGAACCACCCCGACGTCCGCCCGGGTGACCCGACGGCGCCCACCCGGTTTCAGGCGGGACGCGACGCGTATGAGTCCCTCGCGGGCACCACGCGCCGCCCCTCCGTCCAGCGCGTGGCCACCACGATCGACATCGACCCCGGCCTTTACCGCCCCGACACCCGCCACGGCCGTGTGCTGCGCGGGGCCGAGGCGTCCGCCGCGCACCCCTACGCCTTCTCGCACGTTACGCTTCGGGAGTGGCACGCCTGACCCATAGCCGCCGTCCCCGGACGGGGACGTGAACGGCGCCAAGGGGCTGCTGGCCGGCCTGCTGGTGGGGGTGTTCCTCGCCGGCGCGCTGCTGCTTCAGCAGATGTACTTCGTCGGGCGCGAGGTGGGCGACTCGTCGCGGTTCGCCGGCACCGCCGCCGACGTGATCCGCACGGAACGCGGGTCCGAGCTGGTCGCGCGCCTCGTCAGTGAGCGCATCCCCGCCGTGGGCGCGCAGGCCGAGCCGACGGTGCGGGCGGCGCTGCGCCGGGCCGACGTCGTCGCCGGGCTGCGTCCCGCGATCCGCGACGGCCACCGCGACCTCATGCGTCACCCGGAGCGCGGCCTCGTGATCGCCACCGGCGCGCTGCGCCCCGCCGTGGTCGACGTGGTGGGCCGCGACGACGTGGTCCCCGCGGCGTCGCTGTTCCCACCCGTCACGATGCCGGTGGCGCGCCCGGCGCGGCCCGCCGTGAGCGGCCTGCACTGGCTCACCGAGAACTGGGTGCTGGTGGCCCTGGTGACCGCCGTCATCGGCGCCATGGCGCTGGGCGCGTCGCCCCGGCGCAGTCGCACGGCGACCGCCATGGGCGTGGCCGTCGCGGCGCTGGCGGTCGTGCCGCCGGCCGTGCACGCGCTGCTACCGCCGCTGGCCGAGTTGGCCGTCGACGGGCGATTCTCCGATCTCGCGCGCCTGCTGTCGGAACGCCTCACGGATGACTGGGGTCCGGTCAGCCTGGGCACGCTCGCCGTGGGCTTCGGCATCGCGGTGCTGGGCCAGGCCGCGTTCCGCGACTAGCGCGTCATCCGGGCCGGCGGGCGACCGCGAACAGCTTGACGAACGAGTACGCGAACCCGTCGGGCCCCGACGCGGCGGCAAGGGCGTCGCCGAGGCGCTGCCCGTGGGCGGCGGCCTCCTCGGGAGGCAGGTCGGACGACAGGTGCGACGCGACGGTCTGCAGCCGCGCCATGTACGCGTCGACAGGAGCCGTTCGCCAGCGCGTCTCGCTCCACACGTCGAGCGGCTCCAGCCCCGCGCCGCGCAGCAGGCCGTGCATCTCGCGGACGTCCCGGTGGATGTGCTCGAACACCCCGGTCCACGCCGCCGGGACGGGAGGGTCCATCGCGCGCATCACGTCCAGTAACTCACCGTCGGTGCCCCGCCCGGCCGTCAGCACCGCGACGACGCCGCCGGGCCGGACGCAGCGAGCCATCTCGGACAGCGCCGCGGCCTTGTCGGGGAACCAGTGGAACGCCATGGTGCTCACCGCCGCGTCGACCGACGCGTCGTCCACGGGCAGCGCGGAGGCATCGCCCACGCGCAGATCCACGCTCACCTCGGGCATGTCCTCGGCCGCGGCCCGGAACACCTCCATCATCGCGGGCGACGCGTCCACTCCGATCACGCGGCGGGTGCCGCGCGAGTGGATCATCTCGAACGACGCGAAACCGGTGCCGCATCCCACGTCCACGATGGCGCGGTAGTCGCCCGTGGGCATGCCCTCCACCAGCCGCCGGGCGCCGATGCGGTTGTGCGCCACGGCGTCCTGGTACGTGGCGGCCGACCGGTCGAACCCGGCCCCGACGGCCGATACGCCATGCTGCTCGCGGGTCACGACGCGGAAGAGTAGCCGACCCCCGTCCCGCCCGTCACTCCCCGAGTCCTTCTCGCAATCCGCAGATCCGCGATGCGGTGAAACGCCGGTTGCGGTTTGATCACCCCGGCCGCCGGGCGTGTTTACACCGCCGCGTCGGGGGGATATGAAGCGCCTACCCCGTCGTTTCACCCAGGGGTCACGCGCTCGCGCGTGTCGTCCTTTGCTATTCGGGAGTCCCCCCGTGAGATCCGCTGTCTTCCCGCGGCATCGGCAGTCGCTGATGTTCGCACTCCTCTTCCTGGCGTCCCTGCTGGCGCTGGCCCCCAGGGCCTTCGCCGCCGGGATCTCCCTGGACCGGTCGCCCACACCGCCGCAGGCGATCGCGCCCGGCCAGGGCCCCGAGCAGTTCAACTTCACGATCAGCTTCAACACGGTCGCCGAGCGCTACACGTTCTCGATCACGAACCAGAACGGCGCGCAGGTGTATGCGCGCACGCAGGCGGTGCCCGGGCAGGCCAGCCCCATTACGGGCACCGACTCGTGGACGCCCCCCGTGGGCACCCCGCCCGGCCGCTACACGGCCGCCGTGCAGTTCTACTCGTCGGTCGGCCTCGAGTCGACGGCCACCGTCATCTTCGACGTGTCCGACCAGCTCGGCGCGCTGAAGCTCACGAAGTTCGACGACCTCAACGGCAACGGCCGCTTCGACGAGGGCGAGCCCCTGGTGCCGAACTGGAGCTTCCGCCTGACCAACCCGCAGGGCAACACCAGCCAGGCGACCACGGGCGCCGACGGCACCGTGACGCTGACGAACGTCCCCGCCGGTCAGTGGACCGTCGAGGAACTCATGGCCTCCGGCTGGGTGGGCACGGGTGCCATCACCCAGACGGTCAACGTCCCGGTCAACGGTCAGGGCGGCCTGGTGTTCGGCAACGTGCGCCCGGCCCCGCTGAGCGGCACGGTGTGGATCGACGCCAACAGCAACCAGGTCCGTGAGACGTCGGAGGCGGTCCGAGCCAACACGACGCTGACGCTGACCGGCACGACCGGCCTGGGGCAGAGCATCACCGGTACCACGGTGACGGACGCCAGCGGCAACTACGTGTTCCCGAACCTGATGCCGGGCACGTACCGGGTCGCCGTCACGGTGCCCGCCGGGATGTCCGCCACCACACCCACGGCGCGGCCCAACCGCGTGATCCTGTCCGGTGTGGGCAACCCGAACAACGACTTCGGGCTGAACGCCACGACCGCTCAGACGGCGGGCGCGCCCGCGCCGAACATCGGCATCGTCAAGCGGGGCCCCTCACAGGTGATGCGCGGCGCCACGTACACGTACCGCATCACCGTGACCAACCGCAGCAGTTTCACGGCGCGTAACGTCGTGATCACCGACGCGGTGCCCGCCGACCTGTCGCTCGTCGCGATTCCGTCGGGGGCCACCGTCGCCAACGGCGTGGTCACGTGGCGCATCGGGAACCTCGCGGCCGGCCGGTCGCGCACCGTGACGATGCGGGTGCGGGTGAACCCCACCAGCACGGTCAAGACCGTCCGCAACACCGCCCAGGTGACGGCCACCGGCCTGCCGCCGCGGCGCTCGACGGTCCCGACCCGGATCAAGGACAAGAAGCCCGTCATCCGCCGCTCCGGCGGGGTCACCGGCTAGCACGGCACCACCCACGTGCGGGGACGCGGCGGTGGCCGGGGCGGGATGCCCCGGCCACCGCTGCTTAACGGCGGGTGTGATCTTCGTGAAGAGTGCGGTTCGGGGGTGGCCCCGTGAAGGGTCCCGCGCTCAAATGGCCAATGTGATGTCCATGACTCGTGCCCGAATGCCCCTTTCCCGCCCTCGCGCGGCAGGCCTGCTGGCGGTGGCCGCCACGCTGGCGACCGCGTCCACCGCCGTCGCCCAGACGGTGACGACCCCCGCGCCGGAGCCCGCATCGGCCCCGGCCGACGTGACCACACCCGCGGAGCCCTCCGCCCCGACGACCGGGGTCGCCGCCCCCCGCACGCGCGCGACCCAGGCGACGCCCACCACGTCGGCGATCCCCGTCGCCCCGTCGGTGCCCGCCACGCTGCCGGCACGGGGAGGCCTCGACCCCAAGGCGCCGACGTCGCGCCGCACGTGGTCCGGCCGGGTCGTGGTCCCGACGGTGGCGCGCCGTTCGCCGTCGAGGTCGGCCGGCGTCGTGGCCAAGGTCTCGCCGTACGGGCCGTACGACAACGACCCGCAGTCGCTGCTGGTGCTGGAGTCGCGCGGCGTCGGGCGCGACGAGTGGTACCGGGTGTTGCTGCCCGAGCGGCCCAACGGCACCACCGGATGGGTGCGCGGCGACGCGTTGGCGCTGCGGGCGACGACCGCGCGACTGCGCGTGAGCCTGTCCGCGCGCACGCTCACGTACTTCGTGGCGGGGCGCCGCCGCGCCACTTGGAAGGTGGTCGTGGGCACGCCCACCAACCCCACACCGACCGGTCTGTTCGCTATCAGCGAGGTGGTTCCGCAAGGACGCGCGAACGGGTTCTTCGGGCCGTTCATCATCACGGTGACCGCCCACAGCGACAAGCTGTCCGACTTCGACGGCGGCAACGGGCAGGTGGCCATCCATGGCACCAGCCTCCCCGGGCTGCTGGGCCAGGCGGCCAGTCACGGCTGCGTGCGGATCGCGAACACCAACATCCGGACCATCGCGCGCCGCGTGCCGCGCGGCGCACCGGTGGAGATCGTCCCCTAGACGCGGCGGCCGCCGCGCCCGTCCTCAGTGACCCTGCGCCTGCGGCCGCTCAGTCGCTGCGCGCATGAACGCCTCCTGGCAGTTCACCGGCTCCTCGCCGGACGCGGGCCTCACCCGGCTCCACGATCCGTCGGCCGTCATCTCCCACGCCAGGGCGGTGTCGGCCAGCATCGCGTCGATGATCGCATCGAGCTCGCCGGCACACGTGGGGTCGTCCACGGGCGCGATAGCCTCGATGCGGTGGTCGAGGTTGCGCACCATCATGTCGGCCGACCCGATCCACACGCGGCGCGCCTCGCCACTGTGGAAGCTGAAGATGCGCGAGTGCTCGAGGAAGCGGCCCACCACGGAGCGCACGCGGATGTTCTCACTGACGCCGGGCATCCCCGGCACCAGGCCCACGATGCTGCGCACGACGAGGTCCACGGGCACGCCCGCCTGGCTTGCCTCGTAGAGCGCCTCCATGACGGGGGCGTCGATCAGCGCGTTGAGCTTCATGCGGATGCGCCCGGGCACGCCCTCGCGGTGGGCGTCCGCAACGCGGCGTATCTCCGCCAGCAGGCCGTTTCGGATGTGCTCGGGGGCCACGAGCAACTCGCCGAACGTCGGGGGGCGGCCGAAGCCCGTGATGTGGTTGAACAGGTTTGCGACGTCCTCCGTCAGCGCGGCCCGGCACGTGAACAGGCCCACGTCGGTGTAAAGCCCGGCGGTGGCGGCGTTGTAGTTGCCGGTGCCGATGTGGACGTAGCGCACGACGTCGTCGCCCTCGCGGCGCACGATCAGGCACAACTTGGCGTGCGTCTTGAGGCCGGGGAAGCCGTACACCACGTGCACGCCCGCGCGTTCGAGGTTGCGCGCCCACTCGATGTTCCGCTGCTCGTCGAAGCGGGCCTTCACCTCGACGAGGCACACGGTCTGGATGCCGCGTTCGGCCGCGCGCACGAGCGCAGCGACGATGGGCGAGTCGGCCCCCGCCCGGTACACGGTCTGCTTGATGGCCAGCACGTCAGGGTCGTCCACCGCGTCCAGCACGAACCGCTCGACGCTGGTGCGGAAGTCGTCGTACGGGTGGTGCACCAGCAGGTCGCCCGCGGCGATGGCGCCGAACACGTTGGCGGGCTGGCCCGTCTCGGTCACCAGGCGCGGGTGGGTGAGGGGGCGCCAGCGCGCGTCCTTCAGGTCGGGGCGGTCGAGGCCCACCACCTCCCACAGGCACGTCAGGTCGAGCGCGTCCGGGATGGCGTAGATGTCGCGGTCGCTGACCTCGAGGGCGTCGGTCACCTCGCCCAGCAATTCCGGCGATCCGCCCTCGCGCACCTCGAGGCGCACGGCGTGCCCGAAACGCCTCTGCCGCAGCTGGTCCTCGACGGCACCCAGCAGGTCGTCGGCGTCGTCCGAGATGTCGAAGTCGGCGTCGCGGGTGACCCTGAACTGCAGCGACCCGGCGATCTCCATGCCCGGGAACAGCTGGTCGATATGGGTCTGCATGAGGTCCTCGATGGGCACGCGCACCTCTCCGACGCCGAACAGGCGCGGCAGGCCGGGCGGGACCTTGACGCGGGCGAAGCGGCTCTCGTCGCGCGTCGCGTCGCGCACGCGCAGGCCCAGGTTGAGCGAGAGCCCCGAGATGTAGGGGAACGGCAGGCCCGGCCCGACGGCCAGCGGCGTCAGCACCGGCAGCACCTGATGGCGGAACGCGTCGGCGGCGGCGCGCCGCAGCTCGCCGTCGAGGTCCGCCATCCCGGCGATCACGATGCCCTCGCGCGCGAGCGCGGGGCGCACGTCGTCGCGCCACAGCGTGCTGTGCTCGGCCACGAGCCCCCGGACGGTGTCGGCCACGCGGTCCAGCACCTCACGGCGGTCGAGCTGGTCGGCGCTCGACGGCGGGCGGCCCTGCTCGAACGCGTCCTGCGCGGCGGCCACCCGGACCATGAAGAACTCGTCCAGGTTGCTGGCGAAGATCGCGAGGAACTTGCAGCGCTCGAGCAGCGGGGTCGCCGGGTCGGCCGCGATCGCCAGGACGCGCGCGTTGAAGTCCAGCCACGACAGCTCGCGGTTGCGGTACAGGGACGGGTCGGTGAGGTTGACGTGCGTGGTCATGGTCGCCAGTGTGCCCGCTCCCGGTCCGCGAGTGAAGCGCGGACCGTTGCAGGTCCGTCACCCCTAGGTCAGCGCCCGGGGTTGCGCGTCAGAAGCAGGCGGTACGCGCCACGCCCGCCCCCGCCGTCGACCTCCACCGAGTACGTGCCTCCGCGGGCCGCCGTGAACGTCAGCGACTCCTGCGACGACGGGCCGAGGGACGAGGCCGCGAGCCAGGTGCGCGCGAACAGCCGGCTGCGGCGCAGCGTCGGGGTTCCGGGGCGCCACAGACGTAGGTCCATGTCGCCGGCCGCGGGGCCGTTGAGCGTCGCCCGCAGTGTGTCGCCCGCGGCCATCACCACGCGGTACGTGTCGCGCGGATCGCGGTAGCCGTCGACGCGCGCCGAGATCGCGGCCCTGGCTCGCGACGCCGAGAGCCCGGCGGTGGTCCGGGCGGACAGACGGGGCTCGTCGTTGGCCTCGCCGGGGTCGGTCGCCATGGGGCGCGCCCGCAGGGCGCCGGCCAGGTTGACGACGCCGAGGCCCGTGGCGTCGTCGCGGCCGGGCGTGCCGACGTCGCGCGTGGTGCGCTCGACCACCTCGATGACCTGCGACGCGGTCAGGCGGGGGTTCGCCGCCCACACTCGCGCGGCCTGTCCCGACACGACCGCGGCAGCGAACGACGTGCCGCTGGCCTCCCCGTAGCGCCCGCCGGGCAGCGTGGACACCACGTTGCCGCCGGGGGCGGCCAGGGTGACCTGGGGGCCGGACGTGGACGAGTCGAGCGGCGTGTCGGTCTCGTCGACCGCCGCGACCGACACCACCTGTCGGTAGGCGCCCGGATACTCCATCCGCCGCCGTCCGGAGTTGCCGCTGGCCACCACGACCATCGCCCCGCGGCGCACGGCGTAGTCGATGGCGTCCTGCTCGAGGGCCGACCGGGTGCCGCCCTCGAACGAGATGTTGAGGATCTTCGCGCCGCGCGCCACGGCGTACTTCACGCCGCGCACCAGCGAGCCGGTCTCGGCACGGCCGTCGGCGTCGGCGATCTTGACCGGCAGGATGCGGGCGCGCGCGACGCCGCTGATGCCGACGCCGTTGTCGGACTGGGCCGCGATGATGCCGGCCACCTGGGTCCCGTGCGTCGCGCTGTCGGTGGTGGCGGGGCCGCCGCCGGCGACGAACGACCGGGCGCCCGGGGCGATCACGTCCGCGAGGTCGGGGTGGGCGGCGTCGACGCCGGTGTCGAGGACGGCCACGAGCGGGCCGTTCTGGCCCACAGGGGCGGGCGTCCAGCCGATCTGCGTCAGGTAGGTCTGGCCGTTTCGCAGCGGGTCGCCGGGCTGTGCGGGCGTCGTCGCCACGCGGCCCGCAGGGGTGGGGGCGACGGCCGGGTGGGGAACGGTGGCGTACGGCACGCGGCTAGCGGCGCGACCCCACCGCGGCCACGACGAGCAGGGCCACGAGGGCGGCGCCCACGATCAGCCCGAGCGCGATGGAGAAACCCAGGAGCATCGGGATGAACAGCACCATGCCCTGCGCCAGCGCCACGATGATGAGCGCGTCCGACGCGAGCCCCGGGCCGACGCGCCGCAGGCCGGCGACCGCCGCGACGAGCACGAGGAGCGCCATGAACGTGGCGGCCAGCATCCCGGGCCGGGTCACGAGCACGGTGACGACCTCGGCGAGGGCGAGCCCCGCGGCGGCGGCGACGCGGCGGGTGCGCAACATGTGCCGGACCCGCTCGCGGGCCCCGGTCGGCGGCTGGACGATGACGGGAAGCGGCTGGTGCATATGCCGCCACTGTACCCGGGACCACCCCCCGCCCATGCGGCGCCTCGGTATCGGAACGGTTGTCGCACGAATAATTCACCGGCCCCGTCAGGTTCCGGCGATCACCGCCCCCCGTTTCACGCCCGGCCCCGGCGCCGCGCGCGCCACGGCGAGGGTCATGGGTCCCAGGGCCGCCGCGGCGACGCGGGCGGGCTCCTCGTCGCGCCACAGCCCGGCCATCGCCCCGCCGCTTCCGCACAGCATCACCCGGCGGGCCCCGGCGGCCGTGAGGGCGCGCGCGACGCGGCCCAGCGCGGGCGCGGTGGCGAGCGCGGCGGGCCACAGGTCGTTCGTCACGCCCGCGGCGTCCCACCACCGGGTGAGGTCCGGCGGCGGGCCGTCGACGTCGCCGGGCCGGGCGATGCGGTCGAACGCGGCATACACGCGCCCCGTCGCCAGGCCCGGCACGGGCCTCGTCAGGACGGCCCAGAACTCCACCCGGGGCGCGGCGTGCAGCACCTCGCCGCGACCGGTCGCCCACTGCGCTCCGCCCCGCACGAAGAACGCCGCGTCCGAGCCCACGCGCCCGGCGACGGACTCCAGCCCGGCGTCGTCGACGCCGATCCCCACGAGCCGCCGGGCGGCCCGCAGCGTGGCCGCGGCGTCGCTGGACCCGCCGCCCAGCCCGGCGGGCGACGGGATGCGCTTGTCGATGATGACGTGGAGGGGCAGCGCGACGCCGGTACGGGCCTCGAGGGCGTCCAGCGCGGACCACGCGAGGTTGGTGGGTCCGTCGGCGCCGGCGCAATCGACGCGCCGGGCCCCGGAGCGTCTCACGGTGACCGTGTCGTGCAGGCCCTCCAGCTCCACCATCAGCGTGCGCACCGGGTGGTACCCGTCCGTCCGGGCCGCCCCCACGTGAAGGGCGAGGTTGAGCTTCGCCGGCGCGTGCTCGACCACGACGTCGTCAGGCATCGCCGGCCATCAGGGCGAACTGCGCGGGCGTGACATCCTCGGCGCGAGCCCCGGGGTCGACGCCCGCTCGGGCGCATGCGGCCCTGACGTCGTCGCGGGGCACTCCTCCCGCCGACAGCGCGTTGAGCAGCGTCTTGCGGCGCTGGGCGAACGCGGCGCGCACCAGCGCGCGAACGGCGGCACCCGGCGCTGGGCCGGTGCGGCGCAGCGCCACGAGGGCCGAGTCGACGCGGGGTGGGGGCGCGAACACGTCGCGGCCCACGTTGCGCCGGAACGTCGGGGTGGCGCAAAGGGCCAGCAGCACGCTGGGCACGCCGTACAGGCGGTCACCCGGCGCGGCGGTCCAGCGGTCGGCGACCTCGCGCTGCACCATCACGCACCAGCCCCGCAGCGAGGGCACCCGCCAGGTGCTCTCGATCACGATGGGGGTGGCGACGTTGTAGGGCAGGTTCGCGACCATCAGCGTCGGCGGCGGGTCCAGGTCCTCCAGCGCCATCCGCATCGCGTCGCCCCAGTGGACGCGGACGTCGGCACCGGGCGGCACCGTCTGCGCCAGCAGCGGCTCGAGCCGCCGGTCGATCTCGATCGCGTGGACCGTCCGGGCCGCCCGGGCCAGCGCGGCCGTGAGCACGCCGGGGCCGGCGCCCACCTCCAGCACCACGTCGCCGCCTCCGACGCCGCTTTCGCGCAGCGCCAGGTCCACCAGGTTCTCGTCCACGAGGAAGTGCTGCCCGAGGGTCGTGTCGGGCGTCAGCCCCCGCGCGGCGAGGAGGCGCAGCACGTTGACCCGCTCGGTCCGCGGGCCGGGCCCGCTCACCAGCCGAACACCGCCGCGGCGTTCGCGGACGTCAGCGCGTCCGCGTCGGCGACCGTCAGGCCGCGGACCTCCGCCAGGCGCTCCAGCGTGTGGGCGACGAGGGCCGGCCGGTTGGGACGCCCGCGGCGGGGCACGGGGGCCAGGTACGGCGCATCGGTCTCCACCAGCAGGCGGTCCGCGGGCAGTGCGGCGGCCGCCTCGCGAAGCGCGAGGGACTTCGGGAACGTCAGCGGGCCGGCGAAGCTGGCGTACCACCCCTCGGCGGTGACGTCGTCCACGCGCTCCGGCATCGAGAAGCAGTGGATGATGACCGGGTGGCCCGCCGCCTCCTGCCGCAGGATGCGGACGGTGTCGTCGGCCGCGTCACGGGTGTGCACCACCACGGGCAGGCCCGCGTCGCGGGCGACGGCGATCTGGGCGCGGAACGCCCGCTGCTGGTTGTCGCGGCGAGCGTTGTCGTAGAAGTGGTCCAGGCCGCACTCCCCGATGGCCACCACCCTGGGGTGGGAGGCGAGGTCGGCCATCCAGCGGGCGTCGTCGTCGGTCCAGGCATCGGAGTCGTGCGGGTGGACCCCGACGGCCGCGTACACCTCCGGGTGGGCGTCGGCCAGCGCCACCGCGCCCTCGCTGGACTCACGCCCGCACCCGATGGTCACGATCCGCGTGACCCCGGCGGCCACCGCCTCGGCGACGATCTCGGCCGGCGGCGCGTCGCAGGACGCCAGGTGGGTGTGCGAGTCGACTACGGCTCCACCTCGATGCGCGGGAACAGCGGCGGGCAGGGCGCGACGGCCGTCCCGGCCAGGGGCTGGGCGAACGCGGCGGCGGCCAGTGGCGGGCCGTCGGCGTGCTGGCCCAGCGCGGCCAGCGCCGCTCCGCAGCGCTCCGGCATGATCGGCCACAGCAGCACCGACACCGCCCGCAGGCCCGCCGCCAGGCTGAACAACACCTGGTCGAGGTCCTCGGCCGCCGCGTCGTCCTTGGCCAGCTTCCACGGGGCACGCTCCTCGACCAGGCGGTTGAGGCGCCGCACCAGCACCCAGATCTCGTCGGCCGCCCGCGTGGGGTCCACCGCGTCGAACGCCGTCACCACCTTGGCCACCGTGTCGTCGATCTCGGCGGCGAGCTCCGCGTCGCGGCCGCGGTCCGGGGGCACCACGCCCTCGCGGTACCGCCCGATCATCGTCACGGTGCGGTTCAGCAGGTTGCCGTACTCGTTCGCCAGCTCGGCGTGGTATCGGGCGTCGAACCCCTCGGCGCTGAAAGTGCCGTCCTCGCCGAATCGGATCTCGCGGGTGAGGTAGTACCGCAGCGGGTCGAGGCCGTAACGGTCGATGAACGGGAACGGGTCCACGATGTTCCCCGTGGTCTTGCTCATCTTCTCGCCGCCCTTGAGCACGTACCCGTGGATGGTCATCCGACGCGGCAGCTCGATGCCCGCCGACATCAGCAGGGCGGGCCAGATGACCGCGTGGAACTTGAGGATGTCCTTGCCCAGGACGTGCAGGTCGGGAGGCCAGAAGCGCTCCGGGGCGCCGGGGGCGTACGTGAGGGCCGTCCAGTAGTTGAACAGCGCGTCAACCCACACGTACACGACCTGCTCGGGGTCCCAGGGGATCGGCACCCCCCAGGAGATCTGCGAGCGGCTGATGGAGAGGTCCTCCAGCCCCAGCTCGATCATGCGGCGTGCCTCGTTGTAGCGCGACGCGGGAAGCACGAAGTCGGGGCGCTCGTCGTACAGGGCCAGCAGGCGGTCGCGGAACGCGGACAGGCGGAAGAAGTGGTTCTCCTCCTCCATCCACTGGACGGGGGTGCCGTGCACGGGGCACAGGTTGCCGTCGCGCAGGTCCCCCTCGGGGTAGAACGCCTCGCACGCCGTGCAGTACCAGCCGCCGTAGCTGCCCTTGTAGATGTCGCCGTTGTCGTGCATCACGGTGAGCTGGCGCTGCACCTCGGCGACGTGGTGCTCGTCGGTCGTGCGGATGAAGAAGTCGTTCGTGGCGTCCACGGTGCGGGCCAGCTCGCGGAATTGGGCAGACAGCGCGTCGGCGTGCTCGCGCGGCGAGCGCCCGGCGGCCGCGGCGGACTGAGCGATCTTGGCGCCGTGCTCGTCGGTGCCCGTCAGGAAGAAGACGTCCTCTGCGCGCTGGCGGTGATGCCGCGCGATGATGTCGGACATGATCGTGGTGTACGCGTGGCCCACGTGGGGGGCGGCGTTCACGTAATAGATCGGGGTGGTGAGGTAGAAGTGTCCGTCGCTCATCGTGGGGGGATTCTACGGCGCCCGCTGCCCCCGCGACCCGCCGCCGCGCTGGCGGCGCTGCGGGCGCGTCTGGCACCCACCGGCGCGCGCTGGTGGGTGACCGGCGGCGTCGCGGCGGCATTCCACGGGCTCGACCGGCGCCCGGGAGACGTCGACGCCGAGTGCGCGCTGGCCGATGCCGACGCCGTGGCCGCTGCGCTGGGCGTCGTGATGCGCACCGATGACGACGGCGTCGTGTGCTCGCTGCGGGGCGGGCTGCGGATCGCGGGGGTGGACGTCGACATGTCGGCGGGGCTCGCCGTGGCGGGTCCCGGCGGGCGCGTTGAGCCCGACGACCCGGCCGTGTGGGCGGCGGCCCGCGAGGTGTGGTGGGCGGGGGGCCCGTTGCGCGTGGCCCCTCCGGGGGAGTGCCTGGCTCGCGCGCTGGCGCGCGGGGACGCCGCGCGGATCGCCCGGGCGCGAGCCGTGTGCGGCCCCGGCGACGAGGCCTACGCGTCGACCCGGCTGGGGTGAGCCAGGGCGGCGCGGTACGCGTCGTTGCGGCTGCCTAGTCCCAGCGCCGCCACGGCGTCGGCCACCTGCCCGGGACCGAGGCCGGCGCGGACCAGGGCGTCGACGGCCCGCGGGGTCGTGTCGTCCTCGCGGGCCGCGGCGGGCCACAGGACCAGCGTGATCTCGCCTCGCGCGGGCGCGTCGTAGCGCTCGGCGACGCGGGCGGCGGGTCCGCGGGTGACCTCCTCGTGCAGCTTCGTCAGCTCCCGGCACACCGCCACGGGACGGGCGGGGTCGCGCGCGACCAGCCACGCGAGCGTGGCGGGCAGGCGGTTGGGGCTCTCGAACGCCACGACCGTGGCCCCGGCGCCGTCCAGGGCGTCGAGCCACCGGCCGCGGTCGCCGTCCTTGCGGGGCACGAAGCCCCCGAACGCGAACCGGTCAGCGGGGGCCCCGGCGACCGCGACGGCCGCCGTGACGGCGCTGGGCCCGGGCACGACGTCGACCGGGAGGCCCGCCGCGGCCACGGCTCCCACCAGGCGGGCGCCGGGGTCACTGACGGAGGGCATGCCGGCGTCGGTGACGAGCGCCACGTCGTCGCCGGCCCGCAGGGCGGCGATGACGGCGTCGGCCCGGGCCGCCTCGTTGTGGGCGTGGACGGCGAGAAGCCGGCCCCGTGCCCCGGCGTGCGCCGCCAGGGTGCCGGTGCGCCGCGTGTCCTCGCACGCGATGAGCGCGGCGCCGCGCAGGGCGTCGGCCGCGCGCGGCGTGAGGTCCTCGAGGTTGCCGATGGGGGTGCCCACCACACGCAGGCGGCCCGTCACGGTACCGCCGGACCGGCCGGAGGGGCGGCGGCCGACGCGGGGGCTACCATCCGCGGCCGATGAGCAAGCCCTCCAAGCCGTACCGCCGCTACACCGCACGTGGCGGGTCGGGCGGAGACGGGGACGGTGGCGACGGCCTGGACGAGCTGCGCAGGCTCACCGAGGAGGCCCGCGCCGGCGCCGCCAAGGCCACGCGACCTCACGCGCCGCCCCGCGAGGCGCACCCCACCCGCCGCCGCCCCGCCGCCGCGGACCAGCGCCCGCCCCGCTCGCGCGACGACCGCGTGCGCGAGCGCGCCCTGGTGCGGGCCGGGCGGCCCTGGTGGTCGCTGCGCGGCCTGGGACCGTGGGCCATCGCCCGCCGCGTCGCGGCGGTGGCCGTCGCGGCCCTCTGCGTGTGGCTCGTCATCGGTCTCCTCGTGCTCCGTTCGGCCGTCGGCGAGTCGAACGATCGCATCCAGCGTGGCGTCCCGCAGCTTCTCGCCGACCAGCGCGGCGGGATGCTGTCGACGCCCACGAACATCCTGATGGTGGGATCCGACGCCCGGCCGGGGGAGACCCGCAGCCGCGCCGACACCATCATGATCATGCGACTCGACCCCGACTCGGGGCGCATCAAGTACCTCTCGATCCCCCGCGACTTCCGGGTGTACTCGGGCCCGCGGCTGGGGCACATCAAGATCACGGAGAGCTTCTACCACGGCGGGCAGCGGGGCATCATCCGGGCGGTGCGCCGCCTGACGGGGCTGCCGATCCACCACCTCATGGTGATCAACTTCCGGGGATTCCCCCGGTTGGTGGACGACCTGGGCGGGGTGACCGTCTACAACCCAACGGCGCTGACGGACTGCCCGTATCCCGGCGGGCGCACCGTGAGCTTCCCCCAGGGCAACATCGACCTGAACGGCGAGCGCGCCCTGATGTACGCGCGGGTGCGCAAGGGGTCGTGCGTCAGCGACTTCGCTCGCGCCGCCCGGCAGCAGGCAGTGCTCAGCGCGCTGCAGAAGAAGGTGCTGTCGCCCCTGTCGCTGTGGAACGCGCCGTGGAACGGCGCGAAGGTCGTGCGCACTCTGACCACCGACATGGGCACGAACGACCTTGTGAAGCTCGGCTGGCTGCAGATGCGGCTCAAGCACGACAAGGCGGACCGCATCATCCTGGCCGGCACCGACCAGATGATCGGCGGCGTCGACTACGTGATCGGCAACCCGGACGAAAACCTCCGCCAGATCCAGCAGTTCGTCGGCCCCGGCTGAGCGCCGCGCGTCAGGCCTTGTCCAGGCCGATCGTCTTGCCGGACGAGCCCGACGAGGAGGAGGACGAGGACGTGGACGTGGACGAACCCCCCGCGTCGCCACCCGACGAGGCCCCGCCCGAGTCACCGCTCGCCCCCGCGCCGGAGTCCCCTCCCGACGAGGACCCGCCGCCGTCGCCGTCGCCCCCGACGGGACGGCGCTTGGTGCCGTAGTCGGTGTTGTGGAAGCCCTTGCCCTTGAAGTGGATGGCGGGCGCGAACAACAGGCGGGTCGCCGGTGCGCCGCACTCCTCGCACTCGGACACCGGCTCGGCGGTGATGCTCTGGAAGACCTCGAACTGGTGACCGTTGTCACACCGGTAGACGTACGTCGGCACATGCACCCCTGATCGCAACGACTGCCGCGGGCCGTGGCCCGCTCGGCCCATCTTGGCACTCTCGGAGGGAGTCTGCCAAACGCGCGGGCGCCGGGCCATGCTGGCATCATCGGGCCGACGCGGCGTCGTCCCAGTCCGGGGACGGGCCCACCGACGGCGGGAAAGGCACGTGAGCCGACCCATGCGCAAGAGCCAGGCCGTGGCCGGCGTCGCCGGCGCGGGGATCGTGGCGGCGGGCGGGGTCGCGGTCACCGCGAGGGCCGATAGGCCCGTGCGGGCCGCGCTGATCGCGGCGGCCGCGGGGGTGGCGGCGTGGGCCGCGTTCGCCCCCCGCAACCCGTTGTTCGGGCGGGTTGCGTGGCGAGGCTCGGTGACGGGCGAGCGCATGGCGATCACGTTCGACGACGGCCCCAGCGAGTCGACGCCGGCGATCCTCGACGCACTCGGGGATGCGGGCGCCAGGGCCACGTTCTTCGTGCTGGGCCGCCAGGCGCGGCGGTTCCCCGACGTGATCGCGCGGATGGCCCGGGAGGGGCATCAGATCGCCAACCACGGCGACGACCACGGGATCCTCATCTTCCGCGGACCCGGCCACGTGCGCCGGCAACTGCGCCTGTGCGAGCGGGCCGTGGAGGACGCCGCGGGCCCGGGGGCGATGAGCGGGCTGTTCCGGGCGCCGCACGGGTTCAGGGGGCCCGCGACGTGGCCGGCGGCGCGCGCCGCCGGGTACCGCATGGCCGGGTGGACGACCGGCGTGTTCGACTCCGCCGAGCCCGGCGTGGACGTCATCGTTGCGCGTTGTAACCCCGCGATGCGGCCCGGGTCGGTATTGCTGTTGCATGACGCCGACGGCTGGGCCCCCGAGCGTTCAAGGCCGCAGACGGCCGCGGCGCTGCCCGGCATCCTGGCGCTCGGACGGGAACGCGGACTGGAGATGGTGACCATGGACGAGCTGCTGGGGACCGCGCTCTGACCGCTCCGCCCGCACCGGTTCAGCGCCTGTGGCGCCGCCGCGAGGTCCGGGTCGCGGCCCAGGTGCTGTTCGTCGTGGCCGTCGTCGGCCTGGTGGCATGGCGCGTCGACTGGAACAAGGTCGGCACCGCGCTGCACCCGCCCCACCCGTGGACGCTGACGTTCGCGGTGGCCGCCAACTTCGCGTCGGTCGTGTTCAAGGGCATCGCGTGGAAGGCGGTCGTCGACGCACTCCCCGAGCTGCGGAGGCGCCGCACGCGTCTTCACCAGGTGGTCAGCCCCCTGTTCGTGGGGTTCCTTTTCAACACTCTGCTGGCCGCCCGCGTGGGCGAGCTGGTGAAGGTGCTGCTGCTGCGCAAGCGCCTGAACAAGGCCGGCACGCCGGTGCGGGGGACCACGCTGGTGGGGACGGTCGTGGTGGAGAACGTCGTGTCCACGATCGTGTGGGTGCTGTTCGTCGTCGCGATCGGGCTGTTCCTGCCGCTGCCCCGGTACGCGTGGATCGCCAGCCTGGCGCTGGGGGCCGTGTGCGTGGGCGTGGTTGTCGCCGCTCTGCTCACCCGCGGCCGGCGGGCTCACGGCCCCGCCCGGGCGGGATCTGGCATCGGCGCGCGGGCTTCGCGCCTGGGACGCAGGGTCTGGGACGCCATCGAGACCGCCCACCACGGCCTGCGTGGCCCGCGGACGGCGGCGATGGTGGCGGGCGCGAGCCTGATGACCTGGGTCTGCCAGGTGGGGGGCATCTGGCTGACGTTGCGCGCGTTCGGGCTCGGTCACGTCGGCTGGGGCGGGGCCGGCCTGCTGCTGGTCACCGTGACCCTGGCCCAGGCGTTCCCCGTGTTGCCCGGCAACCTCGTGATGTTCCAGGCGGCCGCGACGCTGCCGCTGACCACGTCCTACGGCGTCGGGGCCGCCGACGCCATCGCGTTCTCCATCGGCCTGCAGTTCACCGAGGTGGTGGTGGGGGTCGCGTTCGGCTTCCTGTTCCTGCTGTTCGAGGGCGCCAGCTTCGGCGACCTGCGCCGCGAGGCCAGCGGGGGGCTCGGCGCGGACGCCCCGGCGACGGCACCGGCCGAACCCGCGTAGCGCGTTACGCGGTTGTCACCACGGCGGCGGCCGGGCGCGGCACGATGCCGGTGCGGGCCGCCGCGTCTCCACCCCTGTCGGCGTCCGCCCGACGCGCCGGGGCCGCCTCGTGCCCGGCCCCGTGCGTCGACCCGTCAGCCGAAGCGGCCCGAGACGTACGCCTCTGTCTGGGGATCCTTGGGCGCGCCGAAGATCTGGCGCGTGGGGCCCGCCTCGACGACCTTGCCCGGTTCGCCCTCGGTGCGGATGGTGAAGAACGCGGTGAAGTCCGACACGCGGGCCGCCTGCTGCATGTTGTGCGTCACGATCACCACGGTGATGCGCTGCTTGAGCTCGTGGATGAGGTCCTCGATGCGCTGGGTGGACTGCGGGTCCAACGCGGAGCACGGCTCGTCCATCAGCAGCACGGCGGGCTCCACGGCGAGCGCGCGGGCGATGCACAGGCGCTGCTGCTGGCCGCCCGACAGGCCGCCGGCGGGGGAGTGCAGGCGGTTCTTGACCTCGTCCCACAGGCCGGCGCCGCGCAGCGTCGACTCGACCAGCGCCGTGCGCTCCGCGCGGGACAGGCGCGTGCGGGTGAACGCCACGCCCGCCAGGACGTTGTCGGCGACGGACTTGGTGGGGAACGGGTTGGGGCGCTGAAACACCATGCCGATGCGCCGGCGGATGGCCACCGGATCGGCGCGCCTGCCGTAGATGTCGTGATCGTGCAGCAGCACGCGGCCGGTCGTGGTGGCCCCCGGGACGGCCTCGTGCATGCGGTTCAACGCCCGGATGTACGTGCTCTTGCCGCAGCCCGACGGACCGATGATGGCGGTCACGGTGTTGGTCGGGAACGCGATGGTGGCGTCCTCCACCACGACGCGTCCCGAGAACAGGCACGACAGGCCCTCGGAGCGCAGCGGCACCGGCGCGCCGTCGGCGGCTGGGGGTGCGTCGGTGCCGCGCCGCGGCTGCGGGGCGGGGGCCGCGACGGGCGCGCTGTCCGCCGCTCCCGGGGCGGGGACGTCGGACATGTCGGTCTCGTCGGTCACTGGCTGCTCCTCCGGGCACCCGCGATGCGTGTGATCAGGTTGGCGGCAAGGGTCAGGATCAGGATGTAGGTCACGAGCACGAGCGTGGCTCCCCACGCGAACTCGATGCTCTGGTCGGTGCGCACCTGGATGGTGAACCCGTAGATGAACTGGGCCATCGACGCGATGGGTTCGAGGATGCCCTGAAAGCCGACCTGGCTGCCCAGCGACGTGAACAGCAGCGGGGCGGTCTCGCCGGACGCCCGCGCGATCGCCAGTAGGACGCCGGTGGCGATGCCGGGCGCGGCGGCCGGGAGCACGACGCTCCACATGGTGCGCCACCGCGGCGCGCCCAGGGCCTGCGCGGCCTCCTTCTGCCCAGGCGACACCAGGCGCATCACCTCGTCGGACGAACGCACCACGATGGGGAACATCACCACGGCCAGCGCGAAGCCACCGGCGAGGGCCGAGAAGTGCCCCATCGCGAGCACGAGCGTGAGGTACAGCGTGACGCCCGCCATGATGGACGGCATGCCCAGCAGCACGTCGACGAACATCCCGATGCCGTCGCCCAGGCGCTTCCACCGGCCGCTGCGGCTCCGGGCCTCGGACATGAACACCGCGGTGAGGATGCCCAGCGGCGCCGCGACGGCAGTGGCGATGCCCGACATCACGAACGTGCCGATCATCGCGTCGCGGATGCCGTAGCCCCTCACGTCGTTGGGGTCCACGGGCTGCGGCTGGGTGATGAAGTCCCCGCTCATCACGCCCAGGCCCGAGCGCAGCATCTCGAACAGCAGCAGAAGGAGCGGCACCGCACCCAGCGCCACCAGCACCAGCACGAGGCCCTCCGAGGCCACCGAGCCGAGACGGCGCGCGATGGGCACCACGGGGGCGCCGTCCATGCCCTCGCGGCGCAGCCGTTCGATGGCGCCCGACGCGTCGGCCGCCGTCCCCTCGTCGGCGGTGCGAAAGCGCGAGCGCAGGCGCTCCACGGGGCCCGGGCCGGACGCGCCCCGGCGCACCAACATGCGGGCGAACAGGTTCACGAGGAACGTGATCGCGAAGATGATGAGGCCCAGCGCGGTGAGGGCGGCCATCTGCAGGTCCGACGACTCGCCCCACTGCAGCGCGATGACGCCGGCGGCCGTCGACGTGGGGCCCAGCAGCGAACCGCCGATGTTCTGCACGTTGCCGGCCACCATGGCCAGCGCGATGGTCTCGCCCAGCGCGCGGCCCAGGCCCAGCGCGGACGCGCCCACGATGCCCGAGCGCGCCCACGGCAGCACGGAGTGCCGGATCATCTCCCAGCGGGTCGCGCCGAGGGCGTACGCCGCCTCGATCTGGTCGCGCGGGACGGTGGCGATGACCTCGCGGGCGACGGCGGTGATCACGGGGAGCGCCATCACGGCGAGGACGAGGCCCGACAGCGCGTACGACCCCGACAGGACGGGCCCGGACAGCAGCGCGAACGGGGCTTCCGGATGAGGCAGCCCGGGGATGTCCCAGCGGGTCAGGACCACGACGGCGAGGGCGAAGGCGGCCAGCGTCACGGGGACGAGCCGGGCCAGGCCGCGCACGAACACTGCCGCGACGAGGGCGATGAGTGCCGTGATGAGCAGAAAGCGCAGGTTGTGCTCGGCGATCCACTCCAGCACCGGGCGGGCCTTCGGGACAAGCACCACGATGCCCCAAAAGCCGAACACCACGGACGGGACCGCGGCCAGCAGGTTGATGGTGCCCGCCACGGGGCCGCGCAGCCGCCGGGGGAGGATGAGCGTGGTGGCGAGCGCGATGCCGATGGCGATGGGCACGGCGATGGCCATGGCGATGGCGGACGTGACGAGCGTGCCGTAGATGAACGGCAGCGCGCCGAACACGGGATCGCCGACCGCCGGCACCGGCACCCACTCGCGGCCGGACAGGAACCCCCACACGCCGAACGCCTTCCATACGGGGTCGGTATGGGTCCAGGTGGCGTACAGGAGGTACCCCACGATGCCGACGCTGGCCAGCGCGGCCAGCAGAGCGACCGCGAGATAGGCCCGATCGGCGAGCATCGCGACGACGGGGCGGCGCAGCTCGGCGTCGCCGGGGAGGGCGGCCTGGGGCTCGGAGGCGGGTTGGGAGGAGACGGTCATGCGCGGTCCGCGGCGTGGAGGTGTGGATGCGGCGGACGAGGAGCGTCCCCCCGGAGAAGAGGCCGACGCGGGGCCCCGGAGTGATCCGGGACCCCGCGCGGTGCACGTGCGGTGTTACTTGCTGATCTTCGACAGCTGCGCCTTGCCCGCGTTCAGGAACGGGGCCGGCAGCGGGGCGAAGCCGTACTTCGACACCGAGCTCTGGCCGGCGCCGTACGCGTAGTTCAGCACCTTGCGCACGTCACCGAGCGAGCCGCTCTTGCCGGCGCTCGAGTAGTCGCTGTAGGCCAGGATGAACGTCGTGATCGTGATCGGGTACGCGCCCACTGCGGGGGAGGCCACGAGCGAGCGCTGCACGCCGTACGGGTTCGTCAGGTCCACGCGCTTCAGCTGGGCGGCCGCCGAGATCGTCTTGGGCGACGGGAGGATGAAGACCTCCTTCGTGACGGTGCGCTTGACGCGCTTGCCGCCGCGCTTCACGACCCGCGTCATCTTCTGGTACTTGCCGATCGCGGCGACCTTGCTGGCCAGGCCGGCGTTGGTGGCGTCACCGAGATCGACGTAGCCGATGGAGCCGGCGTTGTCCTTGACGCACTGGGCGACGCCCGGGTTGCCGGGGGCCTTCACCAGCTTCGGGGCCGTCCAGTTGGGCGACTGCGAGGCGTTGCCGACGCGGGACTTGAAGTCCTTCGAGACCTTCTCGAGATACAGGGAGAAGCCGTTGCTGGTGCCGGAGCCGTCGGCGCGGACGCACACCGTGATGTCTCCCGAGAGGGACTTGCCCGGGTTCAGCTTCTTGATGCGGGCGTCGCTCCACTTGGTGATGACGCCGGAGAAGATCTGGCCGAGGACGGGACCGTCCAGCCGCAGGCGCGACGGCGTGTTCGTCGGGATCGAGATGGCGCCGAGGAGGGTCGGGAAGTACAGGGCCTTCACGCCGCCGCGCTGCGACGCCAGTGAGCTGGCCTGGTCGCCGGTCATGATGGCGTCGGTGCCGGCGAAGTCGACCGTGCCCGCGATGAAGTCGCGGATGCCGCCCGACGATCCCTTGCCGGTGTACGAGCAGCCGAGCTGCTGGCACCAATCACGGTAGACGAGCTGGGGGAAGGTGGCGCCGGAGCCGCTGGTGGCGCCGAGTGCCGGGACGGCGGCCATCACGGCCACGCCGCCCGCCACGATGGAAGTGAGCATGGATCGCTTCACGCTGTTGCCTCGTTCTCTCTCGGATGGCGGCGCGGGTCCGCGGGTGGGCGGGGCGCCGCGCTCTGGTTCGCGCCGGGGGTTCATCCGGCGCAGCCGACGCTAGTCACGGCCGCCGGGGCCGGGCAGGGGTATCGCCGTAACACGTGGTTGCAGCGTCTTCACACGCGGCGACGGGGGCCTCGCGGGCCGCCCGGCGGGGTGCCACGATGGGGGCTCGCGCGCGGAAAGCCCGCCATCCGCGCCGCTCACGGGCGGGGGGCGGCGGTTCACAGCACGTTCACACCGTGGTCACCGATCCGATGCACCGGGCCCCGGGGCGCCGCCGTAGCATCGCCCTCATGGCCGAGGACCACGCGCACATCCTCGTGGTTGAGGATGACGAGAGCATCAGCGAGGCGATTGCGTTCCACCTGTCGAAGGCGGGGATGCGGGTCACGGCGGCACTCGACGGCGCCGAGGGCCTGCGGGCCCTGCGTGGGGGTCCGCCCGACGCGATGGTGCTCGACCTCATGCTCCCCAACGTCGACGGCTGGCAGATCATCCGGGACGTGCGGGAGTGGGCGCCGCAGCTGCCCATCCTCGTCGTATCGGCCCGCACCAGCGAGCACGACCGCGTGGAGGCGCTGCGCCTGGGGGCCGACGACGTCATCGGCAAGCCGTTCTCGATGCGCGAGCTGGTCGCCCGGGTCGGCGCCGCACTGCGGCGTTCGGCCGTCGTGCAGGCCGGGCCGCGCGCGCCAATCGTGGAGGGCGAGCTGGCGATCGATGCGCAGCGGCTGAGCGTCACCGTGGCGGGCCGGCCCGTCGCGCTGACCCCGCTTGAGTGGAAGCTGCTGTGGGTGCTGGCCGAGAGCGCCGCACGCGTCCTCACGCGCGACGTCATCTTCCAGCGGGTGTGGGGGGGTGAGCGCGGGCACGGGGACCGCAGCGTGGACGTGCTGGTGCGCCGCCTGCGCCGCAAGATCGACGAGACGGCGGGCGCGTACACGTACGTGCAGACCCAGCACGGCGTGGGCTACCGGTTCGAGGCGACCCCACGGGCGATGCCCGGTGACCGGCGCGCCACGGAGGCACCCGCGGCCGCACGGGACGGCGGCGGGGCGCGCCCCCTGGGGGGCTGGGCGGTGGCGCGGCCCTAGCGCCGCGGACCTCCGGCTCGCGACGCTAGGCGGTCTCGCGCAGGCTCTGCGCCAGCGGCAGCGTCTCGAGCTTGCGCAGCGTGTTCGTCTCGATCTGGCGGATCCGCTCGCGGGTGACGCCGAACGCCCGTCCCACCTCTTCCAGCGTGGCGGGCTGGCCGCCGCCCAGGCCGAAGCGCATCTCCAGCACCCGGCGCTCGCGCTCGGACAGCGTGCCCAGCACGCGGCGGACGTCCTCGTGGCGGATGGACTCCGACGCGGACTCGAACGGCGACGGCGAGCGGTCGTCCTCGACGAAGTCCACCAGCGCCGACTCGTCCTCCTCGCCCACGGGGCGCTCGAGGCTGATGGGCTGCTGGGCGATGCGGAGGATCTCGCGGACCTCGGCCTCGGGCATGCGCAGCTCGGCGGCGAGTTCGTCGGCGCGCGGCTCGCGCCCGAGCGCCTGCGTCATCGCCCGCTCCATCTGCACCACGCGGTTGAGTTTCTCGACCATGTGCACGGGGATGCGGATGGTGCGCGCCTTGTCGGCGATGGCGCGGGTGACGGCCTGGCGGATCCACCACGTCGCGTACGTGGAGAACTTGAAGCCCCGGCGGTAGTCGAACTTCTCGACGGCCCTCATCAGGCCGACGCTGCCCTCCTGGATGAGGTCCAGGAAGCCCACCCCGCGGTTGCCGTACCCCTTGGCGATGCTCACGACAAGGCGCAGGTTCGCCTCGATCATGGCCCGCTTGGCCTCCATGTCGCCGCGCTCGATGCGGCGGGCCAGCGAGACCTCCTGCTCGGCGGTGAGCAGCGGCACCTTGCCGATCTCGGTGAGGAAGAGCCGCAGCGAGTCGAGGCTGGTCTCGACGCCGGCGTCCAGGCGGACGGCGGGGCGGTCGCCGTCCTCGACGATGTCGATACCCCGCTCGCGGAGCCGGTCGACGAGGGCCGCGAGGGCGCCGGCGGTGATCTCCAGATCCTCCACGGCCGCGGCGATGTCGGAGTGCCGCAGCAGGCCATCCGCTCGCCCCTGCTCGGCCAGCGCCCTCTCGGCGGTCGCGATGGCGGTGTCGGAAACGTGGTCGGACATGGCGGAATCCGTCCTGTGGAGTGCCTAGCCCGAAGTATGTTAGTGACTATTGCCGCAAAGTTCGACCCGTCGGGGCACCGACCTGACGAACCGGTCCATCCGGCTTTCGGGCACCGCGATTGCCACAATGCGCCCAGCCGCACCGCAAACCCTCCCGAAAGCGCCGCCCGTGGACACCACTCCCGCCCCGCTGCTGCCCGACGTCGACATGCAGGAGACGATGCCGACGACGCCGATCGGCCTGTCCCGGGCCGGGGTGACGCGCTCGTCGAAGGCCATCGTCATGCGCCTTGACGGCGCCGAGCGCCTGTTCCACGCCGACATCCGCTGTTTCGTCGATCTGGCGGGAAGCCAGAAGGGCGTGCACATGTCGCGCTTCGAGGAGGGCATCAACGACGCCATCGATGCGGTGGCGGCGGGCGAGGCCGTGGCCATCGACGTGCTGGCCCAGCGCATCGCCGAGGCCGTGACCGGGGCGCAGCACGCCCGCCACGGCGAGGTGCGCATCTCCGCGCGCTACCCGGTGACCCGCCGCACTCCGGTGTCCGACGTCGCGAGCCAGGAGATGTACGAGGTGTTCGGCGCCGCCGCCGCCGGCCCGCGGGGCGCACGTCGTGCGCTGGGGGTGGCCGCCCAGGGGATGAACGCCTGCCCGTGCGCGCAGGGGCTCATCCAGACACAGGCCGAGGCGGCGCTGCGGGCGGACGGCTTCTCGGCCGACGAGGTCGCGCGCATCGTCGCCCGGGTGCCCATCGCCACGCACAACCAGCGCGCGAAGGGCACGCTCTACGTCGGCGCGCCCGGGGGCCTCGACGTGCCGGCGGACGCGCTGATCCGCATCGTCGAGGACTCGATGTCGTCGGAGATCTATGAGCTGCTCAAGCGCAGCGACGAGCAGTACGTGGTCGACCGCGCTCACCGCCGGCCGCGGTTCGTGGAGGACAGCGTGCGGGAGATGATCCGCGGCGTGGTCGACGCGTTCCCCGCCCTGCCCGACGACGCGTTCGTGTGGGCCCACCAGGCGAACTTCGAGACCATCCACACCCACGACGTGGAGGCCGAGCGCACCGGGCTGATCGGCGACGTGCGCGCCGAACTGGCCGGCGCCGCGACGCGGGCCGGGCACATCGATCTGCGGGGGTGGCTGGCGGCCTGACCCCCGGGCGTGGCCCCGGTCCGCGGGGCCGGAGCCGCGGGGACCGCCCGCCGGACGATGGCGGTCCGGATCGGCCGGGTGGCGCGCTCGCCGGCGCCCGAGGCGACGGGCGGGGCGAGAACGAACAGGGGACGGGCGCATGGTTGCGCTCCAGGTGGCGTGCCGGCCGCTGCGCCCGTGCCGCGGCACGTTTCGCGCGTGGCGCGACCCCGCGGGTGGATCGGCGACGAACGACACGACACCGGTCGCCGCGCTATGTCGGTGGCGGCGCCCCGGGTCCCGGCCGCCGCCCGAGCTCCAGCCGCAATTCGTTGCCGGCGCGCAGGCGCTGGATGTTGGCCCGGTGTTTCCACACCACCACCGCGGCGGCGACGGTGCCGAACAACAGCACGGCCCACGGCTCCCTGAACGCGATCAACAGGGGCGGGAACGCGATTGCGGCGAGGATGCTGCCCAGCGATACGTAGCGCGTCGCCGCGATGACCACGAACCAGATCACCAGCACGATGAGGGCCGGGAGGGGCGTAAGCGCGAGGATCGTCCCCCCGGCGGTCGCGACCCCCTTGCCGCCCCTGAACCGCAGCCACACGGGGAACACGTGGCCCAGGATCGCTGCGGCGGCCGCCGCGAGGTCCCAGTGGGGGTCGGTGATCCCCTTGGCCAGCAGCACGGCCGCCAGGCCTTTCGCGATGTCGAGGGCCATCACCGTGATCCCGATGCCCCGTCCCAGTGTGCGGAACACGTTGGTGGCGCCCACGTTCTTCGATCCGACGGTGCGGATGTCGACGCCCTTCATGCGTCCCGCGAGGTACGCGAACGGGATGGAGCCCAGCAGGTACGCGGCGGCGACGGCGATGGCCTCGTTCATGGGTCACCTGACATGTCGGCGCCGGGCGATCGGCGCGCGGTGAGGCGGCGCCGGGCCATGATGAAGTAGTAGGCGCCGCTGAGGATGGTCAGGAACAGCGCCAGCCACAGCAGCGGATCGTCGATCCACTTCCACGGGTGTGGCACGGTGAACGCCAGGATCGACAGGTTCTGGGTGAGGGTCTTGGCCTTGCCCAGCCCCGCCGCGGGGATCACCAGCCCCTCGCTGACGGCCAGCAGGCGCAGCCCGGTGACCGCGAACTCGCGCGTCAGGATCACCATCACGGCCCACGCGGGCACGTCGCCCGTCTCGATGAGCGCCAGGAACGCTGCCGTCACCAGCAGCTTGTCGGCCAGCGGGTCGAGGAACGCGCCCGCGACCGTGACCTGCCCCCTCGAGCGCGCCAGCCAGCCGTCGAGGCTGTCCGTCGCCGCCGCGGCGACGTACGCGCCCGCCGCCCACCACCGGGTGCGCTCGTTCTCGCTCAGCATCAGCGCCATCACCACCGGGATGGCGAGGATGCGGACGGTGGTGACCCAGAGCGCGGCGTTCACGCGATTCATCCTATCCGGGGTACTCTTGGGCAATGCGCGAGATCGCCGTCACCGCGATGGGTGCCGATCGTCCCGGAATCGTCGCCGCCCTCACCGGGGGCCTCGTCGCGGTCGGCGGGAACCTGGACGACGTCCGCGCCTCCATCCTCGGGGGGTCGTTCGCGATCGTGCTGCTGGTGCGGGTGCCCGACGACGTCACCGCCGGCGACGTGCGCGCCGCGCTGCAGCCGGACGCCGACCGCCTGGGCATGGGCCTGTGGGTGGGAGACGCACCGCCCCCGGCGATGCCCGGCGAGGACGTGGAGCGCTGCGTCGTGTCCGTGTACGGCATCGACCATCCGGGCATCGTCCACGCCGTGGCGCGCGACCTCGCCGCCCACGGGGTCAACATCCGCGACCTGTCGTCGCGTGCGGTGGGCACGCCGCCCATCTACACCCTGGCGGTCGAGGTGGATCTGCCTCCGGCGCTCAGCGCCGAGGCCCTTCGCGTGGCGCTGGCCCCCACGGCCGAGCGCAGCCGCGTGGAACTGGCCGTCACCCCGTGGGACGAGGACCTCCTGTGAGCGGGGCACGCGCCGCGGCGTGATCCGCCCGGTCCTTCAGTTCCCCGATCGTCGCCTCAAGACGCCCGCCGTGCCGCTGCCCCGGGTGGGGGCCGCGGCGCGGCGGCTCGCCGATGACCTGCGCGACACGGCCGCGGCCCATCCGGGCACGGTGGGGCTGGCCGCGCCCCAGATCGGGGCGATGTGGCGCATGATCCACGTGGACCAGGCCGGGCACCCCAAGGGCGACCCGGCGGTGGCCGCCGCCGCGTACGTCAACCCCGTCGTGGTGGGCTTCGACGGGGCCGACGTGGGGCGGGAGGGCTGCCTGTCACTGCCGGACGTGACGGCCAACGTCCGCAGGGCCGAGCGCATCACCATGCGCGCGCTCGACCTGGAAGGGGCGCCGGTGGAGGTGCGCGCCGAGGGGTTCCACGCGCGCGTGCTGCTGCACGAGATCGACCACCTCGACGGCGTGCTCATCCTCGACCGCGTCGCGTCGCTGGCCCGCGATGTGTTCCCGCGCCTGGCGGGCGGGCGCGGCAGGGGCCTCAGCCGCGCCCAGGCGCGGGTCGTGCGGGCCGAGACGCTCGCCCGCGTGGCGCACGCCGGCCAGCGGTACGGAGACCACGGCCCGTACGCGATCCACCTGGAGGACGTCGCCGGCGTCCTGGACGAGTTCGGCGTCCACGACCCGGGTCTGCGGGCCGCGGCGTGGCTGCACGACGCGGTGGAGGACACGCCCGTTCGGGTCGAGGACCTCGTGCCCGACTTCGGCCGGCGGGTGGCCGACCTGGTCGACGCCCTCACCGTCTACCCCGACGCGGACGGCGGCGGCCACGAGGACTCGTGGCGCCGCATCGCGGTCACGCCCGGCGCGGTGGCCGTCAAGCTGGCGGACCGCATCGCCAACGTGCGGCGGCGGGGCGACGCGCGAGTGGACAAGTACCGCGGCCAGCAGCCGGTGTTCCGCGCTCTGCTGGCCGACGCCGACCGCGGCGAATGCCCGCCTGACGCGATCGCGCGCATGTGGGTCGCCCTCGACGCGGCCCTGGGCTGAGGGGCATGGCGACCGTTCACCCCTTTGAGAGCGCGCGGCACAAGTACCTTCGGGCATACGAGCACCTTCAGTCGCTAAAGGGAATTCTCACGCGCGTGGGCGCCAGGGGCGGTTGGGCTGCCTCATGCGAGGTTTCGTTCGACGCAGAGTCCACTGAAGCTGTCGTGAGAATTGCGTCGCTTCCAACTGTGCCCTCGGACCTGCCTCCCACCGTGGGTGACGTTCTGGGGAATCTTCGGCAGAGCTTGGACCACTTGGCTTGGGCGTGCGTAGCGCTCGGCGCCACGCCAGTTCTGACCCGGCCGCAGGCCGTCTACTTCCCGATCGTGGATGACGTCGCAACTTGGGAGACGAAAGCGAAGAAGGCGCTCCCTGGGGTTGGTGATCCCCACCTCGCAGCCATTCGCGATGTTCAACCCTTTAGTGGCTCGAGGCCTGGTGACGCCCTCGCTCGGTTGCGCGACCAATCCAACCCCGACAAGCACCGAGTGTCGGTCTCGGTGTCTCATCAAGCGCTGGACGCACACGCAACCCTGCGTACAAACTGGGAAGTTAGTCACCCGTCCGAAGTCGTGGGGGCCGGCTCGACGATCTCGGTCGGAGACGAGATCCTCCGCTTGCCATTGCGGCCATTCGTCGGACAACCCCTACGCCTTCACGTCGTCGGTGAGGTGCAGTGCGTGCCCGTTCTGGAGGGTGGTTCGGGTCCGCTCCTGGAGGATCTATGGGAGATGTATCTCGCTACCCAGGGGATTCTCAGTGATTGCGAAGCGGTGACCTAGCCCAGAGCCCGGTTGTAGGCGCGGCACGCCGCCTCAGGGCAGCGAAAGAGCATCCCTACTAGCGATCTGAGTGGAACACCTTCCGCAAGCGTCCGCCCGCACTCCCCGCACACCATGCGCGTGGGGTCGTCAGGATCACCCAGAGCTATGTCCGGAACCTGTCCAATGAGGTCTATCACCGCAGCGCTATTGAGCTCAGGCTCCGGAACTACCAGCAAGCGTGCCACCCGTGGGGCTGCTGTCACGTGCTCGCTCCTTAAGGAGTCGCCGGGCCATCAAGTTTAGCCGTAGGGGCAAGCGCCGGGACGGGTCAGGCGGCGGCGGACCGCACGTGCGCCTGGGCCAGCACGCCCATGATCTCGGCGCGGTGCGGTTCGCCGAAGCCCTCCCGGACGGACTCCAGCTGGGCCCGGGCGTCGGCCTCGCCGCGGTCGGCGCGCAGGGCAAGGTCCCGGCGCAGGCCCGCCACCAGCACCAGCAGCTGGCGGTCCGGCTCCAGGTCCTCCAGCCCCGGGTCGATGGGCTGCACGATGCGCACCCACTCGGAGGCCGGCTCGCCCGGCATCGCCCGCGACCACGCGCTGGTCATCACGGCCTGCTCCAGGGCCGCCTGCCGGGCCTTGCGCCCGCGGCCGTGGGGCCCGCTCAGGGCGTCCAACTGCGTCCCCCCCACCGAACAGCGGACGATGCGGCAGAACGCGTCGTGGGCGGGGGGGCGTGCGGGCACACCATGTGTGTCGACCGTTCGGGGCGATCCCACGACCCCCGGAGAGAAGGGGCGCTACTTCTTGCCGTAGAAGCGGTCGTCGCCGTCCCCGCGGCGCACGGCGTGCACCGGGTTGCCGGCGGCGTCCCACTGGTAGTACGAGCACGCGGGCCCGAACCCCGCCTCGTACGTCATCACCTTGGGGTTGCGGCCGATGTCGCGGGCGGCCGCGCAGTGCCGCAGAAGGGCCGGGTCGTCCATCTCCGGCCAGACGATCACCAGGTGTGAGGCGGTGAGGAACGTCGCGACGAACTGGCATCCCGCGGCCGGGCACGGCCACGGGTCGGTTCGCACGCAGAACCAGCCGGTGTAGTCCTGCCCCGAATCGTCGGTCCAGAGCTCCTCGTCCTGATCGAGGTCGGGCTCGTCCAGAATCGGGTCGTCGACGACGACAGCCGGACCCTCGGTTTCCTCGCGTTCGGCCACGGCGGCGGAAGCGGGGCGGGTCAGTGGTGGTCGTCCGACGGGTCCTGCATGGCCTTGCCCATGATGTAGATCGTGAGCAGAGCCAGAAACACCCAGACGCCGTAGAGGAAGCAGAGGGCGACGATCATCGTTCCGCCTTTGACGGTGTGTTGTTCAGGCCCCCAGGATACCGCGCGGCCGGGCCGCCGCGGGGGCGGACGCGGGAACGATCCTCCCTGGTACGCTCGGCGGGCCGCGGGTCCACCGCCGCCCGGTCCCCGGTCGAGCGTGGAGTGCAAGGGTCGTTCCCGTTCGGGGGGGCGGGCGACCAGCAGATTGCAAGGAGACCACGCCACACATGTCACTCCCCGACCCTCGCAACCTCTACGAGGAGTTGCACGAGGAGGCGCTGCACGCCGCGTCCGCCGCGGCGATCGACCGCCAGCACGCGCGCGGCAAGCTGACCGCCCGCGAGCGCATCGACATCCTGCTCGACCCGGGCTCGTTCACCGAGCTCGACATGTTCACCCGCCACCGCGCCACGGCGTTCGGCGTCGATGCGCAGCGGCCGTGGGGCGACGGCGTGGTCACGGGCCACGGCACCATCGACGGTCGCCGCGTCTACGTGTTCGCCCAGGACTTCACCGTCTTCGGCGGCAGCCTCGGTGAGGTGTTCGCCGAGAAGATCGTCAAGGTCATGGACCTGGCGATGAAGATGGGGTGCCCGGTGATCGGCCTGAACGACTCGGGCGGCGCGCGCATCCAGGAGGGCGTCGTCGCCCTGGCGGGCTACGCCGACATCTTCTATCGCAACGTCCAGGCCAGCGGCGTCGTGCCGCAGATCTCCGTGGTCATGGGCCCGTGCGCGGGCGGTGCGGTGTACTCGCCGGCCATCACGGACTTCATCTTCATGGTCCGCGAGCACAGCCACATGTTCATCACGGGTCCCGAGGTCATCAAGACCGTCACCGGCGAGACCGTGACGATGGAGGAGCTGGGCGGCGCCGACTCGCACGCGTCCAAGTCCGGCGTGTGCCACTTCGCCACCGACGACGAGCGCGAGTGCCTCGAGCTGGTGCGCGACCTGTTCTCGTTCATCCCGCAGAACAACCTCGAAACCGCGCCGTTCGTGCCCACCGCCGACCCGCCGGACCGCATCGTCGAGGAACTGCGCACCATCATTCCGGACGCACCCACGAAGCCGTACGACATGGTGCACATCATCGAGCTGGTCCTCGACGACGAGGACTTCCTCGAGGTGGCGCCGCAGTACGCCCCCAACATCGTGGTCGGGTTCGGCCGCCTCAACGGGCACTCGGTCGGTGTGGTGGGCAACCAGCCCAAGGCCCTCGCCGGCGTGCTCGACATCGACGCCTCCGTGAAGGCCGCGCGCTTCATCCGTTTCTGCGACGCCTTCAACATCCCGCTGGTGACGTTCGTGGACGTGCCCGGCTTCCTGCCCGGTACCAGCCAGGAGTACGGTGGCATCATCCGCCACGGCGCGAAGCTGCTGTACGCGTACGCCGAGGCGACGGTGCCCAAGATCACCCTCATCACCCGCAAGGCGTACGGCGGCGCGTACGACGTCATGAGCTCCAAGCACATCGGCGCCGACTTCAACGCCGCCTGGCCCACCGCCGAGGTGGCCGTCATGGGACCCGACGGCGCCGTGAACATCGTGTTCAAGCGCGAGCTGCAGAGGGTGGAGGAGGAGGGGGGCGATCCCGCCGCCCGCCGCGCGGAGCTGATCGAGGAGTACAAGGCGCACTTCGCCAACCCGTACGTCGCCGCCGAGCGCGGCTACGTCGACGCCGTCATCCCGCCCGAGGAGACGCGCTCGTGGCTGATCCAGTCGCTGGAGGCGAGCCTCGCCAAGCGCGAACGTCCGGTTCCGCGCAAGCACGGGAACATCCCGCTGTGAGCGGCATCGAGATCACGCCCGCGCCCACACCCGAGGTCGCGGCAGCCATCGTCGCGGCGCTGGGGACCATGGGCGGGGGCACCACGGGGGCCGTGGACCGGTCGGTCTACGGGTGGGCCGTCCGCGCCCGGCGCGACGAGGTGTGGGCGTGCACGGAGATGTTCGAGACCTGGGGAGTCGGGGGAGAAACGCGATGAGCGAGACGACGTTTACGAAGGTGCTGGTGGCGAACCGCGGCGAGATCGCGATCCGCGTGTTCCGCACGCTGCGCGAGATGGGCATCGCGTCCGTCGCGGTGTACAGCGAGGTCGACCGCGACGCCCTGTTCGTGGAGTTCGCCGACGAGGCGTTCCTCATCGGGCCCGGCCCGGCGTCCGAGAGCTACCTGAAGGTCGACACGATCATCGAGACGGCCAGGCGGGCCGGCGCGGAGGCCATCCACCCGGGCTACGGCTTCCTGGCCGAGAACGCCGGGTTCGCCCGCGCGTGCGCCGAGGCCGGCATCGTGTTCATCGGCCCCCCGCCGGAGGCCATCGACGCGATGGGCTCGAAGATCGAGGCCCGCGCGCTGATGGACAGGGCCGGCGTGCCCATCGTCCCCGGCGTCACCGACCCGGTCGACACCGTCGAGGACGCCCGGCGCATCGCCGAGGACATCGGCTACCCGGTGGCCGTCAAGGCTGCCGCGGGCGGCGGTGGCAAGGGGTTTCGCGTCGCGCTCGACGAGACCAGGCTCGAGGAGGCGTTCGAGGGCTCGCGCCGCGAGAGCGAGAAGTTCTTCGCCGACTCCGTCGTGTACCTCGAGCGCTACCTGCCCGAGCCCCGCCACGTCGAGGTGCAGATCCTCGCCGACACCCACGGTGAGTGCATCTGGCTGGGCGAGCGCGACTGCTCGGTGCAGCGGCGCCACCAGAAGCTGGTGGAGGAGACGCCCAGCCCGGTCGTCAGCGACGATCTGCGCACTCGCATGGGCGAGGCCAGCGTCCGCGCGGCGAAGGCCGTGGGCTACGTGTCGGCGGGCACGCTCGAGTACCTGGTGTCGGGCGAGGAGTTCTTCTTCCTCGAGATGAACACCCGCATCCAGGTGGAGCACACCGTCACCGAGATGTGCACGGGCCTCGACCTCATCCGCGAGCAGGTCCGCATCGCTGCGGGCGCCCACCTGCCGCTGACCCAGGACCGGGTGGAGCCCCGGGGGCACGCGTTCGAGTGCCGCATCAACGCCGAGGACGCCGAGAAGCGGTTCCTGCCCGCCCCGGCGCGCATCACGTCGTACCGCGAGCCCACGGGCCCCGGGGTGCGCGTCGACTCGGGCGTGCACGCCGGGTCGGTCATCGCCGAGATCTACGACCCCATGGTCGCCAAGCTCATCGTGTGGGACGTCGACCGCGAGTCGGCCCGTCGCCGCATGCTGCGCGCCCTGGGCGAGTACGTCGTGGAGGGTCCGGCGACGCTGATCCCGTTCCACCGTTGGCTGCTGAACAAGCAGGAGTTCATCGACGGCGGCGCGTGTCATGCCGATCTGGCGCGGATGTCCGACGCGCCGACCCCGCTGGAGGCCCCGGCCGGCCCCGCTCCCGCACTGGCGGGAGACGCGGCGCCCGACGAGGCTCCCCAGGTGGTGCGCGAGCTCACCGCCGAGGTCGACGGGCGGCGTTACGCCGTGCGCCTCAGCGGCCGCGCCGACCAGTTCGGGGGCGGCGGGGCGGCTCCGGTCGCTCCGAAGGCGAAGAAGGCCCGTGGCGGGGGCGGCGGCGCGGTCTCGTCGGGTGACGCCGTCGTCAGCCCCATGCAGGGCACCGTGCTCAAGGTCTCGGCCGAGAAGGGGCAGGCGGTCACGGCCGGCGACGTGCTCTGTGTCGTGGAGGCCATGAAGATGGAGAACGAGGTGGCCGTCCACCGCGACGGCGTGGTCGCCGAGGTGGTGGCCGTCGAGGGCGCGTCCGTCGAGTCCGGCGCCGTGCTGGTGAAGCTCGAGCCGGCGGCGTGAGAACCGTGTGACGCCCGCCCGGCCGGTGGCGCCGGGCGGGCGGCGCGCCTGAGCTAAGGTCAGGACATGGCACTGGAGATGGAGACGCGCACCGATGGCGATCTCACCATCGTCGGCCTCACGGGCGAGCTCGACATCTACACGGTGGCCGACTTCCGGCACGTGCTGGACGAGGTGGACCCCGGCCGAGGGACGGTGGTGTTCGACCTGACGCACGTCACGCTGCTCGACTCGTCGGGCCTGGGGGCCCTCGTGCACGCGCTGAACCAGTCGCGGCGGTCCGGCGGGCGCATCGGCATCGTCTGCCCCGAGGCGCGGCTTGCGCGGGTGTTTAGCATCACGGGCCTGGACGATGCGTTCGTGTTCGGCGACGACCTCGACCACCTGCGCGCCGCGCTGGCGGCCCCCCCGGCGATTCCCCCCGACAGGAGACTCTGATCCTCGACATCCGGCTGATTCGCAACGACCCCGACACGGTGCGGGCCCACATGGCCCGGCGCGGGGTGGCCGACTCTCTGGACGAGGTACGCGAGGTCGACGCAGACGCCCGGCGGCTGCGGACGGCCGTGGAGGATCTGCGGGCCGAGCGGGGCAGGGCGTCTAAGGCCATCGGGCAGGCGAAGCGCGAGGGCAGGGACTCCTCCGCCGAGGAGGCCGCGGCCCGCGAGCTGGGCGACCGCCTGGCACGGGACGAGGAGCGCCTGCGCGAGGTCGACGCCCAGCGCGACGCGCTGCTGGCGGCGCTGCCCAACCTGTCGCACCCGGACGCCCCGGACGGCGGCGAGGAGGACTCCGCCGTCGTGCGGACCGTCGGCGCCAAGCCGGAGTTCGCGTTCGATCCCCGCGATCACGTGGCGATCGCCGAGGGGCTGGGGGGCCTGGAGATCGAGCAGGCCACAAAGATCTCGGGCGCCCGGTTCGCGTACCTCATGGGCCCGCTGGTGCGCCTCCAGCTGGCCCTCGTCAACCACGTCGTGGGCGTGGTGGAGTCGCACGGGTTCACGCCCGTCGTGCCGCCCGTGCTGGTGCGCGAGGACGCGATGTACAGCACGGGGTTCTTCCCCACCGACCGCTCCAACATCTACGCGTTGGCCGACGACGACCTGTTCCTGGTGGGCACCTCCGAGGTGCCTCTGGCGGGCCTCGGCTACGACCGCATCATGGACCCCGACGCCCTGCCCCTGCGCTACGCGGGCATGTCCACGTGCTTCCGGCGCGAGGCCGGCGCGGCGGGGCGCGACACCGGCGGGATCTTCCGGGTGCATCAGTTCGACAAGGTCGAGATGTTCTCGTTCTGCCGACCCGAGGACTCCGAGGCCGAGCACGCGCGCATCCTCGCGATCGAGGAGGAGATCCTCGGCTCGCTGGGCCTGCACTACCGCGTGATGGACATCGCCATCGGCGACCTCGGCGCCCCGGCGTATCGCAAGTTCGACCTGGAGGCGTGGCTGCCCGGGCAGGGCCGCTACCGCGAGCTGACGTCGTGCTCCAACTGCACCGACTACCAGGCCCGCAGGCTCGACTGCCGCATCAAGGAGGGCAAGGCGACGCGTCCCGTGCACACGCTCAACGGCACGGCCACGGCGGTGGGGCGCACGCTCATCGCCCTGCTCGAGACACACCAGCGCGAGGACGGCAGCGTGGTCGTGCCCGATGCGCTGCAGGCCGCCGGCGCCCCGCCGTTGCTGACTCCGCCCGTTCGGTGACGCCCGCCGCGGTGCCGGGACCCGCCTACGCCTTGCCGCCGTCCGGCGGCGGGGCCGGGGCGCGGTCCTCGGTGATGGACACCAGCACCACGCGGGTGCCGCGCGTGGCCTCCACCTGAAACGTCCAGCCGTCGACGGTGATCGAGTCGCCCGTGCGGGGCAGGCGGCCTAAGCGGGTGAAGATCAGCCCCCCGACGCTGGTGACCTCCTCGTCCTCGACCTCCACGGAGTAGTCGGCCAGGTCCTCCAGCGACACGCTGCCGCGCACGATCAGGCGGCCGTCGGGCGCGCTCGTGATGGGCTGGCCGCCGTCGCGCTCGTCGTTGATCTCGCCCACGATCTCCTCGACGATGTCCTCGACCGTCACCACCCCGGCCATCTCTCCGTACTCGTCCAGGGCGATGGCCAGGGACGTCCGCTGGCGTTGCAACTCCTGCAGGATCTCGTCGATCGCCTGCGTCTCGGGCACGAACAGCGGCGGCGACGCGGCGTTGCTCGCCGGGGCGTCCTCCCCGTGTTCGAACATGGCCCGCACGAGGTCGCTGAGGTGGGCGACACCCACCACTCCCTCGTGGTCGATCACCGGGTAGCGGCTGTGGCGCGCCTCGATGGCCTGGGTCAGGGCCTCCCTCAGGGGTCGGTCGTGCGGGATGCTGCGCACCTCGGGGCGGGGAGTCATCACGTCGCGGCACGGGGTGTCGGCCAGCGAGAACACCCCCTCCAGCATGTCGGCCTCCTCGGGCTCGATGGTGCCGCCCTCCTCGCCCTGGGCGATCAGCAGCTGGAGGTCCTCGGGCGTGGACGCCATCTCGGACTCGCTGGCGGGCTCCACCCCCATGCGCCGCACCAGCCAGTTGCCCGCCCCGTTGAGGGCGTGGATCACCGGCGAGAACAGCACCCGGAACCCCTCCAGCGGGCGCGCCACGTAACGGGCGGTGTCCTCGGCGCGTTGGATGGCAAGCGTCTTGGGTGCGAGCTCGCCGATGATGACGTGGAGGGCCGTGATGAGCGCGAACGCCACGATGAACGTCAGCACGTGGGCGACGCTGTCGCTGACCCCCAGCGCGTCGAACACGGGGCGGAACACCGTGGCGAACGCGGGCTCTCCCAGCCAGCCCAGGCCCAGGCTGGCCAGTGTGATGCCCAGCTGGCAGGCCGCCAGGTAACGGTCGATGTGCCGCGCCTGCGCGGCCGCCATCTCGGCCGTGCCGACGCCCTCGGCCGCCATCTGGTCGAGCCGCGTCAGCCGGGCACGAGCCAGGCCGAATTCCGCGGCCACGAAGAAGCCGTTGAGCGCCACCAGCAGCAGCGCTCCGATGATCTGGACCGTGTTAGTCAGCGGTCCCCCGGTCAGTCACCCCGCCAGTGTACCGCGACTCCCCGCTCACGCGACCGGGACGCCCGCCCCCCCGCGGGCGGTCACGCGCCCGCCGTCACGGCGCGCGGTGAGCCCACGAGGTCGCCGTACACCTCCACCAGGCGGCGCGCGTTGTTCTCGGCCGTGAAGGCGAACCGCGCCTCGGCGACCCGGGCCCGCAGCGCCCCGAGGTCCGCGTCGCGGGCCGCGGCGGCGGCCTGGGACGGGTCATCCAGCACCAGGCCGACCCCGTTATCGCGCACGAACCGCGCCAGCGCGGCGTGCGGCAGGGTGAGGATGGGCAGGCCGGCGCCCAGGTACTCGAAGGCCTTGTTGGGCAGCGCGGTGTCGATGTGCGCGCGGTTGAGGCCGTCGTTGAACCCGGCCCAGCCCCAGTCCTCGCTCGGCAGCTCGCGCATGAGCTGCGCCGGGGGGACCGGCTCGTAGTAGCGCGCGCCGATCCGTCGGGCGAGTTCCGCGTACTCAGCGTGCGGCCGCGCGGGCCGGATGGCCAGGTCTGCTCCCGAGGCCGCGACGTCCTCGAAGATGCCGCGCAGGTCGTAGTGGCTGCCGTTGTCGGACAGGCTGCCCTGGTAGACGACGCGGGGGGGATCGGCGGCGCGGCGGTCCGCCGGCGGGATGTGGCGGGGGATGTCGCGCTCGAGCGGGGCGTTCGGCAGCACCCTCGTGATCTCGGGCAGCGCGTAGCGGGCCTCCAGCTGGGTCAGCACCTCGTCGGAGACGGTGATCAGCGCGTCGCACTCCTGCGAGGCCCGGCGCTCCATCTCGGCAGGGTCGGTCGGATCGGGGAAGCCGTCCTCGTACGGCGTCGACCGCAGGCTCTGCATATCGTGCACGTCGTGCACCACGGGTATGCGGCCCCCCGCGATGTCGAGCGCCATCACGGTGAGGGAGTCGGGCAGGTTGTGGCTGTGGATCACGTCCGGCCGATACGCCTCGATGGCCTGACGCAGCTCGGCGGCGGGATCGTCCATGCGGAACCAGCGCTCGAACAACTCGTCGCCCGACCCGTAGAACTCGGTGAGGGTCTGTCCCTGAGCGGCGAACGCCAGCCGCACGTCGGGCGCCACGGTGCGCAGCGCCGACGCGCACTTGAGCGCCCGGATGCAGGGCTGGCGCTGGAGGAACAGGACCCTCATGACCGGCGGCTCTTGATGACCTTGGCGGGGTTGCCGACGGCGACGCCCCACGGCTCGATGTCCTTCGTGACCACGGCACCCGCGCCGACGATGGCTCCGTCGCCGATGGTGACCCCCGGCAGGATGCAGACGCCCATGCCGATCCAGACGCCCTCGCCGATCGTCACCTTGCCCAGCACCCAGCCCTGCTCGGGGATGGGGCGGTCGGGGTCGGTCTCGTGGTTGGCGGTGTGGATCATGGTGCCCGGCCCGATGATGGTGCCGTCCCCGATCTCCAGGCCGCCGAAGCCGTTGACGAAGCAGCCCACGTTGAAGCCGACGCGGTCGCCCATCTCGATCCGGTCCCCGTTGAGCCACACGATCTGGTCGATGTAGAAGCAGCCCTCGCCCACGCGCTTCGCGTCCCGCGGGCGGAACGGGATGACGCGCTTCGACGTGTCCGTGATCATCATGGCGGGCTCGTTTCGTCCGGAAATGGTCCCGGTGACCCTATTCCCGGTTTCGCGCACGGGTAACGTGACGCAACTCCCCGGTGGAGGCGGGGAGCGTCACGGCCGCTAGATTCCCGAGCGTGTCCGATACATCATCCTCCACGCCCCGCCGAGTGATGGCCGTGACGATGCTCGCCGCCGTCGTTCCCGTCGCCGTGCTTGCTCTCACCTGGGGCAGCGACCCCCGCGGGCTCGTGCTGGGCGTCGTCGGTGTCACGCTCGTTCTGGCCATCCTGATGGGCGTCCACCACGCCGAGGTCATCGCGCATCGCGTGGGGGACCCCTTCGGCGCGGTGATCCTGGCGCTGGCCGTCACGGTGCTGGAGGCGGGGCTCATCATCATGCTCATGGTTGACGCCACGGGCCCGTCCACGCTGGCCCGCGACACGCTGTTCTCGGCCGTGATGATCGTGGCCAACCTGATGGTGGGCGTCTCGCTGGTGATCGCCAGTATGCGCCACCACATCGGGCGTTTCCGGCGGGGAGGCACCGGCGGGATGCTGGCCACGCTGATGACGCTCACCACGCTCACGCTGGTGCTGCCGTCGTTCACCAGCAGCGAACCCGGCCCGATCTACTCCGGCTCGCAGCTCGCGTTCGCCTCCATCGCGGCGCTGGCGCTGTGGGGGGTGTTCGTGTTTACGCAGACCGTGCGCCACCGCGACGCGTTCCTGCCCGTGAAGGTCGACACCGACGGGGACGGCGTGCCGGACACCGAGCTGGACGCGGTCGACGCCGCCTCGCTCGGCGCCAACGCCGGCGAGCCTCCGGCGCGTCCGTACGACCCCGACTCGATGGTGGGCGACGAGTACCCGGACGACCGCATGGCGTTCGGCTGGCACCTGCTGCTGCTCGTGCTCGCGCTGGTGTCCGTCGTGGGCCTGGCCAAGGTCAGCTCGGGGGCCATCGAGGACGCCGTGGGCGGCCTCGACAACGGTCAGGCGCTCGTCGGCATCATCGTGGCGGCCGTCGTGCTGCTGCCCGAGGGACTGTCGGCTGCCGTGGCGGCGTGGCGCAACCACCTGCAGACCAGCCTCAACCTGGCGTTGGGCTCGGGCATCGCCAGCATCGGCCTGACCATCCCCACCGTCGCGGTGGCGTCGACGTTCACCGACGTCACGCTGGTGCTGGGGCTCAGCGCCCAGCACCTCGTCCTGCTGTTCCTGACGTTCCTGCTGAGCACCGTCACGCTGGCGTCCGGGCGGGGCTCCCCGCTGCAGGGAGCTATCCACCTCGTGGTGTTCGCGAGCTTCGTGTTCCTGACGATCTTCCCGTAGGCCGGGAGGTCAGACGACCGGGCCCCCGTGCTCACCCTTCTCGTAGATGGCCGAGGCCCGGCCGGCGATGAGCGGGTCGATCTTCCCGATCCGCGTCAGGTCCTTATTGGGGTAGGGCAGCCGGTGCAGCACGTAGCGCAGCGCGTTCAGGCGCCCGCGCTTCTTGCAGTCCGACTTGACCACGATCCACGGCGCCTCGGCGGTCTCGGTGTGGAGAAACATCGCCTCCTTCGCCGCCGTGTAGTCGTCCCACTTGTCGAGCGACGCCTGGTCGATGGGTGACAGCTTCCACTGCTTGAGCGGGTGGTTCTTGCGGGCGCGGAACCGGCGGCGCTGCTCCGCCTGGCTGACCGAGAACCAGAACTTGATGAGGATGATGCCGCTGCGCACCAGTCCCCGCTCGAACTCCGGCGCCTGCCGCAGGAACTCGACGTACTCCTCGTCGGTGCAGAACCCCATGACGCGCTCGACGCCGGCGCGGTTGTACCAGGATCGGTCGAACAGGACGATCTCGCCGTTCGTGGGCAGGTGTTCCACGTAGCGCTGGAAGTACCACTGACCGCGCTCGCGATCGGTGGGCTTCTCCAACGCCACCACGCGCGCGCCGCGCGGGTTGAGGTGCTCCATGAACCGCTTGATGGTGCCGCCCTTGCCGGCGGCGTCGCGGCCCTCGAACACGATCACCACCCGCTGGCCCGTCTCCTTCACCCACGCCTGCAGCTTCAGCAGCTCCACCTGCAGCTGGTACTTCTGGCGCTCGTACGTCTTGCGCGCCATCAGGTTCTTGTACGGGTACTGCCCGGGCGTGCGGCGCGCGATGAGTTCGTCGTCCGGGTTGAGCGGCGGGACGCCGTAGATCGACGTGTCGGGCGCGAGGACGGTGCCGAGGATCGCCTCCCGGTCCTCCTCCGACGTGCCGCCGAGCTCGGCCAGCAGCCAGTCACGCACGGTGGTCCTGACGTCGGGATCGGACGCGTTCAGGAGGTCCTTCACCACCGCGATCTTCGCGTCGATCGCCCCTTCGACGCCGCTGTCGACCACGTAGCGCTCGATGCCCTCGGGCGACAGGTCGGGCGGTACGTCGCCGGAGGCGGCCGGGCGCGCGGCCGGGGTGCGGGGGGTGCGCTTGGCGGGTTGCTTCGACACGGTGTTCATGCTCCGTGGGGACGTCGTCGGGTCTGCCCAAACGATACTCCCGCGGCGGGCCCGCCGCGGGTCGCCGCCGTCGGAGGTCCTGAGGGAACGAACTTGCACCCCCGGGGGTTCCCGCTACCGTGGGGCTGATGTCCGACCACCCGCCATCCGAGACCCCTGGGCCGGAGGCGGGCGGCAGGCCGTGGTGGGCCGACAACCGGCTTGTGGCCTCGGCCTCCACGTGGTGGGGCCGCGTGCGCCTCACCGCCGCGCTGGCCGTCCTGGCCGCGCTCGCCTCGCTCGCGCTGTGCTGGTTCGTGTACCTGGTCACGGACAACATGCCCCAGGGGCGCGACGCGTGGGTCCTGTCGGTGGGGTTGCCCGTCATCGCCCCACTCACGCTGGCGCCGCCGCTCATCCTTTTCCTGTTGACGCTGCTGTCGGAGCTGCAGACGAGGTCGCGCATGCTCGAGCAGGAGGTCGGGCGTCGCCGCGTGGTGGAGCAGACGCTCGAGCGCCTGGTGTCCACCGACGACCTGACCGGCCTCGCGAACCGGCGCGCGTTCTTCCAGCGCTCCGACGCGCTGGCCGGGGGAGGGCGGTCGACGGTGGCGCTGCTGGACCTCGATCACTTCAAGCGCCTCAACGACCTGCGGGGACACGCGGCGGGCGACGAGGCCCTTCGCACCGCGGGCAGGGTCCTGGCGGATGCACCCGGGAGGCCGTTCGTGGGCCGGCTCGGCGGCGAGGAGTTCGGCCTGCTGTTCGCGGGCATGGATCCTGCCGAGGCCAGGCCTCACCTGGAGGGGTTGCGGGCGCGGTTCGCAGAGACGACGGTCGTGACGGCATCGATCGGCGTGGCCGCGTGGGCTCCCCCGCAGACGCTGGACGACGCGCTGGCGCGAGCCGACGGGGCCCTGTACCGCGCCAAGACGCTCGGGCGCGACCGCGTGGAGCAGGAGCGGCCGGGGGAGGACGCGCCCCCGGCCGACCGCCGGCTCGCCGCGCCGCGCGGCTGACCCCCGGGGTACGCGGGCAGGCAATAGACTCGGCCCACCGGTGGCGATAGGGGGACGGGAATGCGGCGGAACGTCAGGGTCGGGTGGCGGTGGCTCGCGGCCGGGGCGGCGCTCGCCGCGCCGCCGGCCGCCGCGGCGGCGACCGTGCCGAGCGGGCACGGAGGATGGCGCTGGTCGAATCCCACGCCCACCGGCGAGTCGCTGCGGTCCGTCACGTTCCGCGGACCCACCGGGTTCGCCGTCGGCGTCGACGGCACGGTCATCCGCACGGACGACGGCGGCGTGACGTGGCGCGGCCTGGCGCCGGGCACGGCGGGTGAACTGACGTCGGTGGCGCCGGCGGGGCCAAAGGGGTTCGTGGCCGCGTCGAGGTGTGGGGCGTTCGCGTCGGCCGACGGGTCCCGCGTCACGGGCCGGGTGGTGTTTCCCGGGGCCTCGGCGTGCGGCACGCCCGTCCGCGACGCGGCGTTCACCGATGCCGCCCACGGCGAGTTGCTGGGTGACCGCGGTGCCGTCGTGCGCACCGAGGACGCCGGTGCCACGTTCGCCCGGCGCGCGTCGCTGCCGGGCAGCCCTGCAGCCGGGGGCGGGGCGGCCCCGGCCGCGCTGGTGAGGGCGCCCGACGGTGCGCTGCTGGGCCTCGTGGGGGGCGACATCGTGCGCAGCACGGACGGCGCCCGGTCGTGGGCGCTCGTGGCGCGGGCCGGCGCGCCCCTGACCGACGTCGCGTTCGGGTCGCCCACGCAGGCATACGCCGTCGGCAGCGGGCAGCTGCTGGCGTCCGCCGACGCCGGGGCCACGTGGAGCGTGCTGCCCGCGTCCGGCGCCCTGGGCGGCGCGCGGGCGATCGCGTGCGCGGATGCCCGGACGTGCCTCGTCTCGTTCTCGGCGTCGCCGAGGGTGGCCCGCACGGCGGACGGCGGCGCGAGCGTCGCCGACGCGGTGCCCACGGGCGGCGTGGTGTCCGACGTCGCGTTCGCATCGCCCACCCGGGCGGTGGCTGTCGGCCCCGATGGGATGGTGGCCACGTCCGACGACGCCGGGGCCACGTGGACGGGCCGCCGCGGAGGGGGCGGTGTGGCGCTCACGGGCATCGCCGTCGCCCGCGGCGCCGTCGTGGCCTACGGACCCAACGGCGCGGTGATGCGTTCGGTCGACGGCGGCGGGACATGGTCGGCGGTGTGGGCGCCCACCACGGCCGACATCGTCGGGGCGGCGTTCCCGCGACCGGCGCTGGGCTACGCCGCGGACGCCAACGGGGGCGTCTTCGTCACCGTGAACGGCGGGGCGAGCTGGCGACGGGTGCCGGGCGGCATCGGCTCCGAGGTGGCCGGCCTGACGGCGTCGTCGTCCGGCACGGCGTTCGTCTGGAGCGACTCGGCCATGCGCCGCGCCCCTCGGGGGGGCCGCTTCGTGCGGGTGCCGCTGCCGTATACCCGCGCGCGCGTCCGGTCGGTGCAGGTCTCGGGCGGTCGCGTGTTCCTGGCCACGTCCGGCCGGGTGTGGACCTCCGACGCGGGCGGGCGGCGCTGGCGGCGCATGCCGCTGCCGTCCGGAGCGTCGGGGGTGCGCGGCCTGTCGTGCCCCGCCCGCCCGGTCTGCTGGCTCGTGACCGGGGCGCGCGGCGTGTACGTCACCCGCAACGGTGGCGCCGCGTGGACGCCGGTCACGGCGGCCGTGGGGAGGCCCCACGACGGGTCGCTCGTCGCGGGCGTCACGGCGCAGTCGGCCCGGGTGGCCGTGGTGTCCACGACCTCCGGCCGCGTTCGCACCACGCGCGACGCGGGGCGCACGTTCGTGCCCCAGCGCGTCAGCCCCGCCGAACTGGTGGCGCTGGCGGCGGCGCCCCGCCACGTGGTGGCGCTGGACGCCCGCGGGTTTGTGTTCGCGACGACGCGCGCCGGGCACGCGGGCCGGCCGACGCGCCTGGTGCTGCGGGCCCCGTCGCGGGCCAACGCGGCCGGACGGGTGGTGTTGCGCGGGGTCATCCGGCCGGCGCGCGAGGCGCTCGTCGAGATCAGCGCGGGCAACGGGATGACATACATCACCGCCACGGATTCCCGGGGCCGGTTCGCGCGGCGCGTCCGGGTGTCGGCCACCACCACGTTCGTGGCGCAGTGGGAGGGCGATGGGTACCAGGACGGCGCGGCGACGCGGGTGGTGACCGTTCGCGCGGCGCGCTGACGCGCGCGCCGCCTCAGCCGCGGGGTTGCCAGTAGGCCCGCGCGACCTGTGGGTTGGCGGCCACCGCCGACTCGTTGAAGAGGCGGCGTCCGTTGGCGCTCTGCCACCCCAGCGCCCGCCCGAGGTGGTGGGCGAACGCGGCCATGGACCCCAGCGCGGCCAACCCGAGGCCCGGCATGGTGTGCGTGAGGACGCCCGCGACGATCAGCACGACCGTGATGCCGATGGCCCACTTGAAGCGCATCAGGGTGCCGGTGCCGGTCTCCTCGGTGGCCCACATCGGGGCGGCGGCGGCCGACTTCCACAGTTTCCGCGCGGGGGCCAGCGCCCACGCGGTGGCGGCCAGCGGCAGCAGGAACAGGGCCACGGCCACCGCGATGCGCCACCACGGCGACAGGTCGGGGCGACGTACCAGGGCCGCGACGACGCCGGCCACCGCCATCGCGCCCAGAAGCGCCGTGGGCAGGGCGATCTGCCGGGCCACGGGCACCATGACGAGGTCGGTGGATCCCCGCGTCGCTGATTTCCGCGTTTCGGTCACCGGCGGGACTCTACCGCCCCGGCCGCCAGGCGGAGGGGGTGGGATTTGAACCCACGAACCGCTTTCACGGTTGACGGTTTTCAAGACCGTTGCCTTCGACCGCTCGGCCACCCCTCCGCGGGGGACCCTACCGGCCATCCGGTGGATGAGGAGACGTGCTCGGGCGGCGCTACTCTCGCCGGGTGAGCGTGCCCACCCGCACCCGCGCCGAGGGCGAACGGTCCGCCGCGTGGCGGGCGGTGATGGGGTTCGGGTTCGTCAGCCTGGCCGCCGACATGGTGTACGAGGGCGCCCGCTCCATGTACGGCCCGCTGCTGGGGGCGCTGGGGGCGTCGGCGCTGGCGGTGGGTCTCGTGACTGGCGCGGGCGAGGCGATGGCCCTCGTCCTGCGCCTGGCTTTCGGGTCGCTGGCCGACCGGCGCGGCGCCTACTGGCCGCTGACGATCATCGGGTACGGGCTCACGGCCGTGTGCGTGCCGCTGCTGGCCCTGACGCCGTTCGTTGGCGCCGCCGGCCTGGCGCTGGCGTCCGCACTGATCCTGGCGGAGCGGGCCGGCAAGGCGGTGCGCAGCCCGTCCAAGTCGGCGCTGCTGGCCGAGGCGGCGTCCGGCATGGGCGGCCAGGGCCGCGCGTTCGGGGTGCACAAGGCCATGGACGAGGTGGGGGCGTTCAGCGGGCCGCTGCTGGTGGCCGGCGTGATCGCCCTGACCGGGGCCATCTGGCCGTCGATGCTGGCGCTGGCCATGCCCGGGGCCGTGGCGATGGCCCTGCTGGCGTGGCTGCGCCGCCGCGTGCCGGGGCCGGCGCCGGCCGACGTGCCCCCCGGCGCCGGCTGGCGCCACGGCATGGGGAGCGGCCTCGGCGTCCCGTTCTTCCTATTCGCGGTGTGCTGTGCCCTCACCACGGCGGGGCTCGTGACGTTCGGCGTGATCTCCCTGCACATGGTGCGCGCCGGCCAGGTGCCCGAGGCCGCCGTGCCCGTCATCTACGCGGGGGCGCAGGCCGCGTCGGCCCTCGCCGCCCTGGCCTCCGGGTTCGCGTTCGATCGCGTCGGCCCCCGGGTGCTGCTGGCCATGCCGGCGCTCGTCGCGGCCGTCCCGGCCCTGGCATTCGCCCCGGCGCTGGCCGTCGCCGTCGCCGGCGTCGCGGTGTGGGGGGCCGCGAACGGCCTTCAGGACTCCACGGTGAAGGCGCTCGTGGCGTCACTGTCGCCCCGCGAGCGCCGCGCCACCGCGTTCGGGGTGTTCGCGGCCATCCAGGGGGCGGCGGCCATCGCGGGTGGCGGGCTGGCCGGGTGGCTGTCGGAGGGGCACGTCGCCGCGCTGGTCGCGGCGGTCGCCGGGCTTCAGGTCGCGGCGCTCGCGCTGCTGGTCGCCACGCTGCGTCAGCCGCAGGTGCGCGGGGCGTGAGCCCGGCCACCGCGGGCGGGCGCCTCCCCGGTCACAGCTCCCGGCGGAACACCACCATCGAGCGCGCCTCGATCACCACCTTCTCGCCCGTCGACGCCGACACGTGCCCCGCGCCGTCCGCCGGGCACACGGTCGAGATCTCCACCGTCCAGCGTCGTCCGTAGCGCTTGGCGGGCATGGTGAACGTCACGGGCTCGGCTCCCGCGTTCATCAGCACGATGAACGTGTCGCTGAGCAGGCGCTCGCCGCGGTCACCCCGGTGGTGGATCTGCTCGCCGTTCAGGAACATCCCCAGCGCCGACGCGTGGTCCCAGTCATTGGCGGTCATCCGCCGCCCGTCCTGCCGGAACCACCACACGTCGGGAAGCCCGCCGTGCTCCGGGATCTGCCCGTCCAGGAAGTCGCGGCGCCGGAACACGCGGTGCTTGGCGCGCAGCGCCAGCAGCCGCCGCGTGAACGCGAGCTGCTCCTCCTGCCAGGGCGCCAGGTCCCAGTCGATCCACGAGATCGCGTTGTCCTGGCAGTACGCGTTGTTGTTCCCCAGCTGCGTGCGCCCGAACTCGTCGCCGGCCGTGATCATCGGGGTGCCCACCGCCAGGAGCAGGGTGGTGAGGAAGTTGCGCTGCTGCCGGCGGCGCAGCTCGAGCACGTCGGGGTCGTCGGTGGGACCCTCGACACCGCAGTTCCAGTTGCGGTTGTCGTTCGTGCCGTCTCGCCCCTCCTCCGTGTTGGCCTCGTTGCGCTTGACCTCGTACGTCACGAGGTCGTTCAGCGTGAACCCGTCGTGGGCGGTGACGAAGTTGACCGACGAGAACGGGGCGCGGCCATCGCTCTGATACAGATCCGACGAACCCGCCAGGCGGGCGGCGAACGCCCCCACGTGGCCGCGTCCCCGCCAGAAGTCGCGCACCTCGTCGCGGTACAGGCCGTTCCACTCGGCCCACAGCACGGGGAAGTTGCCCACCTGGTATCCGCCGGGGCCCACGTCCCACGGCTCGGCGATGAGCTTCACCTGAGACAGCACGGGGTCCTGGTGGATGATGTCGAAGAACGACGACAGGCGGTCGACGTCGTAGAACTCCCGCGCCAGGGCCGAGGCCAGATCGAACCGGAAGCCGTCGACCTGGAACTCGGTGGCCCACAGGCGCAGCGAGTCCATGATCAGGCGCAGGACGCTGGGCTGCACGGGGTTGAGGCTGTTGCCGGTGCCCGTGAAGTCCATGTAGAAGCGGAGGTTGTCGGGCGTGAGGCGGTAGTACGCGGCGTTGTCGATGCCGCGGAACGACAGGCTGGGGCCCAGGTGGTTCCCCTCGGCGGTGTGGTTGTAGACCACGTCGAGGATCACCTCGATCCCCGCCCGGTGCAACGCCTTGACCATGCCCTTGAACTCGCGCACCTGCTCGCCGCCCGACCCCGTGGCCGCGTACGGGCCATGCGGCGAGAAGAACCCGATGCTGCTGTAGCCCCAGTAGTTGGCGAGGCCCGCCTCCACCAGGTGCCCCTCGGACGTGAACTGGTGGACCGGCAGCAGCTCCACCGCCGTCACGCCGAGGTCCTTCAGGTAGCCGATGGCCTCGTCCGACGCGAGCCCCGCGTACGTGCCGCGAAGGTGCTCGGGCAGCGCCGTCATCTGCTTCGTGAAGCCCTTCACGTGGAGCTCGTAGATCACGGTGTCATGCCACGGGGTGTGCGGCTTGCCGACGCCCTCCCAGTCGAACCGCGGGTCCGTCACCACGCACCGCGGCATGGCGTCGACGTCGTCCTCGTCGTCGAACTCCAGGTCGTCGTCGTGGCGGCCCGACGGGATGTACGGCAGGACGTTCGCGGCGCTCCAGTCGACGTCGCCGTCGATGGCGCTGGCGTACGGGTCGAGCGACAGCTTGTTGGCGTTGAAGCGGTGCCCGCGCGCGGGGTCGTAGGGACCGTGCACGCGGTACGCGTACCGATGCCCCGGCCCGACGCCCGGCACGTAGCCGTGCCAGATGAAGGCCGTGCGCTCCGGCAACTCCAGGCGCGTCTCGACGCCGAACTCATCAAAGAGGCACAGCTCGACGGCCTCGGCCCTCTCGCTGAAGATCGAGAAGTTCGTGCCGCCGGCTTCGTCCCACGTCGCGCCGATCGGGAACGGGCTTCCCGGCCAGATCTCCACATCGCCTCCGTCGATCCGCGGATCCGGCAGGGTAGCGGACGCCGGCGGCGCCCCGCCGACGCCGGCCACGGACCGGCGGAATCGGGTTAACAGGACACGCCCGACGTGACGCGCGGGCGGGGCGGTCGGTAACGTGGCGCCCATGTCCACCAAGGCCACCAGCACGCGGCGCCGCAAGGCGGCCGCGCCCGCCCTGCCCCCCGACCCCGACGGCCGGCGAAGGGCGGTCATCGAGGCGGTCCAGCCGCAGATCGACGGCGGCCGCTTCCCGATCTGCCGCGTCGAGGGCGAGGGAGTGACCGTGCGCGCCGACGCGTTCGGCGACGGCCACGACGTCGTGCGCGTGCAGCTGCTCGACCGGCCCGCCGGGGGCCGGTGGTCCGTCACCGAGATGACCCCGCTGGTCAACGACGCCTGGACCGGCGAGTTCCGGGTGGGCGGCGTGGGAGAGCACGAGTACACGCTGCGCGCCTGGGTGGATCACTTCGCCACGTGGCTGCGCGGCCTGGGCAAGAAGGTGGACGCGGGCGTCGACGTGTCCCTCGAGCTGCGTGAGGGGGCTCTCCTGCTGCGCGACGCCGCGGACCGCGCGGACGGCACCGACCGCGACGTGCTGACGGCGCTCGCCAAGGGGCTGGACGGCCCCGGCCCGGCGGAGGAGCGCGCCGCCGCGGCCCTCGACGGCACCGCCGCGGCCGTCGCGTCCCGGTATCCCGACCTGAGCCTCGCGACCGAGCTGGATCGGCCGCTGCGGGTGCGGGTCGACCGCGAGCGGGCGCGGTTCTCGTCGTGGTACGAGTTGTTTCCCCGGTCGTGGTCGCCCACGGAGGGCGCCCACGGCACGCTGGCCGACGTCGCGGACCAGCTCGACTACGTCGCGGGCCTCGGGTTCAACGTCGTGTACCTGCCACCCATCCATCCCATCGGCGCGTCCCACCGCAAGGGGCGCAACAACGCGGTGGAGGCCGAGCCCGGCGACGAGGGCAGCCCCTGGGCCATCGGCGCCGCCGACGGGGGCCACGACGCCGTGCACGCCTCCTTGGGAACCCGCGAGGACCTGCGGGCCCTCTGCGACGCCGCCCGCGGCAAGGGCATGGAGATCGCGCTGGACCTGGCGCTGCAGTGCTCCCCCGACCACCCGTGGGTGACCGAGCACCCGGACTGGTTCATCCAGCGCCCCGACGGGTCCATCCAGTACGCGGAGAACCCGCCCAAGAAGTACCAGGACATCTACCCGATCAACTTCGAAACCGACGACTGGCAGGCCCTCTGGCGCGCCATCCACGCCGTGGTCGTCGGATGGATCGGCGACGGCGTGCGCATCTTCCGCGTCGACAACCCCCACACCAAGCCGTTCGCGTTCTGGGAGTGGCTCATCCGGGTGGTGCAGGAGGCCCACCCGGACGTGCTGTTCCTCGCCGAGGCGTTCACGCGCCCCAAGGTGATGAAGCGGCTGGCAAAGCTGGGCTTCTCGCAGTCGTACACGTACTTCGCGTGGCGCAACACCCGGTACGAGCTGACCGAGTACTTCACCGAGCTCACCCGCACCGAGCAGCACGAGTACTTCCGGCCCAACGTGTGGCCCAACACGCCGGACATCCTCACGGAGCACCTGCAGCACGGCGGGCGCCCCGCGTTCATCTCCCGCGCGGTCCTGGCCGGGACCCTGGCGGCCAGCTACGGCATCTACGGGCCGGCGTTCGAGCTGTGCGAGGGCGCGGCCCGCGAACACGGCAGCGAGGAGTACCTCGACTCGGAGAAGTACGAGATCCGCCGGCGCGACCGGGACGACCCCCGCAGCATCGCGTGGCTCATCCGGCGGGTGAACGAGGCCCGCAACACGCACCCGGCGCTGCAGACCAACGCCACGCTGCGGTTCCACGGATCCGACAACGACCGCCTGCTCGTCTACTCCAAGACCGACCCGGCCGGCGGCGACACCGTCCTGTGCGTGGTCAACGTCGACCCGTACAACACGGCGGCGGGCTGGACCCACCTCGACCTGGGCGCGTTGGGCCTGGGCGACGAGCCGTTTCAGGTGCACGACGTGCTGGGCGGGGCGCGGTACCTGTGGCAGGGCCCCTACAACTACGTCGAACTCGACCCCCACGTCCTCCCGGCGCACCTGTTCGTGATCCGCCACCGGGCCCGCACCGAGAACGACTTCGACTACTACCTGTAGATGCCGACCCGGGGATCCCACGCGACACGCCGGCCCGGCGCCGGCGGGGTGATCGACGCCCACGGCAACGACCCGCTGTGGTTCAAGGACGCGGTCATCTACCAGCTGCACGTCAAGTCGTTCTGCGACTCGTCGGGCGACGGCATCGGCGACTTCCCGGGCCTCGTGTCGAAGCTCGACTACCTGCAGGAGCTGGGCGTGTCGGCCCTGTGGCTGCTGCCGTTCTACCCCTCGCCGCTGCGCGACGACGGGTACGACATCGCCGACTTCACGGCCATCAACCCGTCGTACGGGGTGATGCGGGACGTCAAGACGCTGCTGCGTGAGGCCCACGCGCGCGGGATGCGGGTCATCACCGAGCTGGTGCTCAACCACACGTCCGACCAGCACCCGTGGTTCCAGCGCGCCCGCGAGGCGGGGCCGCGCAGCCGGTGGGGCCGGTTCTACGTGTGGAGCGACACACCCGACCGGTACCCTGACGCGCGGATCATCTTCCAGGACTTCGAGACGTCCAACTGGACGTGGGACCCGGTGGCGGGCGCGTACTACTGGCACCGGTTCTACAGCCACCAGCCCGACCTCAACTACGAGAACCCCGAGGTGCACCGGGCCGTCACGCGCGCGCTCGACTTCTGGTTCGAGCAGGGCGTCGACGGGCTGCGCCTGGACGCTGTGCCGTACCTGTACGAGCAGGACGGCACCATGTGCGAGAACCTGCCGGCCACCCACGCGTTCCTCAAGACGCTGCGGGCGCACATCGACGAGACGTTCGAGAACCGCATGCTGCTGGCCGAGGCCAACCAATGGCCCGAGGACGCCGCCGAGTACTTCGGCGACGGCGACGAATGCCACATGGCGTTTCACTTCCCCGTCATGCCGCGCCTGTTCATGGCCCTGCAGATGGAGGACCGCTTCCCGATCGTCGACATCCTGCAGCAGACGCCCCAGATCCCCGAGACCAGCCAGTGGGCGGTGTTCCTGCGCAACCACGACGAGCTGACGCTCGAGATGGTCACCGACGAGGAACGCGACTTCATGTACCGGATGTACGCCCGAGACAGCCGGGCCCGCATCAACCTGGGCATCCGTCGACGCCTCGCCCCGCTGCTGGGCAAGAACCGCCGCAAGATCGAGCTGCTCAACGGCCTGCTGATGTCGCTGCCGGGCACGCCCGTCATCTACTACGGCGACGAGATCGGCATGGGCGACAACGTCTACCTGGGCGACCGGGACGGCGTGCGCACGCCCATGCAGTGGAGCCCCGACCGCTGCGCCGGGTTCTCGTCGGTCAACCCCCAGAAGCTGCCGCTGCCGGTCATCATCGATCCCGAGTACCACTACGAGACCGTCAACGTCGAGACGCAGGCGGCGAACCCCGAATCGCTGTTGTGGTGGATGCGGCGCGTCATCTCCCTGCGGAGGCGCCACCAGGTGTTCGGGCGCGGCGACATGCAGTTTCTGTCGCCCGACAACCACCGCGTCCTGGCGTTCGTGCGCAGCCACGAGGGCGAGCGGGTGCTGGTGGTGGCCAACCTGTCGAGGTTCGTCCAGACCGCGCAGATCGACCTGTCCGAGTGGAAGGGGCTGGCGCTGCGCGAGTTGTTCGGGCAGACCGCGTTCCCGCCGGCCGGCGACCTGCCGTACCTGCTGACGCTGGGCCCCCACGAGTTCTACTGGCTGGCCATCGAGGAACCCGCCGAGGCCGCGTCCGACCAGCGCCCGGCGCCGTCCATCACCGTCCGCGGCAAGGCCGAGACCCTGTTCCAGCCGCGCGCCCGGGCCCGGCTTGAGGGTGCGCTGGCGTCGTTCCTGCCGCAGGCACGCTGGTTCGCGGGCAAGGACCGCTCGGTGCAGGCGGTGCGCATCACGGACGTCGTGCCCCTGCCGGGCCCCGGCCACCCGGCCGCCATCGCCCTGTCCGAGGTGTCGTACCTGGAGGGCGAACCCGAGACGTACGTCGTGCCCCTGGCGGTGCTGGACGGCGAGGAGGCCCTTCGCGTCGCGGGTGACCATCCGGGGGCGGTCGTGGCCGACGCCGCCTGGGACGGCGGTTCGGGTGTCATCGCCGACGGCATGTCCGACCGGGCCACGTGCGCCGCGCTCATGGACCTGCTGCGACGACGCCGCCGCCTGGCGGGGGCATCCGGAACGCTGGCGAGCGCGCCGACGTCCGAGATGCGCCGCGTGCTGGCGGGTGCCGGCGGCCACCTCGAACCCGACCTATTCCGCGCCGAGCAGAGCAACACGTCGGTGGTCTTCGGGCACCGGATCATCCTCAAGGTGTTCCGCCGCAGCGCCCCGGGCCTCAACCCCGACCTGGAGCTGGGCCTTCACCTCAACCGCTCGGGCTTCCACAACGCCCCGCCGGTGCTGGGCGCACTGACGTACACGTCCGATGACGGCACCGAACGCACGCTGGCGATCGCCCACGAGGTGGTCGAGAACGAGGGCGACGCGTGGACCTTCATGCGCGACGAGATCGGCAGGTTCTACGAGCGGATCCTGGCGGCGGCCGACGAGCCGCCGGCATCGCCCGGGTGGGACGACACGCTGCCGGTCACGGCCCTGGCCGCGCTACCCACCCCCGACGACGCCGGCGACGAGAGCGGCAACGCCGTGATGGCCGCCGAGCGGCTGGGCGCCCGGGTCGCGGGCCTCCACGCGGCGCTCGCGGCCGGCACCGGCCCGGCGTTCCGCCCCGAGGCCACCGTTCCGCTGTACCTGCGCAGCACGTACCAGTCGCTGCGCAACCTCGAACGCGGCGTGCTGCGCCAGCTGTCGCGGGCCGTTCGCGGTTTGCCGGAGGCCGCCCGCCCTCTGGCGCAGGAGGTACTGGAACGCGCGGATGAGATCTCGGCACTGTTCTCGCGCATGGTCACGCTGCGCCAGTCCGGATTGCGCACCCGGTACCACGGCGACCTGCACTTGGGCCAGGTGCTGCACACGGGATGGGACTTCGTCCTCATCGACTTCGAGGGCGAGCCGGCCCGGTCGATGGCCGACCGGCGCGTGAAGCGCTCGCCGCTGCGGGACGTGGCGGGAATGCTGCGCTCGTTCGACTACGTGCGCCATGTGGGCGCCCGGGACGCCGTGGAGCGGGGACTGGTGGAGCCCGACAGCGACCAGCACGCCCTGCTTGAGCGCTGGGACGACCGCTGGACCGCCCGGGTTTCGGGTGCGTTCCTGCGCAGCTACCTGGCCGAGCTGCGCGACGCGACGTTCCTGCCGGCCGACCCGGAGACGCTGCAGAGCCTGCTCACGATCCTGCTGATGGAGAAGGCCGTGTACGAGTGCGGCTACGAGCTGGGCAGCCGCCCCGACTGGGTCGACGTGCCTCTGCGTGGCGTCCTCGACCTCCTCGACTCCGCGTGAATCCGCCCTCCCGCAACCACCCGCCACGAAGGGACGCGCCATGCCCGTGATCGACCCCGGCGACGTCTTCATCACCGACGACGACGTCTACCTGTTCAACGAGGGCACGCACCTCGACCTGGGCCACGTGCTGGGCGCCCACGTGTGCACCATGGGTGGCGACGCCGGCACCCGGTTCGCGGTGTGGGCCCCGTCGGCGCGCACCGTCAGCGTCATCGGTGACTTCAACGGCTGGAACCCGGGGGGCGCCCCGCTGACCCCGCGGGCGTCGTCGGGTATCTGGCAGGGGTTCGTGCCGGGGATCGGTGCGGGTGAGGTCTACAAGTACCGCATCGAGGGCCCCGACGGGTATGCGGTCGAGAAGGCCGACCCCGTGGCCGCGCAGGCAGAGGAGCCGCCCCGCACGGGGTCCGTGGTGTGGGACGGCGACTACGCCTGGCGCGACCAGGAGTGGATGACGGGCCGCGCGGCGCGCAACGCCCTGGGGGCCCCGATCTCGATCTACGAGATGCACCTGGGATCGTGGCGCCGCGTGCCCGAGCAGGGTGACCGGTCGCTGACGTACCGGGAGGTCGCGGCGCCCCTCGTCGAGCACCTCGACCGGCTGGGGTTCACGCACGTCGAGTTCCTGCCGCTGATGGAGCACCCGTTCTACGGCTCCTGGGGCTACCAGACCACCGGGTTCTTCGCGCCGACGTCGCGCTACGGCGACCCCGAGGACCTCATGTACCTGGTGGACGAGCTCCACCGCGCCGGCTTCGGCGTGATCTTCGACTGGGTCCCGTCCCACTTCCCGGCCGACCAGCACGGCCTGTCGTACTTCGACGGGACGCACCTGTTCGAGCACGCGGACCCCCGCGAGGGGCATCACAAGGACTGGGACAGCCTCATCTTCAACTACGGCCGCCACGAGGTGCGCAGCTTCCTGCTGTCCAGCGCGAACTGGTGGATCGAGCGGTTCCACGCCGACGGCCTGCGCGTGGACGCGGTGGCGTCGATGCTGTACCGCGATTACTCCCGCGAGGAGGGGGAGTGGATCCCCAACGAGTACGGCGGCCGCGAGAACCTGGAGGCCATCGGGTTCCTGCGTCAGTTCAACGAGGCGATCTACGGCCGTCACCCGGACGTGCAGACGTACGCCGAGGAGTCGACGGCGTGGCCCGGGGTGTCGAAGCCCACGTACATGGGCGGCCTCGGTTTCGGGATGAAGTGGGACATGGGTTGGATGCACGACACGCTCGCGTACATGGGCGAGGAGCCCGTCCACCGCTCGTACCACCACGGTCAGCTGACGTTCCGGTCGGTCTACGCGTTCAACGAGAACTTCGTGCTGCCGCTGTCGCACGACGAGGTGGTGCACGGTAAGGGGTCGCTGCTGGGCCGCATGCCCGGCGACGAGTGGCAGCGCTTCGCGAACCTGCGGCTGCTCTACGCGTACATGTTCACCACGCCCGGCAAGAAGCTCCTGTTCATGGGCGGCGAGATCGGCCAGTCGGCCGAGTGGTCGCACGAGTCCAGCATCGACTGGCATCTGCTCGACCACGGATTCCATCGGGGCGTCGAGCGGTTCGTCAGCGACGCCGCGAGGCTGTACCGCGACAACCCGGCGCTGCACGTGCGCGACTTCGACGGCGGCGGGTTCGAGTGGCTCGACGCCGGCAACGCGCTCGAGAGCGTCGCCAGCTACGTCCGCTGGGGGCCCGGCGGGGAGGCCGCGGTCGTGGTGCTCAACCTCACGCCCGTGCCGCGCTCCAACCATCGCCTGGGCGTGCCGTTCGCCGGGGCGTGGCGGGAGGTGCTCAACAGCGACGCGGTCGAATACCAGGGCAGCGGGCAGGGCAACCTGGGTTCGGTCGAGGCGGTGCCGATCCCGGCCGCGGGCCGCGACGCATCGCTGCTGCTGACGCTGCCGCCGCTGGGCGCGCTGGTGCTGGTCCCGGACGCGGAGTGAGCTCCGGCGCGCGCAGCGCCGGCGTGCTGCTGCACGTCACGTCGCTGCCCGGGGGCCGGCTGGGCGACCCGGCCCGCGCGTTCGTCGGCTGGCTGCGCGACGCGCGCCAATCGTGGTGGCAGATCCTGCCCGTCACGCCGCCCGATGAGCACGGCTCGCCGTACCGCAGTCCCTCGGCGTTCGCGGGCTGGCCGGGCCTGCTGGAGGACCCGGCTGCGCGCGTCACCGGCGCCGAGCGCGACGCCTTCCGCCGCCGGCACGCGTACTGGATCGACGGGTGGGAGCGGTTCGCGGGAGACGGCGCGCTGGACGACCAGGTGCGCTTCGACCGCGAGTGGGGGGCGCTGCGCGCGTACGCCGCCGAGCGCGGCGTGCGGATCATGGGGGACGTGCCGATCTTCGTGGCGTGGGGCGGCGCCGACCACGCCGGCCACCCCCGCTTCTTCCGCGACGACCTGGTCACCGGGTGCCCGCCGGACGCGTACACCGAGGACGGGCAGCTGTGGGGCAACCCCGCGTACGACTGGCCGGCGCTGCAGCGCGACGGCTACCGCTGGTGGGCCGAGCGGTTCCGGCGCGCCATGGACCTCCACGACATGGTCCGCATCGACCACTTCCGCGGTTTCGTGGCGGGCTGGGGCGTCCCCCGCGCCGACGACACGGCCCGCAACGGCCGGTGGCGCCGCGGCCCCGGCAGGGCGCTGTTCGACGCGGTCGCGTCCGCGGTGCCGCGCCTGGACCTCCTGGCCGAGGACCTCGGCGTGATCACGCCTCCCGTCGACCGTCTGCGTCGCGCGCTGGGTCTGCCGGGCATGGCCGTCCTGCACTTCGGGTTCGACGGCCCCCCCGAGAACGTCAACCGGCCCGCCAACATCACTGAGGACCGGGTGGCGTATACGGGCACGCACGACAACCAGACCACGCTGGGCTGGTGGCACGCGGCGCGGCCCGAGCAGCGTGCCGCCGTCGTCTACGCGGCCCGCGAGCGCGGCATCGAGGACGCCGAGCCGTGGTGGATGATGATCCGCCTGGCGATGCAGTCCCCGGCCCGCCTGGCCATCACGCCGCTGCAGGACGTCCTGGGCCTGGGAGACGAGGCCCGCATGAACCACCCGGGCACGTCCGAGGGCAACTGGTCGTGGCGTCTGGAGCCCGACGCCCTGGGGCCACGGCATGCCGAGCGCCTGGCCGCCGCGACGGCCGCCGCGGGCCGCGGGTAGCCGCGGGGCTCAAGTCCGCTGCCGGCGGGACGATTCGTCGCTAGCATGTGCGGTCTGCGCGGAGAGGTGGCCGAGTGGTCGAAGGCGCTCGCCTGCTAAGCGAGTAACGGGGGTTAACCTCGTTCGAGGGTTCAAATCCCTCCCTCTCCGCCTGCACACCCGGTCGCCCCGCCCCGCCCGCACCCGGGGCCTCGGTCCCCCTTCGGTCGGGCGACGGCCCGGCGACGCCTCGGAGGCGGTCCGGGGCGCCGGGGTCGCCGTGACCGCGCTCGCGCGGCGCCGGGCACCGGCTCCCGCCGCGGCCACGGACCGTGAGGTGCTACAATCCCGCGTCGCGTCACCGGACGCGTGCGCGAGTAGCTCAGCTGGATAGAGCGTCGGTCTACGGAACCGAAGGTCGCAGGTTCGAATCCTGCCTCGCGTGCTGCCCGAAGCCCCGCCCGAGCGGGGCTTCGGTGTCTCCGGGCCGGAGCCCCCGCGCGATCAGCCACCCGGCCAGCGACATCTCCCACGCGAACACGGGTAGCGCACACGCGCCCGCCTACGGTGACATCTGTTCGTACGCGCCGAAGAGCACCGCCGTGGACGACGCGAACACCAGCGGGCCGCCCACCAGGCCCAGCCACGAGATCGCCCTCGGCACGAGGTGGGCGCGGTGCACGAGCGCCGCGAGCAGCAGTGTGTTGACGCCGATCGCGAGGCCGGGACCCAGCAGGAACGTCGCGTCGTGGACGCCGGCGAGGCCGGCCGCCGTGGCCCGCATGGCGTCGTTCCCGTCGGGCGGGTCGCGGCGCATCGCGACGCTCGCCAGTACCGCGGCGATGCCCATGGCGATGATGGCGGCCTCCAACACCCGGCCGGCCACGTACGCCACGGCGAGCCCCTCGCCGTGGCGGCGCACGAGCGGGTACAGGCATACGGCGGTCCCCACCACCCCCACCACGAGCAGGGCCTCCAGGAACGCCCCGCCCAGCACCGCCCCATCGCCGCGCGCGGCGTCGGTGAGGTAACCCCCCGGGTCCGTGAGCAGGGGCTGGTACACCGCCGCGGCGAGGAGGAAGAACGCCCCCGCAAGGGCGTCGCCTCTGGTGATTCTGTCCACGTTCCCACCTCTCGGTATACGGCGTACACTTAGTGCATGGAGAGTAGGTATACGATGTACACCTGTCAAGCCGCATGAGCGCCGAGCCCCGCACCCCTCTCACGCGCGACCGGGTGGTGGCCGCCGCCGTGGGCCGCGCCGACGCCGCAGGCCTCGACGGGCTCAGCATGCGCGCGCTGGCCGACGAACTGGGCGTCGTCCCGATGGCCCTGTACAAGCACGTGGCGAACAAGGGCGCGCTGCTTGACGCGATGGTTGAGGCGCTGTTCGTCGAGATCGGCGTTCGCGACGCCTCGGCCGACTGGCGCGGGTGGCTGCGGCGCCGGGCGACCGAGGTGCGCGGCGCGCTGCGCCGCCACCCCTGGGCCAACGGCATCATGGAGACGCGGGCGCCCGGGCCGGTGAACCTGCGCCACCACGACGCGGTCCTGGGATGCCTGCGGGGCGCGGGCTTCGCGTTCGCCGACGCGATTCACGCGTACTCGCTGATGGACGCCTACGTGTACGGGTTCGCGGCCCAGGAGGCGGCGCTCGGGTTCGCACGGCCGTCCGACGCAGGGGAGGCGGCGTCGCGCCGCGCCGCGTCGGTCCCCTCGTCCGATGGGTTGCCGCACCTGGCGGAGCTCGTGCGTCTGCTTCCCGCGTCCGGCTACGACCCAGACGTGGAGTTCGCGTGGGGCCTCGACCTCCTGCTCGAGGGGCTCGAGCGCCGGCTCGCCTCGCGCCGATAGGGGCGAAGCGCCCTTGCCCCGGGGCGAGTCGCCCGACCCCGCCCCGCTAGCGTGAGGCGGTCACCAACGCAGCCCCCGGGGGGTTCTGAGTGTTCCACGAGCATCGCGACCTGATCACCAGGCTCAAGAACGACGACCTGCACTTCCGGCGGGTCTTCGACGAGCACAACGACCTGGACGAGCGCATCACGCGCATGGACGACCGGATCGAGGTGGCCAGTGACCAGGAGATCGAGCAGCTCAAGCGGCAGAAGCTGCGGCTCAAGGACGAGCTGTACGCCATCATCCGCCGCCACGCGGAGGCCTGAGCGCCGGCGCTACGCCCCGTGCCGGGCGGCCACGGCGGCGACCGCACCCTCCACGTCGCCCGCCGGCTGGTCGGGCCCCGACAACACCAGCCCCAGGTCCTGGATGAGGCCGTCCGACAGGCCGTAGACCCAGCCGTGGATGTGCAGCGGCGTGCCGCGCTCCCACGCGTCGCGCACCGTGTTGGTGCGCGCGACGTGGCGCATCTGCTCGATGACGTTGAGCTCGCACAGCGCGTCCGTGTGGTTCTGCTCCGGGATCGCCGCCAGCACGTCGGCGCGGTCCACGGCCACGTCCTCGATGTGGCGCAGCCAGTGGTCGATGAGACCCATGCGCCGGTCGGTCTGGAGCGCCGCGCGGACGGCGCCGCAGCGGTGGTGGCCCACCACCATGATGTGGCTGACGCCCAGCACCTCGACCGCGAACTGGATGACGCTCAGGCAGTTGAGGTCGCTGTGCACCACCACGTTGCCGACGTTGCGGTGGACGAACAGCTCGCCCGGCAGCAGTCCGACGATCTCGTTGGCCGGGACGCGGGAGTCGGCGCAGCCGATCCAGAGGTATTCGGGGGCCTGCATCGCGGCGAGGCGGCTGAAGAAGCCCGGGTCGGCCTTCTCGACGGCGCCGGCCCACTCGCGGTTCTGCTCGAAGAGGTCACGAAGCGGCACGCCACGATCTTAGCCGGTGCCCCGGCGGCGGACCGTAGACTCCGCGCCGTGCCCACGCTCATCCCGCCCGACCCGCCTCTGTCCGACGACGCGCTGGCGTTGCGCGTCCCCTCCGACGCCTTCCTGGCCGACGTCGCCGAGGCATGCAGCGACCCGGAGATCGCCCGATGGACGACGGTCCCGGACCCGTACACCGAGGCCGACGGCCGCGCCTTCCTCGCGCTGGTGGACCGGGACTGGGCCGAGGGGAACGCGGCCACGTTCATGTTCGCCCGGCACGGGGCCGCGCGCCTCGACGGCATGGTGTCGCTGAGCTTCGTGGCCGACGGCATCGGCGTCGTGGGCTACTGGACGGCGCCGTGGGCGCGGGGCGAGGGCCTGGCCACGCGGGCCCTGGTGCTCATCACGGGATGGGGCCTGGGTGCCGCGGGCCTCGCGCGGATCGATCTCGCGACGCTGCTGGGCAACCGGGGCTCCGAACGGGTGGCGCAGAAGGCGGGCTACGCCGGCGGGCAGGTGGTCCCGCGGGCCGTCGAGCAGAGGGGCGTCAGGCGCCCGGTACGCCTGTGGCATCGCACCGCGTCGTAGCGCACCGTCCCGGGGCGTTCCCGGCCCCGTGCGCGGGTAACGTCAGGGTGACCACCGCCGTCGCCGCCCGGATGCCCATGCGCACCACCGCCACCCTCGCCGTCGCCGCGCTCGCGGCCGCCGCCGCGCCCGCGTCCGGCGCGGCCACGCGCGTCAGCGTCGTCGCGCCGCCGTCTCCGCTGCACGACGGTTTCTCGGTCACGGCGGGGCTCGCCGACCGCGGCGCCGCGGTCGTCGGGTGGACGGACGGCACGAGCGCGCCGCGTGCGGTGGTGGCGACGCGGTCCGCGCGTACCGGCCGGTTCTCCGCGCCGCGGCGCATCGGCGCGGGGCGCATGGCTTACGTCGCGATCTCCCCGGACGGCCGCCGCGCGGCGGCGATGTGGGTGACGCGGTCCGGGCGGGTGCGCGTGGCCGACCGCACCCGGTCGGGGCGATGGGCGGCGCAGGCGCTGCCGCTCCTGCCCGGCGACGCCACGCAGTCGGTGCTGGGCCTGGTCGTGTCGGGGACGGGCGGCGCGACCGCGCTCATCGAGCAGCGGGCGTCGCAGCAGTGGCGGCTGTTCGTACTGCGCCGGTCGGGCGCGGCGTGGCGGACCGCCGCGTCGCTCGCGGTGCCCGACGACGGCGGGGGAACGGCGGCCGTGGCGCGCGACGGGTCCGTGGTGGCCGCGTGGATCGCGTCGGGCGGCGATGAGGGGCCGCGCGTGGTGGCCTCGCGGCTGCCGCGCGCCGCCGGCGACTGGGAGCCCACCCAGACGCTGGTGCGCCCCGACCCCGGCCTCACTCCGGTGCAGCCGTTCGCCGACGTCGCGGCGGACGGGGGCGGCCTGGTGCTCACCGCCCAGCAATCCGCGTCGGGTCAGGCCCGCGACGCTCGCGTCTACTGGGGCCGGCCCGGCGGCCCGTGGCGCATGCTGCCCCTCGAGGCGCAGGCCGCGGTGGGCCTGTCGCCCGCCGGGAGGGTCTGGGTGGCCAACGCCTCCACCAGCCTGGTCCAGGCGCGCACCGTCGACGACGACGGGAGGTGGGCGGCGGCCGAGCCGGTGGGGCGGGTGAGGCCCGGCAGGGTCAGCGCGGGTCCCGGCATCCAAAGCGCGTGGAACACCGTGGCCGCCTGGTGGGTGGTCGCGGGGAGCGCCGGCCGCCCGGACCGCTGGATCGTCTCCACGCGCGGCGCGCGGGGCTGGTCGCCGGCGCGGCAGGTCGCGGCGACCCGGGGGGTGGTGGCGTTCGCGGGTGGCCCCGGTGGCCTGGGCGCCGCGTTCGTGGACGGCGCGCGCGGCGGACGCGTGAGCTTCGCGGACCTTCCCGCGCCGGGGCGCTAACCGCCGCCGATCCCCAGCGCCCGGTGCAGCCGCTCGCCGAAGCGCACGCCGTCGACCACGGCCGCGTGCACCTCCTGGGGGGTGCGGCGGGCCGCGCTCGACCAGCCGCGCAGCCACGTCGCCGCGCGCTCCGCGTCGGCGGTGGCCGCCCCCACCCGGGCCGCGAACACGTACATGCGGGCGAGGGACGCGGCGGTGGGCGACGCCGCCCGGGCGACCGCCGCGTCGTCCAGCAACCCGTCCAACGCGCCGGGTTCGCGCCCCCCGGCCGTCGCGCGCGCCGCGTCGCGCAGGAGCGCGAGCGCATCCAGGTGATCGCGTTCGGTCGCGTCCCCCGTGCTCATCCGGGCGGCGCGGCGTAGCGGCAGAACAGGAAGTCGTCGGCCTCCAGGACCGCCGTCAGGCGCAGCGCCACCGGCGGCACCAGCGCGGGGCCGTCGAGCATGCGCCGGGCGTCGCCGGCGACGAGCTGCGGTGACACGGCCACGAACACCTCGTCGATGATCCGCGCGGCGGCCAGCTGGGCGACGACGCCGGGCCCGCCCTCGCACAGGATCTCGGTCATGCCGCCGCGCCCGAGCCCCGTCACCATCTCGGCCATGTCCACCCTGTCGTCGCCCGCCGGGAGGTCGCGGACCCCGGGCGGCGCCGCGGGCGGCAACCGGCGGGCGCGGGGGTGCGCCACGATCGTGGGGACGGGGGCCCGGAACAGGTCCGCCTCCCAGTCCAGCTCCAGCGACGCGCTCACCACGACGATCACGGGTGCCGGTGCCTGCCCGCGGGCCGCGCGCTCGGCGGTGGTGGCGGCGTCGCATCGGGCCGGCCCGTAGCGGTCGGCCCGCACGGTCGCCGCCCCCGCCACCACGGCGTCGGCCCGGCCCCGCAGGCGGTGGAACACACGCCGGTCGGGCGGCCCCGACAGCCCGCGGGACTCCCCGTCGGCCGACGTGGCCCCGTCGACGCTCGCCACCATGTTCACGCGCACGCGCGGCCGGCCGGTGGGCGGGCCCGGCGCGGTGAACGCGTCCAGCGCCGCGTCCGCGTCGTGCGCGGCAGCGCCCGGCGGCAGCAGCAGCCTCACCGGTACCGGGTGCGGTTGAGGATGACGGCGATCACGGCCCCGGCCGCGGCGCCCGCGGCGGGCCACACCGACGAGTCGCCGGTGGCGACCCCCACGGCGGTGCCCGCGGCGAGCCCCATCGCGGTGCCCACGCCGACCCGCGCCATGCGCTGCGGCGGCCCGTCGGGCGTGCGCCGGGTCACGACGTCCGCCCGGCGCCGGCGTGGGTGAACACCGCGCACGCCTCCTCCACCGAGTCGGTGACCGTGAACAGGTCGATGTCGGCCGGGCCGATCATCCCCTCGCCGGCCAGCCGGGCACGCACCCAGTCCACGAGGCCGCTCCAGTAGTCCACGCCCACGAGCACCAGCGGGAACCGGCGGGCCTTGCCCGTCTGGATCAGGGTCAGCGCCTCGAAGAGCTCATCGAGGGTGCCGAAGCCGCCGGGGAAGACCACGAACCCCTCGGAGTACTTCACGAACATCGTCTTGCGCACAAAGAAGTAGCGGAAGTCGATTCGCAGGTTGAGGTAGGGGTTGCTGTACTGCTCGCGGGGCAGCTCGATGGTGCATCCGATGGAGAGCCCGTCGTGCTCGTACGCGCCCTTGTTGGCGGCCTCCATGACCCCGGGGCCGCCCCCCGTGATGACCCCCAGCCCGGCGTCCGCGAGCCCCCGGCCCAGCGCCTCGGCCTGGGCGTAGCTGGGGTGGTACGCGCCGATCCGCGCGGATCCGAACACCGACACGCACGGTCCCACGCGGGCCAGCGCGTCGAAGCCGTCGACGAACTCCCCGAGGATGCGCAGGGCGCGCCACGGGTCCGTGTGAACGAACGCGCTGTCGCGCTCGCGGCTCAGCAGGCCGAGGTCGGCGTGTCCCATCCGCTCGTCTTCGCCCGGGGCCAACGTCAGGCGCCCCCGGCGCACGGAACGGCGCGGCTCGTCGGTGCTGCTCACGGTCCCCCACACCTCCTGCGGTTCGTCGGTCTCCCGGTACTCCACCACACGGGGCCGGCGCGGGGGACGCGGCAGGGCCCGGTCGTCCACAATGCGCGCGTGGCCAGTGACCCATCCGCCGACCTGAGGTTCATGCGCATGGCGCTGGCCGAGGCCCGGCGCGCCCTCGGCCATGACGACGTCCCGGTGGGTGCGGTGGCCGTCCGCGACGGCGAGGTCGTGGGGGTGGGGCACAACACCCGCGAGGTTCACGGCGACCCCATGGGGCACGCGGAGATCACCGCGCTGCGGGCCGCGTCGCTGGCGGTGGGGGGGTGGCGGCTGACCGGCGTGACGGTGTACGTCACGCTCGAGCCGTGCCCGATGTGCGCCGGCGCGATGCTGCAGGCCAGGGTCGACCGGTGCGTGTACGGGGCGCCCGATCCGAAGGTCGGGGCAGCCGGAAGCGTCACGAATCTGTTGGGACACCCGGGCCTCTTGCACCGTGTCGAGGTCAGTGGTGGCATACTCGCCGAGGAGTCGCTGGCCGCCCTTGGCCACTTCTTCGAGAGACGGCGCGTCCGCTAGCCTCGCCGGCGCCGTCAGCCCGCCGAACCACCGGGAGAACCCGTCACGTGACCATTTCCAAGAGCCTCGTGCTCGTGGGTGCCTCCGCCGCGCTCGCGGGTGCCGCCGCCCCCGCCGCCGTCGCCGCCGTGGCCGCCGTGGAGGACGACCAGCTGGTCTCGGCCCCGCTCGAGACCCTCGAGTCGCGGATGACGCGACTGCAGCAGTCGGGCACCCGGGTGACGCGGTTCGGGATCATGTGGAACGAGGTCGCCCGCACGCGGCCCGCGAAGCCCACCGACCCCAACGACCCGGCCTACGACTGGACCCGCACCGACATGCTGGTGCGCGGCCTCGCGGCCCGGGGCATCAACCCCATCATCGCCGTCTACAGCACGCCCGAGTGGTCGGCGGGGCGCACCGTCGATCCCCAGGTCACCCAGTACAACCCGTACGCGCCTGCGGCCGGCGACTACCGCGACTTCATGCGGGCCGCCGCCAAGCGCTACAACGGCCGGTTCACGCCGCTGGCGGCTCCCTCGGCGGGCGGCCCCGGCGGCACGCCGACCACGACGCCGTCGGGTCCGCTGCCCGCCGTGCGCCTGTGGGAGGTCTGGAACGAGCCCAACCTCAAGCGGTTCCTGCGCACGTCGTCCGGCGGCGCATCCATCGGTGTGTACCTGCGCCTGGTGCGCGAGGCGTATCCCGCCGTGAAGGCCGCCAACCCTCGCGCCATCGTCATCGCCGGCTCCACCGGGCCGCGCGGTGGCGGCGTCAGCGCGGACGGCATCGGCGCCCGGCCGTGGCTGTCGGGGCTCGCCCGCAGCCCCTTGTCGGTGAAGTTCGACGCGTACTCGCAGCACATCTACCCGTCGAAGCCGCCCGTGTCGCGCACGCGCGCGTTCCCATCCTGGAACAGCCTGTCCGAGATCTTCGCCCAGCTCGACGCGCGGCGCGCTCGCGAGATCGCCCGCGCCCGCGGCTCGGCCAAGGCCAAGCTGAGGCGGGCCCCGAAGATGCAGGTGTTCATCACGGAGGCGGGCTACACCACTGGCTACGGGCACGTGCGCACCAGCAGGGTGACCCCCAGGCAGCAGGCCACGTACCTGCGGCAGATGTTCGGGCTGAGGGACGTGCGCAACCCGCGCGTGCCGGTCGTCATGTGGTTCAACCTTCAGGACAACGCCGCGTGGCCGGGCGGCCTCCTGGCCGAGGACTTCTCGCCGAAGCCGGCCTACGCCGCGTTCCGGGCGCTGGCGCGCAGGGGATCGCTGCCCGCGTCTCTGCGCCGCTGACGACGGCCACGGGCACCCCTCGCCGCGAGGGGTGCCTAGCCGTTCGGCCAGTGTGACGCGGGCAGCGGGGGGCATAGGGTCTGCGCATCCGCCGCGTTCGTCGACAGTTGCCCCGTCTGCTCGGCACCCTCGCAGTGTGCTCGCTGGGCATGGCCGCCCCGGGAGCCCACGCCGCCGAGCTTCACCCCACCACCACCGCCGACGTCGCGGGGGCCGGGGGGATGTCGCTGCGCGACGCCGTCGCCGCCGCCGCCCGCCCGGGCTACGACGCGATCACGCTCCCCGCGGGCCAGCGGTTCGTTCTCAGCGACTGTGAAGCCGGCCCGCTGACCGTGCCGAGGGGCGACACGCTCGTCATCTACGGGTCGGGCGCCAGCGTCGTGCAGGCGTGTCCGGGGCAGCCGGTGTTCTCGGTCTCGGGCGTCGCCTACCTGCGTCGCGTCGCGCTGTCGTCGCAGGGCGGCGCCCCCGCGCCGCTCGTGCGCACGGACGGCCTGCTGTGGATGCGCGACGCCACCCTCTCCGGTTCCCCGGGAGCCGGGGTCGAATGCCAGGAGTGCGTGGAGCTCGTGGCCATCAACTCCCACATCGTCGCCAACGCGGGAGGCGGCGTCGTGGCTCGGTCACGGACGCGCCGCACCCTCGTGGTCCTGCGCGGCACCGAGGTCGCGGGCAACCGCTCCGCCCTTCCGGGAGCGGGGCTCGGCGCGGAGCTCGCCGACCCCGCGTCGGCCGTATGGATCGAGGACTCCACCGTGACGACCAACGTCACCACCGGCGACGCCGCCGACGGGGGAGGCGTCGACGTGGCCGCGCCCTCGCTGGACGTCACCGGCTCTCGGGTATCCGGCAATGTCGCCGGGTCCGAGGAACGGCCGGGGTCGGGCGGCGGCATCAGCTTCAGGGCGTCCGGCGCGGGCCGGGCGAGCGCCAGCGTGGCGTCCAGCGTGGTCTCGGGTAACGCCGCGTCGTTCGCCGGCGGCGGGGTGTCGGTGTCCGGCGACGCGCAACTCGCGCTGATCGAAAGCACGGTGTCGTCCAACACGGCGGCGGCCCAGGGGGGTGGCGTGGCGATCCAGTCCTCCCGGGCCGGAACGCTGTTGGTGGACGGCTCCACGATCACCGGCAACGTCGCGGGCCAGGGCTCCGGTGGCGGCGGGATTTCGCTGCTGGGGACGTCCTCGACGTCCGCCGTCGTGCGCTCCACGCTCATCGGTAATCGGGCCGGGCGCGGCGGGGGCATCGACGCGGGCGACGACAGCGGCCTCGCGCTGCAGCGCTCCACGCTGGTGCGCAACGCCTCGCCGCGAGGCGCGAACGTCGCCGTGTCGGGCCGGGCGTCGGTCACGACGCTCGCCGACATCGTCGCGCAGCCCGCGGAGGGGGACAGCTGCCTCGTCGCCCCGGGTGCGACGCTGTCGAGCGGTGGCTACTCCGTGTTCGGCGACGCCTCGTGCGTCCCGTCGGCCACCGACCGGGTGGTGGCGGGCGACGTCGGGGTGGGTGACCTGCCGGGTCCCGACGCCGCCCCGGGACGGCTCCCCGCCATCGCGGCGGTCGCCCCTGCCAGTGCCGCCGTCGGGGTGGTGCCGGGCGCACTGTGCGTGGGGATGCGCGACCAGGCCGGGCGCAGCCGCGAGGGCGAGCGATGCACCGCCGGGGCGGTCGAACCCGTGGCGGCCCCCGCGCCCTGATCGGGGGGCGATTCCGCGGTTCCGGTGAGCGAGGCCCCGCCGTGCGACCCGTGGGCGGGCTGGAAGGGGCGCGGCCTCTGGGTGAAAGACGGTCCCGACCCCGTCGTCCACCACGAGGTGCAGCACGGCCGGCTCGGCCAGATCCAGTGTGGCCGAACCCGCTGACGAAGCAGGAACGGCGTGCGGGTTCCGGCGGTGTCCGGCGTCCGGCTGGGTCCGGGGGTCACGTCGTGTCGACCGCGCTTGTCGGCGTGTGCACGGTCGTGGGGTCCCGCCTGCGGCCGCCAAGGTCTAGGCGGAGTTGACGGCGCGAGCCGGTCGTCCGGTGCGAGCCGTCCCGCGACGCACGTGGCGCGCTTCGGGTCGGTGGCGGGTCTGCGGCCAGCCATCGAAGGCAGAACGGTCGAGCACCAGGGCGAGCGCCTCCGGCGCGCGCAGAGGTGTCGTCGCGGGCACGAGCGATCCCAGGTGATTGCGGGCGCGGTGGTCGCTCTCAAGCGCCGCGAGGGCGTGGCTGATCCGGACGGATGCGTGCGTGGACGCCTCTCGCCTGGGGCGGCGCTGCCCCCGTACCGGCCATCGTCCACCGCGGGGGCTGTCCTACGGTGCTCGCATCCGGAGCCGGGAAGCGGAGGAGGGGGGATTTGAACCCCCGTCGGACCGAAGAGCCCGAAACGGTTTTCGAGACCGCCGCATTCGACCGCTCTGCCACCCCTCCGCGGGGAAAACTAGCAGGGCCACCCCCGTCGGCGAAGGAACGCCCGAGGATCGGGGCCCGCGTGCGCTACCATCCGCGGGCTCGCGGAGAGGTGTCCGAGCGGTCGAAGGAGCGCGACTGGAAATCGCGTAAGCGGGGTTCCTCGCTTCGAGGGTTCAAATCCCTCCCTCTCCGC
>JAGQUM010000032.1 GCA_020438485.1 Thermoleophilia bacterium | reverse complement strand
ACGCGGCGTTCGACACGCAGACCGAGGCCCGCACCGACGACCGCAGCACCATCCTCGTGTTGGGCTCGGGACCCAACCGCATCGGTCATGGCATCGAGTTCGACTACTGCTGCGTGCACGCGGCCCGCACGGCCCAGGAGCTGGGCCACGCCGCCGTGATGGTCAACTGCAACCCCGAGACCGTCTCGACGGACCACGGCGTCAGCGACCGCCTCTACATGGAGCCGGTCACGCTGGACGCCGTGCTCGACATCTGCGCGCAGGAGACGCCCGTCGGGGTCATCACGCAGCTGGGCGGGCAGACGCCCCTGCGCCTGGCCGCCCAGCTGGCCGCCGAGGGCGTGCCGGTGCTGGGGACGTCACCGGACGCGATCGACCTGGCCGAGGACCGCGGCCGGTTCGGAGCCCTGCTCGAGCGCCTGGGCCTGGAGGCCCCGCCCTGGACCATCGCCGACGACCCCGGCGACGTGCTCTCCGCCGCCGAGCGCGTGGGCTATCCGGTGCTGGTGCGCCCCAGCTACGTGCTCGGCGGCCGCGCGATGGCCATCTGCGAGGGCCCGGACGACATCGCGGCGTACCTCGAGCGCGAGCGGCCCTCCGGGCAGGTGTTGGTCGACCGCTTCCTGGAGGGCGCGCAGGAGTTCGACGTCGACGCCCTGTGCGACGGCACGGACTGCTGGGTGGCCGCGGTGATGGAGCACGTTGAGGCGGCCGGCGTCCACTCCGGCGACTCGGCCTGCGTGCTGCCCCCTCAGGAGGCCTCCCCGGGCCTGGTGGAGGAGCTCGAGCGCCAGGCGTGCGCCATCGCCATCGCCGTCGGCACCGTCGGCTTCATCAACGTGCAGTTCGCCGTCCAGGACGGCGCGATCTACGTCATCGAGGCCAACCCCCGCGCGTCGCGCACCATCCCGTTCGTCGCGAAGGCCACGGGCCAGCCCCTGGTGCGGCACGCCGTGCGGCTGATGATGGGGGAGACCATCGCCGACCTCGGCCTGCCGGAGTCGGCGCGTCCCCGCCGCCATGTCGCCGTGAAGGAGGCGGTGCTGCCGTTCGCGCGATTCCTGGGGGCCGACCCGGTGCTGGGGCCCGAGATGCGGGCCACGGGGGAGGTCATGGGCATTGCCACGAGCTTCCCCGCCGCGTTCTCCAAGGCGCAGCGCGGCGCGGGGATGGCGCTGCCCAAGGAGGGGACGGTGTTCCTGTCGACCCGCGATGCCGACAAACCGGAGGCGGTCGCGCTGGGCGCCCAGCTGGCCCGCCGGGGCCTGCGCGTGGTCGCGACGGGCGGCACGGCCGCGGCTCTCGGCGCCGCCAAGGTGCCCGTCGAGCGGGTCAACAAGGTGTCGGAGGGCAGCCCGAGCATCGCCGACCTCATCGGCGCCGGGGAGATCGACATGGTCATCAACACCCCGTCGGGGCGGGGCGCGCTGTCGGACGGGGCCGAGATCCGCCGCGCGGCGGTCCGCGCGGGCGTCCCCTGCATGACGACGATCGAGGCGGCGGAGGCCGCCGTCCAGGCCCTGCGGACCCCCCGGAGGGAGACCGGGGCGCCCATCGCCCTGCAGGACATCTTCGGCCGGTAGGGAGGGTTTCGGCCCACCCGGAGTGAGCCGGGGGATTTCCGAAACCCCCCGGCGGCGCTAGAGTTCCGCGGTCCGTCGCCCCCCGCGGCTGCCTGCAGCCGATCCCCGGACGGAATAAGGTACGCAGGTGCAGCCGGTTGCCCCGAAACCTCAACCTCGACATGAGGGTGAGGTCGTGGGTGAGTCCCCCAGTGCGAACAAGCGAGCCAGGTTGACGTTGTCATCACACGGAACGGAGCCCAAGGGCGGGCGGGGCTCCGCGCAGGCGCCGGAGAGGTCGCTGGATCAGCGGATGGAGGCCTTGGCGCGGGCCAACGAGATCCGTTCGCAGCGGGCGCAGCTCAAGAAGGACATCAAGGCGGGGACCATGCAGCTGGCCGACGTGATCGCCGATCCCCCCGGCTACGTGATGACGGCGAAGGTGTACGACATGCTGATGGCCGTGCCCAAGTACGGCCGCGTGAAGGCCACCCGCTTCCTGACCCACTGCCGCATCTCGCAGGGCAAGACCATCGGCGGGCTGTCAGAGCGCCAGCGCGCCGAGCTCATCCAGCTCCTCGCGAAGTAGCGTGGCCGTCGCCTCCGGATCCGGGGTCCGGCGCGTCGCCCGAGTGATCGTGGTGTCCGGTCCCTCGGGCGCGGGCAAGGGCACGCTCATCGCGAACGTCCGCCGGCGCATGCCTCACCTGGCCGTGGCGGTGTCGGCCACCACACGCGCCATCCGCGACGGCGAGGTCGACGGCCGCGAGTACCACTTCCTGACGCCCGACGAGTTCGCGCGGCGGGTGGAGGCGGGGGAGTTCGTGGAGCACGTCGAGTACGCGGGCAACCGGTACGGGACGCTGCGCAGCGAGCTGGAGCGCATCCTCGGCGGGGGCGACTCGGTGGTGCTCGAGATCGAGCTGCGGGGCGCCCGCGAGGTCCGATCGGCCATGCCGGGGTGCCTCACGGTGTTCGTGAAGCCCCCGTCCCTGGACGAACTGGAGCGCCGCCTGCGCGCCCGGGCCACCGAGTCGGACGCGGCCATCAGCGCCCGGCTGGAGACCAGCCGCATCGAGATGGCCGCCATCGACGAGTTCGACGCCGTGGTCAACAACGCCGACGTGGACGTCGCCACGGACGCGCTGTACCGCATCATCGACGACGCGACGCGTGGCTGAGGTCGTCCTCGCCGTCACGGGCGGCATCGCCGCCTACAAGGCCATCGACGTCATGCGGATCCTCCAGCGCCGCGGCCACGGGGTCTCGGTGCTGCTCAGCCGCTCCGCCGAGCGGTTCGTCACGCGCGGGACGTTCTCGGCGCTGTCGGGGAGGCCCGTCGGCACGACGCTGTTCCCCGATGACGGGCAGCTCGACTACGACCATCTCGACTTCGCCCGCCGCGCCGACATCGTGCTGGTCTGCCCGGCGACGGCCCACGCGATGGCCGAGATGGCCCACGGCCTGGCCGGGGGCGTCATCGGCACGACGCTGCTGGCGTTCGACGGGCCCGTCGTGGTGGCGCCCGCGATGAACCCCCGGATGCTGGCCCACCCGGCCACCGTCGCCAACCTCGCGACGCTCGAGGCGCGGGGCGTCCGGATCGTGCCCGTCTCCGAGGGCCTCCTGGCCGACGGCGACGTCGGTCCCGGCCGCCTGGCCGACCCGGTGGACATCTGCGACGCGGTCGACGCCGCCCTGGCACCGGGAGAGCTCGCGGGCGTGCGCGTGCTGGTGAGCGCCGGCGGCACCCAGGAGCCGGTCGACGCCGTGCGGTTCCTCGGCAACCGGTCGTCGGGGAAGATGGGGTGGGCGCTGGCGTCGGAGGCGCGCCGCCGCGGCGCCGTCGTCACCGTGCTGGCGTCCAACGTCGCGCTGCCCCGGGAGGCCGGCATCGCGTACGTGGACGCCCCGACGGCCGCCGACCTCCACCGCGAGACGGTCGCCCGCATGCCCGGAACCGACGTGCTCGTCATGGCCGCCGCCGTGGCGGACTACCGTCCGGCGGCCGCCGTGCAGGGCAAGATCGACAAGTCCGCGTCCGACGCCATGCGGCTGGAGCTGGAGAAGACCCCGGACATCCTCACCGAGGTCACGGCGGCGCGGCGCCCCGGGCAGGTCCTCGTGGGGTTCGCGGCCGAGCACGGCGAGGATGGTCTTCAGCGCGCCCGCGAGAAGCGCGCGCGCAAGGGCGTGGACGTGCTGGTGCACAACGACGTGTCCGTGCCGGGAATCGGCTTCGGATCGGACGACAACGCCGTCACGATCATCGGCCCCGGGGACGCCGAGACCACTGTCGGCCCGACGTCCAAGGCCGCGTGCGCCGCGGCCATCGTCGACGTGTTCGCGGGACTCGTCACACACACCTGAGCCCTGACGGCGAGGGAGGGCGGCGATCGGTCGGCGCGCCGGACCCCGGATGGGACCACCGCGGGGGTCGCGCCGTCTCCGTCGGGCCTCTCACGCGCCGGTCGCCCGAGAAACCCCTGCACCTGACCAACGGCGTCGCACCGTTCGCGACCCTCCGGCGCGGGGCGGCCATCGCCGGCGCGGGCGCCGGCGGCGGCCCGGCGATCACGATCGCGCTGCCCGTCGACTCGGCCGCCGGACACGTCGCAAGCCCGCCACGGGTCTCGGCCCGCCGGCTCGATACGGTTTCTCCGCAGGCGGGGGCGGGTAGGTGCCCTCCGGCAACGCACATCACGAGGGGGAGACCATGGAGTCGTCGTTCAAGGTCGTGAAGGTCGTGGGCGAGTCGTCCGAGAGCCTGGAGGGCGCCGCCCTCGCCGCGCTCAAGACGTCCGCCGAGCGTGTCCACGGGCAGACGTGGATGCACATCACGGACATCCGCGCCAACACCAACGACGACGGCGGCATCGATCGCTGGCAGGTCACGGCCGAGATCGCTTTCCGGGTCGACGCCTCGTAACCCCCCGAGGGCCGCCGCGTCAGGCGCGGCGGCCCCGCCGCTCGTTGCCTCGCCGGTAGTTGCCGGTCACGCGGGCGAGCACCTGCTGGCGCGCGTCCTCGTCGGCGCAGAGGTCCAGCCGCGCCCGCAGGTCGGCCGCGCGGGCGCCGCCCAGTTCCATCACGCGCCGCCCGCCGCGGTGGATCAGCACCCGGCCGTCCTTCGTGAGCGTGTGCTGAAACGGGTCGCGCATCGCCGGGTCGTGCCTTTCATGCCGAATCCCGCAGCCGCACCCGCCGCGACCCCCGCCCGTGGGGCGGAAACCGGGGTGCTGCTACCCTCCTCCGGAGTGTCCCGGGCGCAGACATCCTCGAACGGCAGCGCCCTCGGGGCGTCGTCCGCCATGGCCCGGGACCTGGTCGACGCCTGCGGCCGGGCAGTGCGGGCGCCGGCGGAGGTTATCGAGGCCTGCGTCGCGTCGCTCATCAGCGGCGGCCACGTCATGATCGAGGACGTGCCCGGCGTCGGCAAGACCGTGCTCGCCAAGGCCCTCGCGCGGGCCTCGGGGTGCAGCTACTCGCGCGTGCAGTGCACGGCCGACCTGCTGCCCGCCGACGTCACCGGCGTGTCGGTATGGGACCAGCAGGCGGGGGCGTTCGCGTTCCACGCGGGACCCGTGTTCTCCAACCTGGTGCTGGTCGACGAGATCAACCGGGCCTCGCCCAAGACCCAGTCGGCGCTACTCGAGTCCATGGAGGAGCGCCAGGTCACCGTGGACGGCACCACCCGCGACCTGCCGGACCCGTTCATGGTCGTCGCCACCCAGAACCCGGTTGAGTACGAGGGTACGTTCCCTCTGCCCGAGGCCCAACTGGACCGCTTCGCGATGCGCGTGTCGATCGGCTACCCGTCGGCCCGGGACGAGGCGGCCATGGTGCGCGAGCTGGCCGGACGCGACCCGCTTGACCTCGTGCCCCGCGTGGGCGACGAGGACGCGCTGCGAGCCGCGCAGCGGGCGCTGGAGGACGTCCACATCGACCCGTCACTGGCCGATTACGTCGTGGACCTGGTGCGGCGCACCCGCGACGACCCGCGCGTCGAGCTGGGCGCCAGCCCTCGCGCCGCCCTGTCGCTGCTGCGCACCGGCAGGGCCCGGGCCCTGGTGAAGGGCCGCGACCACGTGCTCCCCGAGGACGTCCGGGCGCTGGCCGTGATGGCCCTCGCGCACCGCCTGCTGCTGACCCCGGACGCGCGCGCGCGCGGCGCGAACCCGGTGGAGATCGTCGAGGACGCGCTGCTCGGGGCCGAGGTTCCCTTGGGGTGAGCGCCCGGCGCGCACCCCGCGTGGGCCGGGCCTGGCCGCAGCCGCGCGGCCGCGAGGTGCTGCTGGCCGGCGTGCTGTTCGTGATCCTGGCCCTCGGCTTCGGCACCCCCGCGCTGCTCGTGGTGGGAACGGGACTCGTGACGCTCGTGGCGCTGGCGTGGGTGCTCGTGGCGCTGTCCGGGCGCGGGCTACGTCTGCGACGCACCGTCGTCGAGCGCCGTCCGCGCGCGGGCGACGACGTCCACGTCGACCTCGCGCTGTCGGGCACGGGCCGGGCGCGCACCGCGCTGCGGCTGAGCGACTGGGAGATCTCGCCCGGCGTCGGCACGCTGGGGGGCGCGCGCGTGGCGCCCGGCGTGCGGGGCGCGCGGCGCCTGCGCGTGCGGCACGTACGCCGCGGCGAGCACACGCTGGCGCCCGCCCGCCTGACCGTGAGGGACCCCCTGGGCCTGGTCGCGGCCACCCGCGCGTTCGGCGACGCGACGCGCCTGCTGGTGGTGCCGCGGGTCGTGCCCGCCACCGCCGATGCGCACGCGCTGGGCGACCGGCGCACCATCCGGCGGGCGGCCCTGGGCGAGGACATCGCCCAGCTCGACGGCGTGCGCGAGTACCGGCCCGGCGATCCGCTGTCGCGCGTCCACTGGGGCCAGACCGCCAAGCGCGGGGCACTGCACACGAAGCTGTTCCACACCGACGAGGCCGGCGGGCGCGTGGAGGCCGTCCTGTGCGATGTCGCCGACACCGACGCGGACCCCGACGACGTCGAGCTGGCGGTCACCGCCGCGGCCAGCCTGATGTTCGCGGCGACGTCGGCGGACGCCGTCACCGGCCAGCGCGTGCACCTGTGGGCGGGCGACACGGACACGGCCGTCACGTGCACGTGGTCCGAGGCGGAGGCGCGTCTCACGCGGCTGCGCCGCGGCCAGGGGCCGCCCGCCGAGGACATGCTGCGCCGCACGGTGCGGCTGCTGGGCCCGGGCGCCGGCGTCATCGCCGTGACCACCGCGCCCACGCCGGGAATGTGGGAGGCCGCGAAGGCCGCCCGTCGCCGCGGCCTGGAGGCCGTGATCGTGCTGGTGGGGCGCGCGGCCGACCTGCCGGAGTCCGACCACGTGGGCGTTCCGGTGGTGCGGGCGCCCACGGCGGACGCGCTGGCCGCGGCCCTGGCGCCCGCCGCCCGCCAGGGGCACCGCCGGGGGAGGGAGCGTGTCTGAGCGGGCGCGCCGGATCGCCGTCGCGGCGGCACTGATGCTGGCCGCCGGCTGGGTGTGGGCCGGCGTCCACGCCGGATCCCGCGAGTGGACCCTGGCCGGGCTGGCCGCGCTCGCATCCGCACCGGCGATGGTGCGGGCCCTGTGGCCATCGCGGGCGACGCGCGTCGCGGTCGCGGCGGTCGTCCTCGTGGCCGTGGTCGGCTGCGCGGCCATCGCCGCCCGCCGGAGCCCCTTCGCCCTCGCCGGCCTGGACGCCGGGGCCTGGGACGCCGTGGGGCGCATCGCCCGCGACGGGTTCGTCGAGTCCAACAGGGCCGTCGCGCCCGTGCAGTGGTCCGACGCCCCCGCGTTCGCCGGACTGCTGGACGTCATGTGGGCCCTCGTCGCGGCGTCCGTGGCGGGCTCCGTCGTCGTGCGCGGGCGCCCCGCGGTCGCGCTGGCCACCGTGGCCGCCGCCGCCGCGTACCGCTGGACGGTGGCTCCGCCCGCGCACCCGGTGTGGGAGGGCCTCGCCCTGGTCGCCGCGGGGGTGCTGGCCCTCGCCCTGGTACGCGAACCGGAGGGACGCGGCCTGGTCGCGCGCGGGCCCCGCGGGGCCGTGGCGCTGGGCGCCGGGGCACTCGCGGCCGCCGCCCTGGCGGGCACCGCGCTGGGAGACGACGGGCGCTGGTGGAACTGGGAGTCGTGGGGCTTCCAGGGACGCCAGGGGGGCGACGTCGGCACGCTGTCCACGGCCCAGAACTACGGGCAGCTCACCTGGCCGGCGGTTCCGCGCGTGGTGATGACCGTCAGGACGCCCGAGCCCCTGCCGCTGGCCGCCGCGACGCTGACCGCGTTCGACGGCGCGTCGTTCGTTGACGCGGGGGCGTACGGCATTCCGCAATCCACGGAGCCCGTGTACTCGGTGGGCGGCACGGCGGCCGTTCGCGCCCCTCGCGTCGACGACCCGACCCCGGTGTCGCAGACCATCGAGCTGAGGCGCACCACGACGAACCTGGTGTTCGCCGGCGGCCACATCGTGTCGGTGCAGGGGGACTTCGCCAACCTCACGCTGGTGGACGGCACGACGCTGGCCACGAGCCCCGCCGTGGGGCCGGACTTCGCGTACCGCGTGTCGGTGACGGTGCCGGATCCCGACCCCGACCGCCTGCGGGCCGCCACCCGCTACCCCCGCGACGTCGACCCCACGGTGCGCGAGGTTCGCCCGTTCGGCGGCGACCCCGCCGCGGCGTCGGGCCAGGACGCGGTCGTGCCGCCGCTCTTCCCGGAGGGGCTCACGGCCCCCATGATCAACGACCGGCTGGGCTCGTACGGGCGCGTCCGCGCCCTGGCCCAGCGCGTGGCGGGCGACGCGTCCAGCCCGTACGTGGCCGTCAACCGCATCGAGGCCTACCTGCGCCAGACGTACACGTACGACGAGAAACCGCCCCCGGACCGGGGCCAGGCGCCGCTTGCGGCGTTTCTGTTCACCAACAAGCGCGGGTTCTGCCAGCACTTCGCGGGCTCGATGGCGCTGATGCTTCGCACCATCGGCATCCCCTCGCGGGTCGTCGTGGGGTACGCGCCGGGGCACTTCGACGTGTCGTCGGGTACGTGGCAGGTGGTCGACCGCGACGCGCACGCGTGGGTGGAGGCGTACCTGCCAGACGCCGGGTGGGTCGCGTTCGACCCCACGCCGGGCCGCTACTACCCCAACCGCGTGTCAGTGGGGTCCCCGGACTACGCCCCGCCGCGGTCCACCGGCGACCCGGGCGACGACGTTGCCGCGAACCCGGTGAGGATCCCCGAGGGAGCCCGCCCCTCCCGCCCCGAGCCGGCCACCGGCGACCCAGAGCCCGTCGACGTGCCCGTCGCGGGAGGCGGGGGGGTGCCGTGGTGGCTGTGGGCGGCGCTGGGCGCGGCCGCGGCGGCGGTGGCGGCCGGGTCCGTCGCTCCGCTGCGCCGCGCG
>JAGQUM010000031.1 GCA_020438485.1 Thermoleophilia bacterium | reverse complement strand
CGCGCGCCGCCGCGGGCCGGGCCCGCGACGCGCTGCGGTCGGCCGAGCAGGCCACCCACGAGGCGGCGGTGCGCCTGGCCGGGGCCGAGGCCCGGGCCGAGCAGGCCGGCCCCGCCGACGGCGAGGACCCGGGTGACGTGGACATGGACGAGCAGCGTCGCGTCATCGAGGGGCTCGAGCGGCGCCGCCGCGCCGTCGGCACCGTCAACCCGCTGGCCGCCGAGGAATGCGCCGAGCTGGGCGAGCGCATCGGCGAGACCGCCGGCCAGATCGCCGACCTCGAGGAGGCCGCCGAGGCCATCCGCTCGCACCTCGGCGACCTCGACGACGCCGTGGCCGCCGGGTTCGACGACGTGTTCCGCGCCGTTCGCGAGCGGTTCGAGGACATGATCGCCGCGCTGTTCCCGGGCGGGCAGGGGCGCCTGGCCGTCATCGGCGGCGACGACGACCCCGGGGTCGAGATCCAGGTGGTGCCCGCCGGCAAGCGGCCCCGGCCGCTGGCGCTGCTGTCGGGTGGAGAGCGCACGCTGGTGGCGCTGGCGTTCTGCCTGGCCATCGCCACGGCCCGGCCGGCGCCGTTCTACCTGCTCGACGAGGTGGAGGCCGCCCTCGACGACACCAACCTGCGGCGCCTGCTGGCCGTCGTGCGGCGCCTGTCGGACCACACGCAGTTCATCATGATCACCCACCAGCAGCCGACGGTCGAGATGGCCGACACGCTGTTCGGCGTGACCATGGCGGCAAACGGGGTGTCCGACGTCGTCGCGCGCCGCCTGGACCGCGGAGCGGAGTCGGCCCGGCCGTTCGTGCGTCGCCAGCTGACCGCCATCCGCGGGGGTCGCGCGTGAGCGACGCGATCCCGGACCGCGCCGAGGTCGAGCGCTGGGCCGAGTTCTTCGACCTCGCCCCTCCGCCGCCGCCCGAGCGGGCCGAGACCCGGCGGCGGGGCATCCTCGGCCGGCTGCGCGAGAACCTGTCGAAGCCGCGGCAGACCATCTCGCCTCAGATCGCCGGCATCTTCGCGGGACAGCTGATCACGGCCGACACCTGGGACGAGCTGGAGGAGGCCCTCATCACGGCCGACTGCGGCATGGACGCGTCGATGAACCTGGTGGAGCACCTGCGCGGTGAGGAGGCCCAGGGGCGCATCACGAACGGCCGCGAGCTGGGCCAGGCGCTGGCGAAGGCCGTGGCCGACGACATGGCCCCGGAGCCGCCGTCGCTGCCCGTCGCCGAGGACCCCACGGTGATCCTCGTGGTGGGTGTGAACGGCAGCGGCAAGACCACGACTGTCGGCAAGCTGGCGCACCGCCTGTCGCAGCTGAACCAGAAGGTGGTGATCGGCGCGGCCGACACGTTCCGGGCGGCGGCGATCGACCAGCTGGCCATCTGGGCCGACCGGTCGGGCGCGCAGCTGGTGCGGCAGGCCCCGGGCGCGGACCCCGGCGCGGTGGCGTTCGATGCCGTCACGTCCGGCAAGGCCCGCGGAGCCGACGTGGTCATCATCGACACGGCCGGCCGCCTGCAGACGCAACACAACCTGATGGACGAGCTGCGCAAGATCCGGGGGGTCGTGGCCAAGGCCCTGCCCGGGGCACCGCATCACACGCTGCTGGTGCTGGACGCCACGACGGGCCAGAACGGCCTCAGCCAGGCCAAGCTGTTCGACGAGGCCATCGACCTGTCCGGCGTGGTGCTGACCAAGCTCGACGGCACGTCCCGAGGGGGTATCGCCGTGGCCATCCACCAGCAGCTCAAGATCCCCGTCGTGGTGGTGGGCGTCGGCGAGAAGCTCGACGACCTGCAGCCGTTCGACGCCCGCGCCTACGCCCAGGCGATCTTCACGGGCGAGTAGACCAGGGCCGCTCGCGGCCCCGCCGTGGTGCCGAGCGGCTCAGAACGCGGCGACCGGTCACGCCACGAGCGTGACGGCGGCGATGGGCACGCCGACGACGACGCCGAGGCTCGGGCCGGCGACGCGATGATCGCGACGGCACGGCCACGGGCAGCGCGATGGTCAGCAGCCCGAACGTGGCCTTCACGCGCCCGAGATGCCCACGGACGGGTCGCCGGCACCGTTCCGGAACGGAGCCGGTGGGGGACGGCGAGACCACGTTGCACGCGGTGGTCACCTCCACGTCCCGGCACCTCGCCGCCTATCCGCCGGCGCCGACCTCCGCCACCCCGTCGCCGGACGCCTTGTCCGGCGCGGCGAGGGCGCGGTCCAGCCACTCCCGCAGGGCGTCCGCCGCGGCGCGCCAGGTCAGGTCCAGCATCATGGCATGCGCCATGTCCGGGACGATGCACGGTGCGGCGCCGTAGAAGCGGGCGGTTCGCTCGACGACGGACGGCGGCACGAACACGTCGTCGCGCGCGCCCATCACCAGGAACGGCATGGGCAGGTTCCGCGGGTCGACCCGCAGGGGATCGGCTCCCAGCATGTCCAGGGCGACGACCTGGGATTCCGGCTGCACACGGTCCGCATAGCTCCGCAGCGTCGCGGCCGGCATGCCGGGCGAGAAGAGCAGTCGCCGCATCAGGTGCGGGGTGGCGTGGCCGGGGCCCAACAGCGACAGCAGCGCCATCTGCTGGAACAGGAACGGGTGTCGCATCGCCATGTGAAGGTTCGTGGTCAGCAGGCCCTCGGGCGGCACCGACGCCATCAACACCACGCCCGCGGCGGCAACGGATCGTTCCAGGAACTTCTGGATCACCATCCCGCCCATCGAATGGCCGATCAGCACGGGCACGGCCGGTAGCCGCCCGACGGCATCCTCGAGGTCAGCGACGTAGTCGGCCAGGCGCCAGGCGTGCAGTCGCTCACGGCCCTCGCTGCGGCCGTGGCCACGCAGGCTGATCGCGTGGGCGGCGAAACCGCGTTCGGCGAAGTACGGCAGGAAGTGCTCGTCCCAGCAGCGCGCGTCCGCGAAGGAGCCGTGGACGAACAACAGCGGTGTCGGGTGGGCCTCGCCGTCGGGCTGGCGGGCGATGAACTCCAGTTCCACGCGTCAGGATCCCGCGGCTAGTTGCCCGCGCCGAACTCCGCGGCGGCCTTGCGGCGCACGTGCTCCTCCACCAGCAGCATGTTCGGCTCGCCGGCGCGCTCCACGATCTGCAGCAGCTCGCCCATGGTGTCGAGCTCCTCGACCTGCTCGGTGACGAACCAGTTGAGCATGACGCGCGTGGCGTGGTCGTTCTCCTTGATGGCCAGGTCGACCAGGTCGTTGATGTGGGCCGTGACCTCCTGCTCCCACTTCAGGGCCAGCGCGACGGCCTCCTTGGAGCTCTTGTAGGCGGCCTTCGGAGCGGGGATGGCCGGGATGGCAACCTTCGCGCCGGAGTCGCGCACGTACTGCAGGAACCGCATGGCGTGCTCGTGTTCCTCCGCCGCCTGCTGGTCGAAGAACGCGCCCATCTGGGGCAGGCCGTCGTCGTGGAAGTGCGACGCGATCTCCAGGTACTGGAAATGGGCGCCGAACTCGCGTCCGACCTGGGCGTTGATGGCCTTGGCCATCGTGTTGCTGATGGGCACGAGGGGCTCCTTCCGATGGGTTAGCGGTCGAACAGGGTATCCGCGAGCGACGCATCGGCGCGGAGCCCGGGTGGCACGGCGAACAGGCCCGAGCCGGTGTGCCGCAGGTACTCGACGAGCAGGTCGTTCTTTGCCATCGCGTTCTGCATGGGGATGAAGTGGCTGCGCGGGTCGTTGACGAACGCGATGAAGAACAGGCCGGCGTCGAGGCGACCCAGGTCCGTGCTGCCGTCCACGAAGTTGTACCCGCGGCGCAGCATCCGCACGCCGTCGTTCCGTGTGGGGTGGGCCAGAGCGACGTGCGACGCGGCGTCGATCAGCGGCCGGCCCTCGCGGCCCCGCCGACGGAAGTCGGGCTCGTCGAACTCCCCGCCGCCCGACATGGGGGCGCCTTCGGACTTCGTGCGGCCGATGATGTTCTCCTGATCGCGCAGGCTCTGCTGGTCCCACGTCTCGATGGTCATGCTGATGCGCCGTGCCACCATAAACGTGCCGCCCACCAACCAGCGTGCCTCCGGGTACTGGCCCGCCCGCACCCAGACGTGCCGGTCGAGCGCGTCGGCCTCCTCCGCCTTGATGTTGGCCGTGCCGTCCTTGAACCCGAAGAGGTTGCGGGGGGTCACCTGTGCGGAGGTGGTCGAGGAGGTCCGTCCGAACCCCAGCTGCGACCAGCGCACGGCGGTCGTACCGAAACCCAAACGCACCAGGTTGCGCACGGCGTGGACGGCCACCTGCGGGTCGTCGGAGCATGCCTGGATGCACAGATCGCCGTCGCTGCGGGCGGGGTCGAGCGTGTCGCCGGGGAAGTGGGGGAGGGTACGCAGCGCGGCGGGGCGGCGGTTGGCCAGGCCGAAGCGCCCGTCGAACAGCGACGGCCCGAAGCCGAACGTGATCGTGAGGCCCGCCGGGGGCAGGCCGATGGCCTCGCCGGTGTCGTCCGGCGGAGCGTCGTACGGCCCGGACGTGGGGCCCACGTCTCCGGCCCCCTCCCCGCGCATCATGCGCTCGGCGGCCCGCCCCCAGACGTCCAGCAGCGAGCGCAACTCGGCGCGCGAACGGGTGGTGACATCGAGGGCGGCGAAGTGCAGCCGGTCCTGCGCCGGGGTGGTGACCCCCACGGGGTGCTCGCCGAACAGGGAGTACGGCCCGGCCGCCCCGCTGGTGCCGGGGCCGGAGTCGGTCCCCGAGGTGCTGCGACCCGTCGCGATGCCCGCGCCGAACACCCCTGCGCCGAGCGCGGCGGCGGCGCCGCCCTTCAGCAGGGCACGCCGGGAGATGGCGGACGCGGGGATGCGGGATTCGTCCATCGGGCCTATTTCAGCACCGCGGCCGTCAGTTTGGACAGGGGCTCCGACAGCGCCGTGACGGCGTTCGAGAGATCCTTGACCTGCTCGGGGGTCAGCTTGTCGTATCCGACGAACCCGGTCTCGCCCTGGCGGTGCTGGTCCAGCAGCGTCTGCAGCGCGTCGAAGCGCCCCTCAATGGTCTTCCCGAGTTCCGGGTCGTTCTTGTCGACCACGGCCCGCAGCCCGTCGAACGCCACGCGGGCGCCGTCGACGTTGGCCTGGAAATCGTAGAGGTCGGTGCGCGACCAGTACTCCTCCTCGCCGGTGACCTTGCCGGTGGCGACCTCCTCCAGCAGGCCACGGGAGCCGTTGGCGATCTGGTCGACCGTGAAGTTCAGCTTCTGCACCCGGGAGTCGAGAGTGCGGGTGTTCTTCATCAGATCGTCCGCGAACGTCGCGCGCTGGGCCGGGGTGAGCGGCGTGTAGCCCTTCGCCCGATGCGGCCACAGGTCCTTTTCCATGCGGTGCCAACCGGTCCACTTCTGCCCCGGCTCGAGGTCGGCCTCGCGGGCGTCCATGCGGGGGTCGAGGTCGCCGAAGGATTCGGCGACGGTCTCGATGCGCTCCCAATGCACGCGCGCGTCGGTGTAGAGACGCCGGGCCTGGTCGTCGTCCCCGGCCTTGTACGCCGCGACGAACTTCTGCGTCTTCTCCAGCAGCTGGGCGCTCTGATCCTGCACGTACGCCTTGTAGTTGGCGTTGGCCTTCTTGACGGCCGCAGCGGTGTCGCCGACCGGGCCGACCTCCTCGCCGGAGTCGGACACGGTGAAGTCGGCACGGATGCCCGTGCCCCTCATACCCGGCTTGCAGGCCGTCACGTACGTGCCGGGGACGGCCGAGGTGACGAGCTCGCGCGTCAGGCCCGGACCGATGTTCTCGACCTCGCCGACGATACGCAGCCCGTCCTCGGCCAGCAGGTAGAACTCGGTCACGTCGCCGCCCGTGTTCTTCACGCTGAACGTCAGGTTGCCCGACGGGGCCTCGGCCGCCGACAGCGTGCACGCGTCGGCGCTTGACTCGACGGCGACGTGGCGGGCGTCGCCCGTGTCGCCTTTCGAGTTGTCGGTGCAGCCGGCGAGCACGGCGAGGCAGGCGACGGCGCCGAGCGCGGTCGCCTCACGGGACAGGCGTATCACGAGATGGGTTCCTCCATATGAGAGACGGTGCGGTCGGCCCGCGCGGGACGGTGCGCGCGGCTGAGCTTCCACCAGAACGCGGCGCCCACGATGACCACGTAGCCCAGCCATGCGGCGGCTTCGCGCTCCGTGGTCTGGGGCGAGAAGTTGAAGATGCCCTTGAGCAGGGTGCCGTACCAGCTACCCGGCGGCACCTGGGCAGAGACGTCGAAGAGGAGGTCGTTGAGGCCGCCCACGATGCCCGCCTCCTGCAGGTCGTGCACGCCGTACGCCAGCACGCCACCGGCGATCACGATGAGAAACGCGCCGGTCCATCGGAAGAAGGCGCCGAGGTTGATCGTGACGGCACCGCGGTACATCAGATAGCCGATCCCGACCGCCACGGCGATGCCCAGCGCTGCCCCGACCAGCGGATCGGTGGCGCCGGCGCCGTCTGACGTCGCGGCGTTCGTGGCGGCCCAGAGGAACAGCGCGGTCTCGAGCCCCTCGCGACCCACCGCCAGCGCGGCCACCGCAGCCAGCGACCACTTGCCGGCGTCCAGAGCCACGTCGACGCGGTCGCGCAACTGGCGCGACAGGGTGCGTGACGCCCCCGCCATCCAGAAGATCATCCACGTCACGAACGCCACCGCAACGATCGACAGCGTGCCGCCGATGGCCTCCTGCGCCTCCCACGTGAGGCCGCGAGGGCCGTATGTGAGGAGCGCGCCGAACGCCAAGCTCACGGCGACGGCCGCGGTGACGCCGGCCCAGACGCGGGGGAGGACGTCGCGGCGGCCCGCCTTCACGAGGTATGCCACGAGGATGCTCACGATCACCGCCGCCTCGAGGCCCTCGCGGAGCCCGATCAAGAAGTTCCCAAGCACGTGTCCCTCGTCTGCGTGTTGCGGATTCGTGTCGCCGCCGGTGATTTAGGTAACGACGGTGGCCGAAAACTAGTTAGGTGGCCCTAACGTGTCAACCTCGCCGCACCCCGGGGGCGTCCGCGACGTGACGCTCCGCGGGTCGGCGGTGTCGGATGGGCACCCGCCACCCGGAGGCCTGCTGCCGTGGCCCGCGTTCCGCTCGAGGGTCCCCCGCACGCTGCGCAACGGTGCCGTCGCGTGGAACCGCCGTCGCCGTCTCGCTGCGGCGTGCGAACCGGTCCCGGCGGTGGGGCACAACCCCGCCGTGTTGAGCGCGTATGAGCGCGTGCGTGACCCCGAAACGGCGCCTCGACCGGGCCCACGTCCTGGACACACGCGTGAAGTCCGCTCGCGGTGGTCGCCGCGGCGACACGAATCGGATGCGCATGGTGTCTGGGCTCCGGATTCCGGGCGCCGCGCACGGGCGTGGCGGCGACGTCACGCTCCGCGCGGCGCCGCGCCGGGGCGGCACCGGCCGGTTCACCCCGATGGAGCGGGCCGTGGGGACTCGCGAACGGACGCCCGACGACCCCACACGAGCACCGACGCGCAGGGTGCCGACATGCGCGCGGTCCTCGGCGACGCCTGGCTGCGGGAGTGGATGCAGGTCGTGGCCGTCGAGGACGTGCGTTCTCGCCTCGACGCGGCGATGGTGCCGGCGGCCAGGGCTTCCGGGACGGATGCGAGGTGCCGGAGGCACGGGCCCGCCCGCTCGGGCCGCGGTCTCGCCGGCGGCGGGGGCGGGGCGTGCGCGTCGTGCGCGCTGCCGGAGGGCGCCGAGCGGGTCGCCTGCGCCCTGCTGGGCCCGCCGGTGCGCCCGGCGCGGTGGGTCGTGGCCCGCCCCGATGAAGGGCCGCACCGGGTGCGTGGTCGCGCCAGCGGGGGTGGGGCCCTCCGTGCACCGGTACGGGTGTCCGCGACGGCCGCATCCAGCGGATCCGGGTGACGCGCACGCCCGACAGGCCATGTGGCGCGTGGACCTGCGCGCACCGGGTCGGCGGGTCACCCGGCTGACGCCCTCGCGGCCGGCGGCCGGGGCGTCTACAATGTCGAGCCGCGCGATCGCCGCCGCGTCCCGTTCGCATGTTCGAGACTCTCTCCGACAAACTCCAGGGTGTGTTCTCCGGCCTCAAGGGCCGGGGGAAGCTCACCGAGGCCGACATCGACAAGGCGATGCGCGCGATCCGTCTGTCGCTGCTCGAGGCCGACGTCAGCCTGCCCGTGGTCAAGCAGCTCACGAAGGCCATCTCCGAGCGCGCGCACGGCTCTGAGGTGCTGTCGTCGCTGACTCCCGACCAGCAGGTCGTGAAGATCGTCAACGAGGAACTCGCCCACCTGATGGGCGACGCGAACGTGGGCCTGCCCATGTCCCCGCGCCCGCCCACGATCGTGCTGATGGCCGGCCTGCAGGGCTCCGGTAAGACCACGTGCTGCGCGAAGCTGGCACGGTACTTCCAGAACCAGGGCCGGGCGCCCATGATGATCGCGTGCGACGTGCACCGCCCCGCCGCCGCCGACCAGTTGGCCGTGCTGGGCGAGCAGATCGGCGTGCCCGTCTACCGCGAGCAGGGCGGCGACGACGCCGTCGGCATCGCGTCGCGCGGCGTGGCCCACGCCCGCTCTCAGGCACGCGACCTGGTCATCGTCGACACCGCCGGCCGCACGGTCATCGACGAGGCGATGATGTCCGAGCTGGTCGACGTCCGCGACGCCGTGAAGCCCACGGCCGTCGTGCTCGTGCTCGACTCCATGACCGGCCAGGACTCCGTCAACGTCGCGACGGCGTTCCAGGAGGCCGTGAACTTCGACGGCGTCGTGCTGACGAAACTCGACGGTGATGCCCGCGGCGGCGCCGCCCTGTCGGTGCGTGCCGTCACCGGCCGTCCCATCTTCTTCGTCGGCATGGGCGAAAAGGTGGACGCGCTCGAGCCGTTCCACCCGGACCGCATGGCCTCGCGGATCCTGGGGATGGGAGACGTCCTCAGCCTCATCGAGAAGGCCCAGGCCACCGTCAGCGAGGACGCGGCCCGGGACATCGAGAAGAAGATCACGAAGGGGCAGATGGACCTGGAGGACTTCCTCCAGCAGATGAAGCAGGTCCGCCAGATGGGACCCATCGGCCAGCTTCTCGGTATGGTTCCCGGGTTCAAGGCGCTCGCGAAGGCCAAGGACGTCCAGGTGGACGAGGGCCAGCTCGACCGCATCGAGGCCATCATCCACAGCATGACCCCGCACGAGCGGCGACGGCCCGACGTGATCAACGGCAGCAGGCGCAAGCGCATCGCCGTGGGGAGCGGCACCAGCGTGCAGGAGGTCAACCAGCTGCTGTCGCAGTTCCAGCAAATGCGCAAGCTCATGAAGCGGATCGGCAAGGGCGGTTTCCCGTCGCTTCCCACCGCCTAGTCACCCGCATACAGCAACGAGGAGCACCGTGGTAAAGATCCGCCTGGCCCGCGTGGGCAGCAAGAAGAACCCGATCTACCGGGTCGTGGTCGCCGACTCCCGCTCGCCCCGCGACGGCCGCAACATCGAGACGATCGGCCGCTACAACCCGCAGATGGAGCCTTCGCTGGTCGAGGTCGACCTCGACCGCGTCAAGCACTGGGTCGACTCCGGCGCCCAGACCACGCCGGCCGTGAAGAAGCTCATCAAGATCGTCGAGAAGGCCGGATGAGCGACGATCCCGCGCAGCGTCTCGCCACCATGGTGGAGGCCATGGCGCGGGGTCTCGTGGACCACCCGGATCAGGTGCGGGTGGAGGTCGAGCCGGGCGCGACGGCGACGCTGAGCCTGCACGTGGCCCAGGAGGACCTGGGCCAGGTCATCGGCCGCGGGGGCCGCATCGCCCGGGCACTGCGGACCATTGTCCGCGAGGCGGCCCACGTGTCGGGCATCAAGGCCACCCTGGGGATCGTCGACTGAGCACGCCCGCCGACGCGGACGTGGTGATCGGCGAGGTCGGCCGCGCCCACGGCGTACACGGCGCCCTCCGCGTGCGGCCCACGGGGGCGACGCTCGCGACCCTCGGCGCGGGTGACGTGCTGACGCTGGTGACCGCGGCGGGAGGGCGGGTCGAGCGCGCGATCGCGTCGATCGACGCGCGCGGTGACGCGCTGACGTTGCGGCTGGAGGGCGTCGAGGACCGCACCGCGGCCGAGGCCCTCCGCGGCGCGTTCATCGTCGTGCCGGAGACCGCACTTCCCGCGCTGGCCGGCGACGAGTTCTACGTGCGCGACATGATCGGCTGCGACGTGAGGGTGGGTGGGCGGCCCGCGGGGCGCGTCGCCGACGTGCTGCCCGGCGCCGCCAACGATGTGCTGGACGTGCGGGACGCCGCCGGGCGGCCCCTGCTGGTGCCGTTCACGCGCGACGCGCTGACCCGTGTCGATCTGGACGCGCGCGTCATCGACGTGCGCGACGGGCTGCTGGACGAGGCGGGCGGTTAGGTGCGCATCGACGTGTTTACGCTGTTCCCCGAGTGGTTCGCGTGGATGGACGGCGTGCGGCACCTGCAGAACGCCCGCCGCCAAGGCGATCTTGAGACGCGGTTCTTCTCGTACCGTGACCACACCGTGCTGAGTGGCGGGCAGGTGGACGACGCGCCGTTCGGCGGAGGACCGGGAATGGTGCTGCGAGTCGACGTCGTGGCCCGCGCGTTCGAGCAGGTCTACGGGTGCGACGCCGAGCGCGTGAGGGCCGAGCGTTCGGTGGTGGTGCTGACCCCGCGCGGGCGCCGGTTCACGGACGCGGTGGCGCGCGAACTCGCGGCCGGCCCGCCGCTGACGCTGCTGTGCGGGCGGTACGAGGGGTTCGACGAACGCATCCACACGCTGCTGGCGTCGGACGCGGTGTCCATCGGTCCCTACGTGCTGGCCGGGGGTGAGATCCCCGCGATGGCCGTGATCGACGCGTGCGCACGCCGCATCCCCGGCGCGCTCGGGAACGCCGCCAGCCTCGACGCCGAGTCGTTCGGCACCGAACTGGGCGGCCGCACCGAGCACCCGCACTACACGCGACCCGCCGACTTCCGGGGGCACGGGGTGCCTGACGTGCTGCTGTCCGGCGACCACGGGGCGGTGGCCCGGTGGCGCGAGGCGCACCTGGGAACGGCGCCCGGCGCGGAGTTGGGCCCGCGCGGGGGCGCGTGCTAGAGTGGCCGTCGTTTTGCGTCCGTCCGGCGGAGGAGACAGAGGGTGAGCGCGATCATCGAGAGCATCGAGCGGATGCAGACCCGCGTCGACCTTCCCGAGTTCAAGGCGGGTGACACGGTTCGCGTGCACTTCCGCGTCATCGAGGGAAGCCGCCAGCGCGTGCAGGTGTTCGAGGGCACGTGCATCAAGCGCCAGGGCGCGTCCTCGCGCGAGACGTTCACGGTCCGCAAGCAGAGCTTCGGCGTCGGCGTCGAGCGCACGTTCCCCGTTCACTCCCCGAAGATCGAGAAGATCGAGCGGGTCATGGAGGGTGACGTCCGCCGGGCCAAGCTCTACTACCTGCGCGGCAAGGTGGGCAAGAAGGCCCGCATCCGCGAGAAGCGCGCCGTCGCCCACGGCTAGAGCGTGCCGCGCGCCGTCGCCCGACGGCGCCCGTCCACGCCCGCATCCCGCCGCCTGTTCGCGTACGACCGCCGGCTCGGCGGCCCGCGGGTGGCAGGCGTCGACGAGGTGGGCCGCGGCTGCCTCGCCGGGCCGCTGGTGGTCGCCGGCGTGGTGATCGACCACGCGCGGCTCAGCCGTGCGGGCCGGCGGGCCATGACCGCCCTGGACGACTCCAAGCGCATGACGGCCGAGGCTCGGTACCGGGTGGCCGACGCGATCCTGCGTCACTGCCCCGTGGTGGTAGTGGTGAGCGCGTCGTCGGCGACGATCGACCGTGACGGGCTGCACGTCACGAACCAGCGTCTGCTGCGCGAGGTGGCCCACCGGCTGGCGCCCCACGCCGACGTGTGCCTGGTCGACGGGCGGCCCGTGCCCGAGCCGATGCCCGCCCACATCCCCCTTGTCGGCGGCGACGGCACCAGCGCCGCGGTGGCCGCGGCGTCCGTCGTGGCCAAGACCGCGCGCGACCGCATGATGCGGGGCCCGGCGTGCGCCGCGTACCCTGACTACGGCTTCGGCGCCCACGTCGGGTACGCCACGGCGACGCACCGCGCGGCAGTGCGCACACACGGCCCGTGTCCGCTCCACCGCCGGTCGTTCGCGTCCCTCGCGTACGCCCCGTGGCCCGGCGACGCCGGTCCCGGCGGGGGGGACGGCGATGGCTGAGGACGCCCCGACGTGCGCGTTTCACCCCGGGCGGGAGACCCTGGTCTCGTGCTCGCGCTGCGAGCGCCCCATCTGCCCGGACTGCGCCGTTCAGGCCGCCGTCGGCCTCCGCTGCATCCAGTGCATCGCCGAGGAACGCCGCCAGCGGCCCACCGTGGCCCGTGAGCTCACCGCCCACGGCCGCTCGTTGCGCCGTCCCTCGCCGCTGTTTCTCGGGATGCTCGTCGTCTGGTTCGCCCTCATCGGGGCGCTGTGGGCCCAGGGGAGCCCCACCGCGCTGGAGATCCCCGGGGCCGTGAAGGCGCTCGGCGTCGCGATGGTCATCCTGGGCTGGCTCATCTCCCTGTGCCTCCACGAGTGGGCGCACGCGTTCGTGGCGTATCGCAGCGGCGACCACTCGGTGGTGGGCAAGGGCTACCTCACGATGGACCCGCGCAAGTACACCGACCCCGTGCTGTCTTTCGTGCTGCCCATCGTGTTCTTGGTGCTGGGCGGCATCGGCCTGCCTGGCGGGGCCGTCTGGATCGACCGCGGCGCCATCCGCAGCCGGGGACGCGAGGCGCTCGTGTCGGCGGCCGGCCCGGCCGTCAACATCGTGTTCGGCGCCGCGTGCCTGGGCGCCACGCGCCTCATCGAGTTCCACGCCGTGTGGCTCGCCACCGCCCTGGCGTACCTCGGCTGGCTGGAGATGCTCACCGCGGCGCTCAACCTGATGCCCATCCCCGGCCTCGACGGCTACGGGATCATCGACCCGTACCTGCCCGACGAGGTGCGGGTGTCCATGTGGGAGATCGCCCGCTACTCGCTGTTCGTCATCTTCTTTCTCGTGGCGTTCACCCCGGTCGGTGGCGTGCTGTGGGACGTCGCGTGGAGGGGGGTCGACGCCGTCGGGGTGGAGCGCAGCTGGGTGGCGCTGGGGCAGGACGTGGCGCGCCCCAGCCTCAAATAGCGGCATCGTCCGCCTCCACGCCGCGCAGCCAGCGCACCCGGCGGCCGAGGCCGCTGCCCCAGACCAGCATCACGTCGAGGCGCGGTGTGCCCGCCGCGTCGGCGCGCCCGTGGCGGAACGCGGCTGCTGCGCGGGCCACGCGACCCAGCTGATGGTGGTGCAGTGCCGCGTGCGCGTGCCCCCCGTCGCGCCGGGCCTTGACCTCGACGAACGCGACGACCCCACCGCGGCGGGCGACGATGTCGATCTCGCCGCCAGGGACACGCCAGTTGCGGGCCAGGATGCGGTAACCGTGCAGGCGCAGCCACCAACACGCGAACGACTCGCCTCGGATGGGTGTGGGGCGCGACGGCATGCCCGTTAACCCACACGGGCACGGCGCTCGGGTGTGCCACGCAGCGTGCCCGAGGGGTCACGGGGGTGTGCCGGAACTCGGTTCGGGCGTGCCTGCAACGCCTCCGCGTGGTCCGTGGCGTCCGGATCCGCCCGGTGGCGGCGCCGCTCGCCTTCCGGCCGGCGGGCACCTCGGGCCGCCGCGCGGGTAGTGGCCCGGGGCGTTCGGCCATGGCCACCGGGCTGTGGTCGATCTCCGCGAACGTCGTGGGTCTCCACCACGAGGCGGCGCACCCCGGTGTGCGTTCCGCGCCCTCCCCGACGCGCCGCACCTCGCCCCGGGACCGCCCGGGCGGCCGTCGGCGCAGGTTCGGCGCAAACGGCGTGCCACGCGTCACACCCCGGGCGCCAGCATCCCGCCCATGGTCTGCGCCATCCCCTCACCCACACTCGTCGGGCTCGACACCTCCACCGTGCAGGTCGAGGTCGATCTCCGGCCGGGTCTCCCGGCGTTCAGCGTGGTGGGACTGCCCGACGCCGCCGTCCGGGAGGCGCGCGAGCGCGTGCGCTCGGGCATCGTCAACCAGGCGTACGCCGTTCCCACGCGTCGGATCGTTGCCAACCTCGCGCCCGCCGACCTGCGTAAGTCGAGCGCCCAGTACGACCTGCCGATCGCGCTCTCCATCCTCGCCGCCTCCGGGCAGATGCCCGCCGCGAGCCTCGACGGGGTGGGCGCAGCCGGGGAGCTGGGGCTCGACGGCGTGCTGCGGCCCGTGCCCGGCGTGCTGGCCATGGCCGAGCACGCCCGTCGCTGCGGGTGGCGGCGCCTCGTCGTGCCGTGCGAGAACGCGGCGGAGGCGGCCCTGGTCGCGGGCGGGGCAGAGGTGGTACCGGTCCGCGACCTGCGCGACGCCGCCGAGACGCTGGCGGGAACGCGGGAGGCCCGCCCGGTGGAGGCCGCCCGGGGCCACGACGGAGGGGCGGAGCCGCCGGATCTCCTCGACTGCCGCGGACAGTCCGCCGCGCGGAGGGCCCTGGAGATCTGCGCCGCGGGCGGCCACTCGTTGCTCATGATGGGGCCGCCCGGTAGTGGCAAGACGATGCTGGCCCGTCGGCTTCCCGGGATCCTTCCTCCCCTTACACGCGAGGAGGCCGTCGAGGTCACGCGCATCCACTCCGTGGTCGGCCTGCTCGACCCCGGCGCCCCGCTCATCACCCGCCGCCCGTTCCGCGCCCCGCACCACAGCATCTCGGTGCCGGGCCTCGTGGGCGGCGGCCGGGTGCCGCGGCCCGGGGAGATCACCCTGGCGCACCTCGGGGTGCTGTTTCTCGACGAGGTGTGCGCGTTCGCCCCGTCCGTGATCGACGCCCTCCGACAACCGCTCGAGCACGGCGTCGTCGACGTGGTGCGCGCCAACATCGCGGTGCGGTTTCCCGCCCGGCCCCTGCTGGTCTGTGCGGGCAACCCCTGCCCGTGCGGGTTCGCGGGGGACGCAAAGGGGCGGTGCGTGTGCACACCCGCTCGCGCCGAGGCATACCGGGCGCGGCTCTCCGGCCCGGTGGCCGACCGCATCGACGTCCGCGTGGACGTACCCCGCCTCACTCCCGACGACCTGATGGGCACCGGGGGCGGGGAGCCGTCGGTCGCGGTGGCGACCCGCGTGCGCGCCGCAGCCCGCCACCGCCGGGGGCGGGGTCAGGTCGTCCCCAACGCCGGCCTCGGGCCGCGCGCGGCGCGCGCGGCCGCCGCCCTCGACCGTGACGGCGAGCGGGTGATGGAGCGCGCGGTAGACCGGCTGGGACTGTCCGCCCGGGGTTTCGACCGGATCCTGCGCGTCGCCAGGACCGTGGCCGACCTGGCCGGGGCCGACGAGGTCGGCACCGACCATCTGTGGGAGGCCATCGCGCTGCGCGCGCCGGGCGCCGGGGAGGCGCGATGAGCCCGGGACCCGGCGTCGGGGCGGTCGTGGGCCTGGCCCTGTTGGCCCACGACCTCAACCGGGACCTCCAGCGCGCCGCGCGCGCCGCCGGCGGGGCCGCCCGCCTGGCCTCGCTCGCGCCGGCGCGCGGGGCGGCGGTCGTTGGCTGCGACGTTGCGCGGTTCGCCGGCGCGATGGACCGTCGCCGGGTAGCTGAGGCCCGGGCCCGCTGCCTGCGCGACGGGGCCACCGTCGTCGAGTCCGACGCCCTGCCGCTACGGCTTCGCCAGGTGTTCGATCCGCCGTTCGGCCTCTTCGCCGCCGGCCGGTGGGCCGCGACGGCACCGCTGCTGGACGAACGGCCCGTCGTCGCCATCGTCGGCTCACGCCACCCGTCCGCGGCCGGCGCCGCCTTCGCGCGCTCGCTCGCCGCGGACCTCGCCGCACAGGGAGCGGTCATCGTCAGCGGGCTCGCCCTGGGCATCGACGCGGCTGCGCACGAGGGCGCGCTCGACGCGGGCGGCCGCACCGTCGCGGTCCTCGGGTGCGGGCTCGGACACGATTACCCGCGCCGCAACGCCGGCCTGCGCCGTCGAATCCTCGAGGCATCCTCCGTGGTCACCGAATACTGGCTCGACACGGAGCCGGCCCCGTGGAGGTTCCCCGCCCGCAACCGCATCGTCGCCGGGCTCGCCGACGCGACGGTGGTGATCGAGGCGCGCGGACGCTCAGGGGCGCTCATCACCGCCGACTTCGCCCTGGAGCTGGGGCGCGTCGCGCTCGCTGTCCCCGGGTGGCCGTGGTCGGAACAGAGCCAGGGGTCCAACGAACTCATCCGCAGCGGCGCCGGAGTGTGCCTCGGCTCCGAGGACGTCCGCTCGGAGGTCCCGCACGACGGCTGGGTCGATGCCGACACCCCGGCACCGCCGCCGCCCGACGGCCGGTGCGCGGAGGTGTACGGCCTGCTTCGCCGGGAGCCGCTGCGGGCCGAGCAGATCTCCCAGAGCGCGGCGATCAGCCCCGCAGCCACCGCGGCGGCGCTCGCCGAGCTGGAGGTGCAGGGACTGGTCTTCCGCGGCGAGGGGCAGCGTTACTGGGCCGTGCGGAGGGGATCGTGACGGCGGGAACGGCCTCCCGCAGCCTACGCACGGGTGCGCGCGGCGTACGTCGCGCCCATCCGCCCGGCGACGCCGGCCACGCGCCGGCGCAGAGCGTCCGGGGCCAGCACCACGGCGTCGCCCTGGTGCTTGAGAACCTCCTTCACCACCCAATTCTCGCCCCTATACGGGATCTCGACGACGGCGGAGCCGTCGGCGAAGTGCTCACGGGACGCGTGCTCCTCCACCATCCACCGGGCCACCCGCGGGGAGCACCACACCGACGCGCGTTGTGTTTCGTCGGCGGTGGGGCCGATGCCGGCGGCGATGTCCGGCTCCACCCGGGCGATCTCCGGCCGCCGCGTGAACGCTTCGTCGCGCACCGTCGCCCCGCGGATGCGGTCCAGCCGGAACGTGCGCTGGGCCCGGGCCCGGCGGCAGAACGCCACCACGTACCAGGCGTCGCGCGAGTTCACCAGCAGATGCGGCTCGATCGCGCGCGGCGTCAACTCGTCCCTGGACGGCGTCCAGTACTCGATGTCCAGCACGAGGTCACGGCGGATCGCCGCGTTGATCGCGGCAGACACCTCGGTGTTCGCCACGGCGGCCTGGCCGATCTCGACCCCCGGCAGGTTCTCCTGCCCGATGGCGGCCTCCACCTTGTGGCGCGCCGAGACCAGCGCATCGTCGGCCTCGGTGGGCAGCCGGTCACCGATGAACTCCAGCGCCCACAGCAGCGCCTTGGCCTCCAGGGGCGACAGGCGGGCCGGGCGCACGAAGCGGTCGCCGTACGTCTCCTTGATGACCTGGATCTGGTCGCCCTCGACCTGCGCGTACAGCGCGTAGCAGCCGCCACCGAAGTTGATGAGGTTCAGCAGCGTGAGGTCGTCCTCAAGCACGCCCACGTCGATGTTGAGTGCGGCGCGGACCGAGGCGGCGTCCAGCGTGGCGGTGGGCGCGTCCCCGCACTCGGCAAGCAACTGGGTCATCAGCGCCAGGAGCCGCGCGAACCTCTCGGCGGGGACGACCTTGTCGGGCGACGGTGCCGCCGGGGCGGCGGCATCGGGCTCGGCGGGGGGCGCGGCGGGCTGCCCCGAGGGCAGGTCGTCGCCGGAGTGGCGCTCCCGCACGGTCTCGACGGCGGCGGCCGCGGCCTCCCGCAACGTGGCGGGCTCCAACACCTCGGCCTCGGGACCGAGGCCCAGCACCCAGGTCAGCAGGGCACGGGCGCTGCCGTACTCGGTGGTGAACAGCGCCGACCCGTCGTCGTCCGTGCGGAACGCCCCGCACTCGGAGAACATCTGCTCCACCCACCAGGCGATGGTGGGCGACAGGCGCACCACCGCCTCGTCGACCGCGTCCTCGAACTGCCACGGCGGCCGATTGCGGTAGCGGGCGAGATCGAGCTCCCCCGGGGCCGGGAAGTCGTGCTCGGCACGGGTCTTGAACGTGATGCGACCCTCGATGCGCGACAGGCGGAAGATCCGCAGGCCGCCGCGCTCGTGCGACAGGCCCACCATGTACCAGTTGCCGCCCAGATACAGCAGGCTGTACGGGTCAACCTCGCGCTCGGAGCGCTCGTCGCGGCCGATGGAGTAGTACGGGAACCGGATGGTCTTGCGGCGCGTGATGGCCGACTCGATCTTCGACAGGTGGCCGGCGACCTCGGGGGAGTAGTCACCCCCCAGCAGGTTTACCGACACCGTGCGGGCGGCGTGGTCGTCCAGGGGACTGGGGCGGCCCAGCGTGAGGTGCTGCAGCGCGAGGCGCAGAGGCTCGGCGTACGCGAACTGCCCCTCGAGCAGGTACAGGCACGTCTGGAGGGCCGACAGCTCGCGCTCGGTGAAGTCGATCTGCGGCAGGTAGTAGTTCTCGGCCGGGAGCTGGTAGAGGTCGCCCTGGAAGGGGTCCTCGTTTGGGCGTTCCACCGCGAGCTTGAGGCCCATCGCCTCGATTTCGCCGCGGTCGGCGTAGAAGCGGCGCAGGAACGCTTGGTCACTCATGCCGCCGTACCCCTCGACCGCCTCATGGATCTCGTCCGCGGTCACGGGTCGCTGCTGCGACATCAGATAGGCGACCAGCGAAAGCTGGCGCACGAGCTTGTCGTCGTCCCTCATCGCCATGGGCGTTCGGTGATCACCTCATCCCGGTCCGGACATCCCGGGGATGATAGCCCGCCCGAGCCCCGGTCCACGCCCCCGGCGGTGGGTTTCACGGCTGCTACCCTCCGCGCATGTCCGTCCTCAGCCACGTGTACGACGTCCCCTCCGACGACGAGCTGGAGGCGCTCATGGGCGCCGCCGCCCCGCACTTCGCGCTGCAGATCCGGGGGCGCATCCGGAGCTACCTCGACCGCCTGCCGGCCGACCACCCCCGGCGTCCCGCCCTCGAGGCACAGCTTCAGCGCATGCACGATCTGGGCTTCGAGGGCGAACGGGGTGCGGCCGGGCCCGTCGACCTGCCGCCCCTGGACCCGCGCACGACCTAGCCGCCGGCAGGCCCTATCCGGCGGTCAGGGCACGCACGAACGCCCGCAGCACGAGACCCGTGGCGCCCCAGACGTCCTCCCCGTCCAGCGGGTAGCGCAGGTCGCGCCGCCCGGCGTCGACGGGAAGGAGGGCGTCGTGGTCCACCACGCTGGCGACGGGCACCAGCATCGCCCGCTCGATCTCGGCCGGGTTGATCGTCACGGCGAACGGGATCCGCGCGATGCCGACGACGGGCGTGAGCACGAACCCCGAGACCCACACGTGGACGTCGTCCAGCATGCCCAGCACGTCGACGGCCTCGGGCGGGATCCCGACCTCCTCCCACGTCTCGCGCAGCGCGGTGGCCGCGAGGTCGGTATCGCCCGGGTCCATGCTTCCCCCGGGCAGGCTCACCTGCCCGGGATGGTGAACGAGGTCCGCGGAGCGCTTGGTGAGAAGCAGACAGGGCACGCCGTCACGCTCGAACACCAGCAGCAGCACGGCGGCGGGGCGGTCGTCGGCGGTCACGACCACGCGCTCGTGGCGGGCGAAGTGGGCGACCAGGCGTGCGCGGAGGTCCGCGAGCTCGGGGTGCTCGCGTGGGGGGTCGCCGGTGCTCACGGGAAGCGACACTACCGGCCCGCGGGGGCGGGGACCCGGTCCGCGTAGGGTTGTGCTCATGAACGCGCCGAACCCCGATCCCGAGGCCGCCGTCGCGGCCTTGGTGGACGAGTTGACCCGGGCCCGGGACGCAATCACATCGCTGCTGGGGGTGACGCCCTCGGGTGTGCGGGCGGTGGAGATCGCCGACGGGCGCCGGGCCCATCTGGCGGCCGTGCCGCCAGACGGTGTGGCGTGCCTGATCGGCGGCAGGATCGCCCGGTCACGCCGCGACGTGCGCCAGATCGTCACCGCCGGCCTCGTGTGGGAGCACGTCGAGCACAGCATCGACCCGGAGCGGCTGGCCTACCTCAACCGGGCGGCCGCCCGGGCCATCGCCGCGCTCGGGGACGACGCGGCGGTGGTCGATTCGCTGGGCGCGCTCATCGAGGCCGTCGACGCGCTCGGCGGGTGGCGCACCGACCCGTTGCGCGCGCGCGCGTCCTTTCCCGAGGTGGATCGCGGGGCGCTGCTGCAGGATCGAGCGTGGCGGGCGTACGGCGCGTTCGTGCGGGCCAGCGAGCCCCTGGCCCACCGGCAGGACGACCTGCCCGTCGAAGTCGTGTCCGCCCTGCGGGTACTCGAGGAGGCCGCCGGACGCGCGGGTGTAACGGAGCGCCTGGCCGAGCAGATGGGGCAGGTGGTGCGCGCGTGCGACGACGCGGCCCCCGAGATCGTCGATCGGCACGTCACGCCGCTCGAGTAGCGGCGCCGGGGTGCGGGCGCCGCGTGCGGCCGCCGAGGCGGGGGTATGACCGGTCTGCCGTCAGGCGCCGAGCGCGTAGTGGTCTGCGCCACGTGCGCGGTGGAGCGCGACCCGCCACCGCCCGCCGTCCGCCCGATCTGCCACGACGAGCGCGAGCGGGTTCCGAAGCCGCCAGCGGCGGGTGGAGGTAGGGGACGTGGCGGCTGCGGGGCGGACCCTTGCGTGGCGTGACCCGAGGAGGGGATCGCGGGCATCGCTCCCGGCGTGGGCGTCGGCCGGACGATGGCTCGCGGCCGTGCCCGCGGTGGTCGCCGAACACAGGGCGGACCGCGCGTGCGTGCTTTGCTTCCACCGCATGCACGGCCACCTCCACACTCCGTCGCGTCGGGGCCGGCCGTATGAACGAGGGGAGACGACGATGGCCTCACGTGATCGCGGACGATCGGCAGGGACGGCCGTCGCGCTGGGCGCCGGCGGCCTCCTGGTGTTCCTCGCCGAGGTGGCGATGTTCGCGGGGCTCTACCTGGCCGCCCGCGCGTCCTTGGGCGGGGGCGCCTCGGGCGTGGCGGTGGGCATCGCCGCCCTGGCGGTGGGCATCGCCGCGTGGGGCCTCTGGATGGCACCGACGTCGTCGCGCCGCATCCCCGCCGTTCCGCGGGCCGTCGCCGCGGCCGTCGCAGGCGCCGTCATCGCCGGCGTCCTCCTGGTGAACGACCGGACGTGGTTCGCCGCCGCCGTGGCCGCGGCGGCGCTCGTGTACGCCACGGGCACCCTCGTGGCGGGCGAACGCGTCCCGGTGATCGTGGGGGGAGGGGGCGGCGGGCGCGACGAGACCCGCGACCCGGCCGCGTAGGGCCGCGCGCCATTCGTCGAGGGTCTCCTCGCCGCCGCCGTCGTCGCCTGCAGAACGACCGACAGGGGGGCGGACGTGGCAGCCGTGTTGCGGACGCCGGCCGGAACGGACGCCGGCGCGGCTATACTGGCGCGAATGGAGCAACGCACACTCGTCGTCATGGAAGGCGACCAGACGGGCCAGGAACTGCTGGAAGAGGCCCTCCGCGTCATCGATCCCAGCGTCACCGGCCTGCCGCTCGAGGTGGAGAGGTACGACCTCTCGCTCGAGAACCGGCGCACCACCCGCAACCAGGTCGTGTACGACGCGGCCGAGGCGATGAAGCGCCACGGCTACGGGCTCAAGGCGGCCACCATCACGCCGGAGGACGCGGGGGACGTCGGCAGCCCCAACGCGCTGCTGCGCGAGGCCATCGACGGCAGCGTCATCATCCGCACTGGGCGCCGCCTGCCGGGCGTGCGCCCCATCGGAGGCATCCACGCGCCCATCAGCATCGTCCGCATGGCGGTGGACGACGCATACAACGCGCGCGAGTACCGCGAGGGGGAGGGCGACGACGAGACGGCGTGGCGCGTCGAGCACATCTCCCGCCGGACGTGCCGTGCCGTCGCCGAGTTCTCGTTCGTGCAGGCCCGCCGCATGCACGCGCAGGTGTACGGCGGCCCCAAGTGGACGGTGTCGCCCGTGTACGAGGGCATGCTCAAGGAGGAGATGGACGCCGCCTCCAAACGCTACCCCGACGTGCGCTACCGCCCCGTGCTGATCGACGCCGCGTACGCCGGCCTCATCACCCACACGGGCGACGCGCTCGTCGTGCCGTCCCTCAACCGCGACGGCGACTGCCTGTCGGACATGGTGCTGCAGCTGTTCGGCTCCATCGCCGGCGCGGAGTCTCTGCTGCTGTCGTTCGACCACGAGTTCAAGCCGTCGGTCGTGATGGCCGAGGCCCCCCACGGCACGGCCCCCACGTTGCAGGGCAAGAACCTCGCCAACCCACTGGCGATGATTCTGGCGTGCGGCGCGCTGCTCGGGTTCATGGGCGATCCGCGGGCGTCCAGCGTCTCGCGGGCCATCTACGAAGCGGCGCTCGAGTGCGTGGCGGACGAGGAGACCCGGACGTCCGACCTGGGCGGCCACTGCGGCACCGAGGAGTTTACGGGCGAGGTCATCAAGCGCCTGCGCACGAAGCTGGACGTCTGGAGCTCGCTTGGCGAGTCGACCCTGACGTAGCCCTCCGGGGGCTTTACGGGGCGATGCGGACCGACATAGGTTGGCGACAACGCGCGATTTCGCGTGTCATCCTCACCAGGGAGCCCCTATGCTCACCCGCACAACGGACCACGTGCGCCGACAGCCGGTCGCGTACGTCGCGCTCTTCTTCGCCCTCGCCGGAACCGGGGTCGCCGCCGCGCCGTCGATCACGGGCCGGGACGTCAAGGACAACTCCCTCACCGGGGCCGACGTGAAGAACGGTTCGCTCACAGGCGCCGACCTCAGGAAGGGCAGCGTCACCGGCAGGCAGATCAAGCCCGGGTCGCTTTCCGCGTCCAGCTTCGCGGGTTGGCAGTTGCCCGCGGGACCCGCGGGCCCCGCTGGGGCCACGGGACCCGTAGGACCCGCGGGTCCTACGGGTCCCGCCGGAGCGACGAACGTGGTGATGCGCTCGAGCGGCCCCGTGACGGTGTCCGCGAACGGCTTTCAGAAGGTCGAGGTGAACTGCCAGGCGGGGGAGCGCGCCACGGGGGGTGGGATGTACAACGAGGCCCAGGTCAACAGCCTGTACGTGACCTCCAGCTACCCCACGCCGAACCCCACGACGCCGCCTTCCACGGGGAACGGCCAGACGCCGACCGGCTGGAGGATCTGGGTGCACAACAACGTCGCGTCGCCCTACTCGGTCGAGGCCTACGTCCTCTGCGCCAAGCCCTAGCGTGACGATCGCGCGCCGTGCGCCGCCGGCAGCGCGGCGCGTGCCGTCCCGTCCCGACGCGGCACAGACCGGCGGACGTCGGCGGGATGCCGCCGGCGGCCTCCGCGTTCCGGCGACCGCCGGTGGCGCATCACGGCATCCGCGCGGCCGCCGCGTCGCGAAACGCGGCGATCAGTGGGTGGACGGGCTCCCCCCGCGACGCGCCGATGTGCGGCTGGAACAGGCAGGCCATCGCGAACGCGGCTCCGGGGAACTCCAGGACCTCCGCTCCCGCGTCGGGTGCCGTCGCGCCCACCACCACGCCGTGGCGCTCCAGCCGGGCCACCGCGCCGGGCGTGAGCCCGTACCCGCAGTGGTGCACCCCCGCGAACGGCTCGGGGCACAGGGCGGCGAAGCGGGTGCCGGGCACCGGCGTGACCGGGCGCTCCTCGCCGTGCAGATCGCACGCCAGCGTGCGCACGGCGTGCCCGTCGACCCCCTCCACCGCGTCCGACTCCTCGTGCGTGGCGTCGACGCCCGCGATGTCGCGCAGAAACGAGATCGCCGCGTACTGCAGCCCCCCACACGTCCCCAGGAATGGCACGCCGGCCCTCCGCACCGCCCGGAGCGCGGCGTAGACGGCGGCGTCGTCGGCGTACGGCGACCCGGGCACCAGCCAGACGCCGTCGAACGCCGTGACGTCGGTGCCCGAGTCGGTCGGCACCCACTCGGTGTGGGCGTCCAGACGCATGCGCAGGGAGTCCAGCTCCCGGTGGCTCACGTGGTCCCGCAGGTCGCCCAGCAGGGCGATGCGCGGGGGCGTCACTCCCCGTCGCCGGAGGGGCCGGGATCACCGGAAACGAACTCCAGCAGGTCGTCCACGGTGAACCGGCCGGCCTGCATGGACGCCACCAGGCCGTACACCGTCGCGGAGTGCGGCCGGTCCAGCACGTGCGCGCGGATTGCGGCGTTCGCGTCCTCGGTCGTGCGCTCCAGGCGCGCGATGCCGTCGCCGGTGATCGACACGCCGTTGGGACGCACGTCGGCCAGGCCGTCCTCCGCCAGCCGGCGCAGCATCTCGGCCACCTCGGTGCCGTCCGCGTCGAGGACCTCCGCCAGGGCCGTGACGGACGCCGGCCCCTCCCCGCCCCACCCGCGCAGCGCGCGCAGCACCAGGAACGTGCCGGCGCTCAGGCCGCCGGCCGCCACCGATCCGTCGAGCACGCCCAGCAGCTCGGTCAGCAGCGCGATGTCGTCCTCGCTGCGGTACACCGGCGCTACGGACCCTGGCGGTGGGCCGGGGCGGGGCGCTGAACGCTGGTGACGTCGCCCGCCCACAGGCGGCCCGGCACCTCGAGGTCATCCAGCAGGCGCAGCGCCGAGCGGACCACGCCGACGGCGGCCCCGCGCCCCTGCGTGTTCGCGGCCGTGAGGGCGAAGTCGTGGTCGCCGTCGCCGAACACCGGCCGGGGGTTGGCGCGGCCCAGCGCCACGCGGGCCTCGCCCAGGCGCAGCGGGTCGTCGAGCGCGATGTAGAGGTCGAGCAGTGACCAGTCGTCCGGCAGCTCGCCGACGATGTCGTTGAACGTCGAGACGTAGCTCATCGGGCGGGAACGTTAGCAAGGCCGGCGTCGGTCGCGGCCTCGGCGAACGGCGCCAACGCGGCGGCCACGCGGGCCTCCGCGGCCGCGAACGCGTCGTCGCTCAGCACGGGGGTGCGGGCGCCCGGCCGGATGCCCTCCGGGAGGGCGATCCAGCTGACGCAGCCGCCGTGCTCGGAGCCCACGTCAAGGACCGGCGGGTCGTCCACGCGCCACACGCGCAGAACGGCGGCCCACAGGGGGTGCTTGCGGCGCCACTTGAGGCGTTCGGCTGCGTAGTCGTGCGTCAGGGTGTGCTCGGCGTCCACGGCGGCCAGCGCGTCGTCGCCGGTCAGGGCGTACGACGACACCAGCTCCGCATACAGGGCCAGCGGCAGCCGCTGCGGCTCGTCCCGCCGCTCCAGCGACGCGGCGTAGCGCGTGTGGAACTCGGGCTTCACCAGCTCCGGCCGCTGGTGGAGGTAGGTGGGGAACAGGAAGAACCGGGGGTGGGGCAACTCGAAGCGCTTCTCGCCGATGCCGCCCTTGCGCACGATCAGCACCTGATCGCCGGCCCCGAGCGCCTCGCACGTGACGCCCCATTCCTTCAACGCGAACTCGCTCATGGGCCGATGGTAGGGCACCCGCCGCCGCGGGGACGCCCGCGCGGGGTTGACGGCCCTGGTTCCCGCGGGGTAGCCTCGCCCCCCCCCGCAGCCCGGTGCCCGACCGGGCCGGACGACACGGAAGCGATGCCATGGGTACCCGGGACGCGTCCCGGGCCGACGAGAGCGGTCCCCCGCGGACCGCGCTGCCCGCGGCGCACCGGCGGCGCCGCGCTGCCATGCCCGGACGACCTGTGACCGTCGCCGCACGACCGCTTCCGAAAGGGAGGACACCCGAGTGTCCGATCACCCCGTGCCCGCGTCCGCGGGCGACTGGTACCTGCACTTCTTCACCCCGCTCGTCAACGAGTTCTGGCGGCGGGTCGCCCCGCCGGCCGACGACGACGTGGCGTTCATCGGCCGGCGTCTGCGCCTGCGGCCCGGCGCGCGGATCCTCGACGCCCCGTGCGGCAGCGGGCGCCACGTCGTGGCGCTGGCGGCCCGTGGGTACCGCGTGGCGGGAGTGGACGCGTCCCCGGAGGCCGTGGCCCGCGCCCGCGCGGCGTGCGCCGACGCGGGTCTCCCCGCGCGGTTCTCCGTTGCCGACGTGCGTGCGCTCGAGCCCGACCCGCGGCACGACGCCGTGGTGTGCATGGGCAACAGTTTCGGGTACTTCGAGACCGGCGCGACCGCGGCTCTGTGCCGCGTGTTCGCGGCCGTCCTGCGTCCCGGCGGGGGCATCGTCGTGGACGCGGGCACGTGCGCCGAGTCCGTGCTGCCAGGGTATGCGGACGAGGAGTCCCGGCGGTACGCGGTGGGCGATATCTCGTGCACCGCCCACACCGTGTACCACGCTCCCACGAGCACCATCGTCAGCACGTGCGAGCTGTCCCGCGGGGCGGAGCGTGAGACGCGGGTCGCATATCACCGCGTGTACACGTGCGGGCACATCGGCGAGATGCTCCGCGCGGCGGGCTTCGCGGACGTCGCGCTGTGGTCGGGCGAGGGCGACCGGCCGTTCTCCGTCGGCGACCGGCGCCTGCTGGTCTCCGCGCGCCGGGAGGGCTGACCGGCGCGGCTCACGGGGCCGGGTGGTCGCCCCGGCCCCGGGGCTCGAGCGGGCGCTCTTGATAGCCTTGCGGGCATGATCGACGCCATCCTTTCCCGCGCCGCCGACGGCGAGCGCATCACGCCCGACGAGGCCGTCGCCCTGTACGAGCGGGCCCCCCTCGAGGATCTGGGTGCCGCGGCCGACGCCGCCACCCGCCGCCGGTACGGGGGCGAGGTGACGTACAACGTCAACGCGCACCTCAACCCCACCAACATCTGCGTGGTGGGCTGCGGCTTCTGCGCGTTCGCGGTGTGGACCGAGAAGGACGAGCGCGCGTACGCGTACAGCGTCGATCAGCTGGTGGAGCGCGCCGGCCAGCTCACGTCGCAGGGCATCACCGAGCTGCACATCGTGGGCGGAATGACCAAGGAGTACGACCTCCCGTACTACGAAGAGCTGTTCAGCGAGCTGAAGGCGTCGTACCCGCAGGTGTCGCTCACGGCGCTGACCGCGGTGGAGATCGATTTCATCGCCCGCGTGTCGAAGGTGTCGCACAAGGAGGCGCTGGCCCGCACCCGCGCGGCCGGCCACGACACCATGCCGGGCGGCGGCGCCGAGGTGTTTAGCAAGCGCGTGCGCACGATCATCGCCGACCGCAAGGTGCCGTCCGAGACGTGGCTGGAGGTGCATCGCGAGGCGCACGCCCAGGGCATGCGCACGAACGCGACGCTGCTCTTCGGCCACTTCGAGACGCCCGGCGAACAGGTCGACCACATGCGCCAGCTGCGCGAGTTGCAGGACGACACCCGGGGCTTCCAGGCGTTCATCCCGCTGCCGTTCCTGCCGGGCAACACCGAGTTCGCGTACCTTCCCGGCCCCAGCCGTGAGGAGAAGCTGCGCACCATCGCCACGGCACGCCTGTTCCTGGACAACTTCCCGCACATCAAGGGCCACTGGGTGATGCTGGGCGAGGAGATCACGTCCGAGGCGCTCTCGTACGGCCTGGACGACCTGTCGGGGACGCTCATCGAGGAGCGCATCGCGCACGCCACCACGGTGCAGACCCCGCTGGGCCTGTCGCAGGATCGCATCAGCGACCTGGTGCGCGCCGGCGGCAAGACCCCTGTGGAACGCGACACGCTGTACAACCGGGTGGACCGGGAGTCCGTCCCGGCGTAGCGCCGTTCCCGAAGCGGTCCTATTCAGGCTCCCGGAACGGTTCTGCGGGAACTCGCACACCGGGTAGGAGGCCGCGTCGAGGCGATGTGCGAGTCGCAGGCGACGCGGAGCGTCCGGGCACACGCCCGAGCCACCGAGGCCGTCGTGTCCGACAGCGGATCCGTCGCGGCGAGCGCGAGGTGAACCTGATCGCCGGCCGGCACGTCGCGGCCATCGTGGCGATCGAGGTGAAACGCTCGGCCACGGTCCACGACGGCGCGTGGGCCTCGCGGCGCCCCGACGGCGTCCCCGCGTCGCTGGTCGGCCCGTGATGGCCGCTACCGGTGGACGTCCCGGGCGAAGCGGGCGGGTGACGCGCCGACGGCCGCGGTGAAGTCGCGAGTCAGGTGGGCCTGGTCGGCGTAGCCCAGCTCCGCGGCCAGTCCGGCCAGGCCGCCGTCCTCGCCCCGCTCGATCCGCGCGGCGGCCTCCTGCAGGCGGTGACGGCGGATGAGCCACTTCGGCGAGCCGCCCACGTGGCGGCGGAACAGGCGCTGCAGCGCGCGCGGCGACATGTCCACGGCCCGCGCGAGCGCCTCCACCGTCAGCAGCGACGGGTCACCGGCGGCGAGCCGGCACGCCTCCATCGCGGTCGCCACGCCGTCGGGCAACGGGTCGCGGCGCCGGGAGCGAAGCCAGCGGGCCACCGCCGCGCAGCCCGCCTCGGCCCGGGCGGGGTCCAGCACGCGCCGCCGCAACTCGGCGCCGGCGTCCGGGCCCGCGACGTCGGCCAACGGCGTGAGCCGGTTCGCCAGGTCCGCGGCGTCGGCGTCGAGGAACGCGCCCACCGCCCCCGCCGCCAGCTTCGCGGCCCGCACGGACCCCCGGCCCTCCAGGGTGCGCGACCACGTGCGCGTCCACACACCCACCACACGGCTTTCGTCGCCCTCGAACGCGATGTTCACGCACGGGTCCGGCAGCAGGCGCGACGTGTGGGGCGTGTCACCCCGCAGGTCCCACCATCCTGCCCACAGCACCTCCACGTGCGCGGCGAGGTCGGCGGGGGGAGCGAAGAACGCCACGTCCACACGCGCTCCGCTCACCCGGCTGGACACCAGGCCCCGGCTGCGGCCGCCACCGGGGGGTCGCGTTTGTTCAAGACGCTCCACGCCGGTCACCGTACCCTCCCCGTGACCGCACCACGAGACGAGGGAGAACCCCGATGGCCGACGAGATCACGCAGGTCAACATCCGTAGCGTGGAGCCCTACGAGGGGCCGAACAGCATCCCGGGTGTCGGTTTCCGCCCGGCCGGCGCGGCCCTGGGCGTATCGGCCTGGGGCATGAACGTCATCGACATCGACGCCGGCGTCACCGGCTACCCGCGCCACAGCCACGCGAAGGACGGGCAGGAGGAGGTCTACGTGGTCATGTCCGGCGCGGGGACGCTGGAGACCGACGGCGGCTCGCACGCCGTGAACCAGGGGGACATGGTGCGCGTGCCCAGCGACGTGGAGCGCCACTGGACTGCCGGTGGCGAGGGCATCACGCTGCTCGCGCTCGGCGGGACGCCGGGGGAGCCGTACACGCCGGGCATGGGCGGCTGACGCCCCTACGCGCGGACGATGCGGGCGGCGACCGCGCCGTCGTCGCCCAGCTCGATGAGACGCGCCCCGGTCCGGCCCGGGACGACCCGCCACGCGTCGGCCTCGTGCCGCAGCGCGTAGTGCGTCGCCGGGCCGCCCCACAGCCGCACGCGGCCGTCCGGCCCGGCGGCCTCCTCGTACACCTCGTGCGTGTGACCGCTCAGCACCACCCACGGGTGGGGGCTCGCGGCCAGCAGCGGGAGGCCGTCCTCGCCTCCGTCGACCCGGAACCATGGGTGCGTGCTGTGCGAACGGATGGGGTGGTGCATCAGCAGGATCGTCGGGCCGTCCGCGGCGGCGACCGCGGCCGCGAGGGCGCGGGAGTGGCCCCCGACCTCGCCGGGGATCACGGTGTCGATGCCCGCGACGCGCCACGGGCCCGCGACGGCCTCGGGCGGGCCGAAAGCGCGGCGCACCACCGCCGGGTTGTCGTGGTTACCCGGCACCGCGACGGTGGGGGCGACCGCCGCCAGCCGGGCCCGGACGCGCTCGACCGCGTCGGCCGACCCGTCGTCGGCGACGTCGCCCGTGTGGACGATGAGGTCCGGGGTGAACCCCTCGGCCGCGACGGCGTCCAGCACGGTCTCCAGGCGCGCCACGGGGTCGAGCCCCGGCGGCTCGCCCGCGTGGCCCGGGGCCGCGAAGTGGGTGTCGCTGATGTGCAGGACGCGGCGGGTCACGGCGACCGCTACAGCTGGCGGCGGCGCAAGCCCACGGTGGTGAGGAACACGAGCGCGGCGATCCACGCGAGAGTCCACACCACCGTGGGCCACTGCGAGGCCGGGACGATCACGTCGAGCCCGTTGATCTTCACCTCGGGCGCGGCGAGGCTGCGGATGCCCTCGCGCTGGTGGGCCTCCAGCATGGGCGACACGATGCCCCGGGGGAGCACGACGTAGAGCGGCGTGATGATGCCCGTCGGGTCGTTCTCCACGACGTGCTGGTCCAGTGCCGCCTTCAGGTTCGCGAGGCCCTGGGCCGTGACGAACACCATCAGGCCGAACGCGGCGGCGGCGCCCGCGCCGATCAGCGACGACATCAGCGCAGCCGCCGCCAGAGCGACCCCGTTGTTCACCAGCATCGCGAGGGTGTGGGTGGTGAGGGCCTCGTCGAAGCCCAGGCCCAGGCTCCACGAGCCGAGCTGCAGGATGCCCCACCACAGCGCCATGATCCCCGCGAGGGTCCCCATGCGGGCGAGCACGCGGGCGGCGGCGACGGCCCGGCGGTCGGCGCCCGCGGAGACCAGCATCCCCAGGTAGCCGGAGTGGGCGTCGCCGGGGAACGCGCTGGCGCCCAGCGTCAGCGCGGCGACGAGACCGCCCAGGAGCATCAGGGACGCCCCGTCGGCCTGCAGCGCGTGCTGGCGGGTGGCGGCGTCGGACCCGCGGGCCAGGACGGCGATGAGCACGGCCCATGCCGCGCCGAGGCCGGCGATCGCCCACACGACGCGCGAGCGGCTGGCCGCCGCGTCGTCGGCCCGAAGGAGGGTGAGGAACGCGGTCACGGGCGGCCCTCCTGCTCGTCGCCGCCGCCGGGCAGCGTCACGAGAGGGCCGACGAGGCCGGGGAAGCCGCCGGGGTCCGGGGTGGCCAGCACGACGGTGGCGCCGCGGGCCCGGGCGGCCCCGAGGGCCTCGACGGTCTCGGGGTACTCCCAGGGGTCGTCCAGTACCAGCACGTCGGGGTCTCCCACCAGGGCGCAGGCCAGAGCCAGGCGGCGCACGTCGCCGAGCTCCAGCCCGCCCACGCGGCGGGCGTCGTCGGGGTCCAGGCCGCTCGCGCGCAGCGCCGGTGCGGCGGCGGCGGTGCCCAGGCCCCGGACGCGGGCGACGATCACGCCCACCTCCCGCACGCGAAGGTGGCGCACGAAGGGCCGCCGCTCCGGGCAGTAGCCCACGCGCGGACGCAGCGCGGGGTCGTGGGCGGGGGAGCCCAGCACCTCGACCAGCCCTGAGAACGGCACCAGCAGGCCGGCGAGCGCGCGGATGACGGCGCTGGTGCCCGCGCCGTCGGCCCCCGTGATGACCACGCCGCCGCCCGTGGGCACGTCGAGCGTGAGCCCGTCGACGGCCGGCGCGGGCGTGCCGGGGTAGCGCAGCACCGCCTCGTCCAGGCGGACCGCGATCGTGGCGGACGCGGTGGCGCTCACGCGTTGATCAGCTCGAGGACCTCGTCGCGGCGCCGCTCCATGTCGGCCTGCGAGACCAGCGACTCGAGGTTGAGGCGCAGCAGGGGCTCGGTGTTGGAGGACCGCACGTTGAAGTGCCAGTCGGGGTACTCCACCGACAGCCCGTCCACCGTCGTCTGCTGGCCGTCCGCGTACCGCGCGCGGATACGCTCGATGGCGGCGGGGGCGTCGTCCACCGTGGAGTTGATCTCGCCCGAGATGTGGTACCTGTCACGGAACCCGGCGATCAACTCGCTCATCTTCGCGCCGCGCTCGCCCAGCAGTTCCAGCACCAGCAGCGCGGGGATGAGGCCCGTGTCGGCGTACGAGAACTCGCGGAAGTAGTAGTGGCCGCTGACCTCGCCCGCGAAGACCGCGTCGATCTCGCGCATGCGCCGCTTGATGAACGCGTGGCCCACGCGGTTCTCGAACGGCGTGCCGCCCGCCGCGACGACGGCGTCGCGCACGGCCCAGGACGCCCGCAGATCGTAGATGATCGGCGCGGGGCCACCGCGGGCGAGCAGGTGCGTGGCCAGCAGCGCCGTGAGGAAGTCACCCGCGACGAAGTCGCCCGTGTCGTCGATGAAGAAGCACCGGTCGGCGTCGCCGTCGAACGCGATGCCCAGGTCGGCCTTTTCCTCCACGACCTTGGCCTCGATGAACTCCCGGTTCTCGGGCAGCAGCGGGTTCGGCTCGTGATGGGGGAAGCGGCCGTCCGGGTCGAGGAAGCACTCGACGGCGTCGAGGTCGAGGCGCTCGAGCACGGGCGGCAGGTACACGCCCGCCATGCCGTTGGCGGCGTCCAGCACCACCCTCTGGCGGCCGATCGCGCCCGGGTCGACGTAGCCCATGCAATGGTCGACGAAGCGCCCCAGCAGCGTCTCGTCGCGCTCGCGTGAGCCGCCGGGGCGGTCACCCGGGACGTCGCCCGTGGCCAAGCGGCCCACCTCACCGATGCCGGTGTCGCCCGAGAGGGGTACGGCGCCCGCCAGCACCAGCTTGGCGCCGGTGTACTGGGGTGGGTTGTGGCTGGCGGTGACGACCGCTCCGGCGTCGAAGCCCCCGTCGGCGACGGCGAAGTACACCATCTCGGTGGCGGCCAGGCCGAACTCCGTCACCCGCGCACCCGCCGCCGCGGCGCCCGCCGCGAACGCGTCGGCCATGGACGGCGACGACAGCCGGACGTCGTGGCCCACGGCGACGCGCGGGTTCTCGACGCCCGGCGTGTTCTGCCGCACCACGTCCACGAACGCGCGGCCGATGCGTTCGAAGCCGTCCTCGTCCACCTGTTCGCGGTACAGCCCGCGGACGTCGTAGGCCTTGAAGATCTCGGGGGTGACGGTCATGTGGCGAATCCTGGCAGGAGGAGGGAGTAGGTCTCGTCGAGGCTCTGGGGCATCACGCGGACGTTGGCGAGGGGGCTCATGAAGTTCGTGTCCGCGTCCCAGCGGGGGAGGATGTGCGTGTGCAGGTGGTCGGGGATGCCGGCACCCGCGGCCCGCCCCTGGTTCATGCCGAGGTTGACGCCGTGCGGGTGGAGCGCGTCCTGGAGCACCCGCTGGGCGCGTCGCGCGAGGGCCATCACGTCGCCCGTCTCGGCGTCGTCCAGGTCCAGCAGGGACGGCACGTGGCGGTACGGGATCACCATGAGGTGGCCGTTGTTGTACGGGTACAGGTTGAGCACGGCGAAGCAGAGCCCGGACCGCGCCAGCACGTAGTTGCGGGCGTCGTCGGCGGGGCGGGAGCCGATGGCACAGAACACGCAGGCGGGCCCGTCGTGGGCGCCGTCGTGCTCATCGTCCAGGTACGACATGCGCCACGGCGCCCAGATGATGTCGCGAGGGGGGCGGTCGTCGGGCACGCTCACCCCGCCACACTAGCGATCGACACCGCCGGGTTCGGTGGCGGGGGATGCCCCGTGACAGACGGCCTCGACGCTGTCGCCGTCCGGGTCCCGGACGAACGCGCCGTAGTACCCGGCGTGGTACCGGGGGCGCAGCCCCGGGGCGCCGTTGTCGGTGCCGCCGGCCGCCAGCGCCGCGGCGTGGAACGCGTCGCACGCGGCGGCGTCGGGAGCCGTGAACGCGACGTGCACATCGACGGTGGGGGGTCGCGCCGCGAGGAAGAAGAGCGGGGCGCCGTCCCCGAAGCCGACGTAGTCCTCGCGATCACGCACCACGCGCAGGCCCAGGGGGCGGAGCGCCTGCTCGTAGAAGGCCCGGGCCGCGTCGATGTCGGCGACGCCGACGACGACGTGGTCGATCACGTCAGATCCACCGCCGGTGGCGGAACCAGCCGAGCAGCCCGGCCGCGGTCGCGACCATCACCGTCACGACGAACAGCACGGAAAGCCACCCGTGGTGTGCGAACATCAGCGCGTCGATGTTCATGCCGTAGAAGCCGGTGATGAGGGTCAGCGGCAGCATGAGGGCCGACAGCACCGTGAGGACCCGGATGATCTCGTTGGAGCGGTGCGTGATGACCGACTCGTTCGTGGCCTCGAGCGCCTCGGCCACCTCCTTGTAGCCCTCCAGCAGGTCCCAGATGCGTTCGTTCTTGTCGACGATGTCGTCGAAGTAGATCTCGAGGTCCTGCGGTGCGTACTCGTGCACCTCGCGCTCCAGCCGGCGCAGCGTGGGGCGCTGGGGCTGGATGATGCGGCGGTAGTTGATGATCTCCTGCTTGACGTTGGAGATGTCGCGGACGATGTCCTCGCCGCCGCCCTCGAAGATCTCGTCCTCCAGGGCGTCCAGCTTGAAACCGATCTTGTCGAGGATCGGGAAGCAGTAGTCGAACATCGCGTCGACGATGGCGTACAGGAGGTACCCGGAGCCGCGGGCCATCATCTGGCGGCGCGTCTCCTCGCGTGACTCGCAGCGCGAGAACATGGCCGACAGCGCCTTCATGTGCTCGTTCGGCAGCGTGATGACGAGGTTGTCGGCGACGAACAGGTTGAGTTCCGCCGCCTGCAGCCGCTGGGTCCGCTTGTCGAAGCGGGGGAAGTGCAGCACGATGAACACGTAGTCGTCGTACTCGTCGATCTTCGCCCGCTGACGCCGGCGCGAGCGTACGTCCTCCAGGTCCAGCGGGTGGAACCGGTGGTTCTGGGCCAGCCACTCGATCTCGACCTCGGTGGGCGACTCGATGTTCAGCCACGTGACCCCGTGGGCCTCGAGGCGCTGGATGTCGGGCTCGCGGGCGGCCGGGGTGTCCCCGTCAGCGCTGCCTGACGCGGCCCGGCCCGACGCTCGCCGGATCCTCGGCAGGTTCGGCATCGTCGCCCACCTCGGTCGGGATCGTGTCGGGGTCCGCGTTCACGTCCGCCATCGTAGCGGACGCGCGGCGCCGGGCGGTCAGGCACTGGAGCACCAGGCGCATCACGCCCGCCGGCGCGGGTCAGGGGGCCGCGAACTCCTGGGCGTCGACGGGCGCGAGGCTGCGGCGGGCGAAGCAGTCCCCGCCGTCGCGGTGAGCAGGCACACGCCGGCACCCGCCGCATCGTCCGTCGGCGCGCCGGCGGTGCTCAGCAAACCCGGTCACGGCGCGGCGTGCCGGAAGGAGCACCTACTCGATGAGGTTGTTGCGGTACGCGTACCGTGTCGCCTCGGTGCGGTTGCCCACGCCCAGCTTGCGGTAGATGTTCGACAGGTGGAACTTCACCGTCTGCTCGGTGACGTACAGCTTGCTGGCGATGTCGAGGTTCGACAGGCCCTCGGCGACGAGCTTGAGGATGGCGAGTTCGCGCTCGGTGAGACCGCCGGGGTTCTGCTGGGCGCCGCGCGCCGGCTCGGCCGCGGGCGGGCCCGAGCGGGTGATGACCGTGCCCTCCACCGCCTGGCGGATGGCGGAGGCCAGGTCGAGCGGGTTGATCGACTTCACCACGTAGCCCGACGCCCCGTTGTCCAGCGCCTGGTTGATGTGCTCGGGGTCCTCGAACATCGAGAGGATGATGACCTTGACGTCCGGGTGGCCCTTCTTGATCTTGGCCAGCGTCGTGATGCCGTCGCCCTTGGGCATGCGCATGTCGAGAATGACGACGTCGGGGTTGACCTGAGGGACCAGCGCCAGCATCTCCTCGCCGCTCATCGCCTCGCCCACCACCGTGATGTCGGGCGCGGTCTCGAGCGCGCGCTTGATGCCGTCGAGCATCAGGCGGTGGTCGTCCGCGATGGCGACGCGGAGTTTGGGCTTGGCCAGTGCGCTGGCGTCGTCGGACATAAGCCGTCCCCAGGGCCTTTCAGGAAACGATCGCCGCCCCCGCCGCCGCGGCGGGCGTGGAGGCACGCGGGATCTCGGACCCCCTTACGTTACCCGTCCGCGCGGGCGTCGTGACGACCGGAGGGGCCGACGGCCCCCGGGAGGGGCGCTCTACGCCACCTCGGGCGTGTGCCGGCGGATGGCCGCGACGATCTCCGAGGCGGGCGTTCCCTTGATGAGGAACTCCGAGGCGCCGCCGGCGAGCCCGGCCGCGATCTCGTGCTCCTTGTCGGCAACGGACAGCATCAGCACCGTCACGTTGGGCAGCCGCCGCTTGAGGTTGAGGGTGGCCTCCAGACCGTCGACGCCGGGCATGGAGAGGTCCATCAGCACGACGTCGGGCTCGTACTCGACGGCGAGCTCCAGCGCGTGGGCGCCGTTGTCGGCCTCGGCCACGACGTGGATGCCGTTCTCACGCTCCAGCAGGCGGCGCAGCAACTCGCGGAAGCGGGCGTTGTCGTCGGCCAGCAGCACGCGGACCTGGTCCACGGAGGCAGCGGTCCGGGCGGGTGCGCCGGACGTGGCACGCGTGTCGGCGCTCACCGGTCGCTTCCCCATGAACACCGCGGGGCATTCGGTGTGACATGCAAACGATTCATGTGGGGCAACACTAGGGGCTCTCCGCCGCGTGGGAACCTAGACTGACCGCTAGTTCAGGGATGGGAGAAGTACAGGAACCCTACGCTGATCGCCATGGCCAGCCGATAGCATCTTCCGCACATGGAACAGGGATCCTCACAATTCTTGCCGGAACCGTCGTTCGCGACGATTTCCGCAGTCCTCGAGTGCCCCATTCCCGTGCACGGCACGTGGCCCGACTGCGGCCCGTTGCTGGCCGTGGTGGGCCGCGGGGTGGGGGCGCGGGGGGCCGTGCTGGTGTCGTCCGGGCGCCCCTCGCCGGAGGCGGTGGTGGCCGGCGGCGACGTGCCGGACGCCGACGTCGCGGCCCTGGCCGCCGGGACCGGGGCGGTGCTGGCCGCGGCGGACGCCGCGTCGCCCGTGACCGTGGGCGACGTGCACCTGCCCGCCGTCGTGCGGGTACCGGGGCGATCCGACAGCGCCGTCGCCGCCGTCGGGTCCGTCGAGGGCGACCACGCGGGCATGGTGCTGCGCGTGGCGGCCGAGCGGGTTGGGGCGGCCCTGGAGGCCGGCAGGCTGCGGGCCGACCTCGAGCGCGCCATGGCGCAGGTGCTCGAGAGCGACGAACGCCTGCTGTCGCGCATCGGCCTCGACATCCACGACGGCCCGACCCAGCACCTGTCGGTGGCGCTGCTGGAGCTGCAGCTGCTGGACGCCGACCTGGCCGAGGCCGACCCGGCGACGCTGCCCGAGAGCCTCAAGCCCGCCCTGGAGCGCGTGTACGAGACCCTGGGGGGCGCGCTGACCGAGATGCGCGAGCTGATCGGCCACCTGCGGCCCGCGCAGTTCGAGAACCGGCGCCTGGCCGACATCCTCAACGACGCCATCGTGGGGTTCGAGACCCGCAGCGGCGCCAGCGTCACCACCGACATGCAGGGCGAGTTCGCCGTGAACGGCGTGTCCATCACGCAGCGCATCACGTTCTACCGCATCCTCCAGGAGGCCCTGGGCAACGCCCATCGTCACGGACACGCCCGCAACGCCCACGTCACGGTGGTGGAGGACGAGACGGGAGTGCTGATGGAGGTGCGCGACGACGGCGTCGGTTTCGACGCCGAGCACGCGATGCGCCCCCGCGACGGTGCCCCCATCGCGCGCTTCGGCCTGCACGGCATGCGCGACCGCGCCCAGGTGCTGGGCGGGACGTTCGCGCTGACCAGCGTCCCGGGCGAGGGCACCACGGTCCGGGTGTTCCTGCCCCGCTGGATGCCGCCCTCCGACGAGGGCCGGTGAGCGGCCCGACGCGCGTCAAGATCTGCGGCCTGCGGGACCCCCGGCACGCGGCGGCCGCCGTGGCCGCAGGCGCGTGGGCCGTCGGCGTCGTGTTCGCGGACGGCCCGAGGCGCGTGGACGTCCCGACGGCGGCGCGGGTGCTGGAGGACGTCGGGGACGGGGCGGCCCGGGTGGGGGTGTTCGTGGACCCCACGCTCGACGCGCTGCGGGCGGCAGTGGAGGGGTGCGGCCTCACACACGTCCAGCTGCACGGGTCGGCCCTGTCGGCCGCCGACGTCCGCGCCGCGCTGGGGTGCGCGGTGGTGCGCGGCGTGAGGTTCCGGGGCGCCGCCGACGTGGGCACCGACGCCGACATCACTCTGTACGACGCCGCGGTGCCCGGGATGCACGGGGGCACGGGCGTGCGGCTCGACTGGGACGCGCTTGCCGCCGCGGCGCCGCCTCGCCCGTTCGGGGTCGCGGGCGGCCTCGATCCCGGTAACGTGGGGGCCGCGATCGCCGCTCTGCGGCCCGACCTGGTCGATGTCTCCTCGGGAGTCGAGTCCGCGCCGGGCGTGAAGGACGCGGACCGGATCGCCCGGTTCTGCGCGGCCGTCCGGGCCGCCGACGACGCCCTCACGGGAGCCTGATTGACCACCATCGCGCAGCGCTTCGGCCCCTACGGGGGGCGGTACGTCCCCGAGACGGTCATCCCGGCCCTCGACGAGTTCGCGGCCGCGTACGACGCGGCGCGCGACGACCCGGCGTTCCGCGCCGAGCTGGCGGGCCTGCTGCGTGACTACGTGGGGCGGCCCACGCCGCTGTACCGCGCCGAGCGCCTGGAGGCCGAGTACCAGGCCGGGCCGATCTACCTCAAGCGCGAGGACCTGTGCCACACGGGCGCGCACAAGATCAACAACGCCATCGGGCAGGTGCTGATCGCCCGGCGCATGGGCAAGCGCCGCATCATCGCCGAGACCGGCGCCGGCCAGCATGGTGTCGCGACGGCCACCGCGGCCGCGCTGTTCGGCATGGAGTGCGTCGTGTTCATGGGGCGCACCGACATGCGGCGCCAGCGGCTCAACGTGATCCGCATGAACATGCTGGGCGCCGAGGTGAGGCCCGTGGACGCCGGCTCCGGCACGCTCAAGCAGGCCACCAGCGAGGCCATCCGCGACTGGGTCACCCACGTCCGCGACACGCACTACGTCATCGGCTCGGCCGTCGGGCCCGCGCCGTACCCCGAGATCGTCGCCGAGCTCCAGAGCGTCATCGGCATCGAGTCGCGCGCCCAGGTGATGGACGCGGAGGGGCGCCTGCCCGGCACCGTGGTGGCGTGCGTGGGCGGGGGCTCCAACGCCATCGGCATGTTCCGGGGCTTCCTCGGCGACGGCGGCGTTGCGCTGGTGGGCGTGGAGGCCGCCGGCACTGGCATCTCCAGCGGTCTGCACGGCGCCAGCCTGGGGGAGGGCAGCCCGGGCGTGCTGCACGGGTCGCTGTCGTACCTGCTGCAGACGCCCGAGGGGCAGGTGGCCGAGGCGCACTCCATCTCCGCGGGGCTCGACTACCCGGGCGTGGGGCCCGAACACAGCCACCTGCGCGACGCGGGGCGGGTGCGCTACGTCAGCGCCACCGACGACGAGGCGCTGGAGGCGTTCGGAGCGCTGTGCCGCACCCAGGGCATCATCCCGGCGCTGGAGTCCAGCCACGCCCTGGCCGCGGTCGCCCGCGAGGGCCGGGCCTGGGGCACCAAGGGGCCGATCCTCGTGTGCCTGTCCGGCAGGGGCGACAAGGACGTGGACCAGGCGGCCGAGGCGATGGGCATCGATGGCTGACGGGGCGGCGCGGCTGCGCGAGGCGTTCGCGGCGGCGGAGCGGCCGCTGCTGGTGCCGTACATGATGGGCGGGTTCCCGACGCTCGGGGCCAGCCGCGATGTCGCGCGCGCGCTGGGGGCGCACGCCGACATCCTCGAGATCGGCATCGCGTTCTCGGATCCCCTGGCCGACGGCCCCACCGTGCAGGCCGCGGGGCAGGTGGCGCTGGACGCGGGCGTCGTCCCCGACGACGTCATCGCGCTGGCGGGCGACGTGCGCGACGGGCCGCCCGTGGTGCTGATGACGTGCCTCAACCTGGTGATGGCGGGGCCGCCCGAGCGGTTCATGCGCGCCGCGGCGGACGCGGGGGTCGCGGGCCTCATCGTGTCGGACCTGCCGTGCGACGAGGGCGACGACGTACGGGCGGCGGCGCGCCAGGCGGGCGTGGCGATGATCAGCCTCGTGGCCCCCACCACCACGGACGAGCGTCTCGCCGACGTCGCGAAGGTGGCCGAGGGATTCGTCTACTGCGTGTCGGTCACGGGCGTCACCGGCGGCGCCGTGAGCGTCGACGACGACCTCGCCGCGTTCGTCGCCCGCGTCAAGCGGGCGATTCCGCTGCCCGTCGTGGTGGGCTTCGGCGTCCAGACGCCCGAGCACGCGGCGGCCATCGGGCGGTTCGCGGACGGCGTGGTGGTGGGGAGCCAGCTGGTGCGCGCCATCGAGCGCGACGGCCTGGACGCCGCCGCGGGCCTGGCGGGCGCCATGGCCGCCGCGCTGCGCGGCGACGGGAACTGATCGGCGCCCCTATTCGACGGGTCGGGCGCGGGGTACGATGCGCACGCGTCCCGCCCGGGACGCGGAAACGTCGCACACGGCCGGTCGCGGGGACCCCGTCCCGCAGGCGCCCGGGCCGTCGCACCGCACAAGGGGAACACCGACGATGGCGCAGGGTGTCGTGAAGTGGTTCAACGCCGAGAAGGGCTACGGCTTCATCCGTCCCGACGACGGCGGCAAGGACCTGTTCGTCCACTTCTCTGAGATCCAGGGCAGCGGCTACCGCTCGCTCGACGAGGGGCAGAAAGTGGAGTACGAGGCACAGGAGGGCCCCAAGGGCCCCCAGGCGGCGGGCGTCACGGTCATCTAGCCCCGGGGGCGCCGCCCGGCGCCCGCGCGATCACGGTCGGAAGAGACGGTAGCGGGGCTCGCGCCGCTCCACGACGGTTTGCGGGCCGCGCCGGTGGATCTCTCCGGTGGGGGTGTCGGACTTCGTGCCGGTGCCGACCCTGCGCTCGTCGCGCCCCAGAGCCTTGCCGATGCCCTTCCACGCCAGCGTGAGCAGCGCGTCGCCCACGGTGCGCGGGGCGACGTAGAAGATCAGGTGCAGGGGGTGGGCCTTCTTCTCGCCCCCGCCGCCGCCCTTGGGTGGCGCGATGTGGTTCATCACGACCACGCCGTGCTCGCCGTCGTCGGTGACGACGTGCAGCGTCTCCCGGTCCGGGTTGCGGCGGCGCAGGGCGTGGTGCGGCTCGCCGCCGCGCACGTACGGCACGCCGTCAAGGGCGCTCAGGCCCGCGCCGGCGACCAGCAGCAGCTGGACGATGCCGTGCGACAGCATGTCGGCGGACCGGAAGATGAACAGCTGGAACAGCAGCAGCCAGGCGACCAGGCCGATCATCCAGCTGGCCTGCCACCACGCCGTCATCGGCGACTTGGGCTTGTCGTTGGGGATCAGCGGCACGGGGCCGGGGGGCTCAGTCGCTCACGCGGACGGTGACCACATTGGAGGCGTCCGCCTTGATCCCATCGTCGGTGGAGTGGATGCAGCCGATGTTGCGCACGCAGAGGGCCGCGCCCACCACGTTGCTGGAGAACAGCACGACGAGTACCACGATCACACCCAGGATGTACATCCACGTCTTCATGGCCGCTCCATTCGTCCCCCGTCGGTCGAGTCCTTCCTACACCCGCGGCATCGGCCTGTGGCAACCTGGCGCTGTGACATCGCCGATACCCCCGCCCGTCCGCGCCGCGCGCCTGGCGTCGATCGCCCCGTTCGAGGTGATGGAGGTGCTGGACGCGGCGCAGCGGCTGGAGGCGGCGGGGCACGACGTCATCCACTTGGAGGTCGGCGAGCCGGACTTCCCGACGCCGGAGCCGGTGGTGGAGGCCGCCTCCCGGGCGCTGCGCCGGGCACCTCTGGGCTACACGCCCGCGCTGGGGCTCCCGGCGCTGAGGGAGGCCATCGCCGGGCACTACGCCGACGCGCACGGCGTGGATGTGGACCCCGCCCGGGTCGTCGTGACGCCGGGATCGAGCGCGGCGCTTCTGCTGGCCCTGGGGATGGCGCTCGACCCCGGCGCGCTGGTCCTGATGGCCGACCCCGCCTACCCGTGCAACCGTCACTTCGCCACGTTCGTGGGCGGCGGGGCGCGCCTGCTGCCGACGGGCCCGGGCACGGCCTACCAGCCGACGGCCGACATGCTGGCCGACGCGTGGACGCGCCACGTGGCCGCCGTCATCGTGGCGTCGCCGTCCAACCCCACCGGCACGGTCATCGCCCCCGACGAACTGGCCCGGATCGCCGAGCTGTGCCGCGGCCGCGGCGCCACTCTGATCGTGGACGAGATCTACGGCGGCCTGGTGTACGACGCACCGCCGTCCACGGTGCTGGACGTGGTCCCCGACGCCGTGGTGATCAACAGCTTCTCGAAGTACCACCAGATGACGGGCTGGCGCCTGGGCTGGATGGTGGTGCCCGAACGCGACGTGCGCGATGCCGAGAAGCTCGCCCAGAACCTCTACATCTGTGCGCCCGCGCCGGCCCAGCATGCGGCCCTCGCGGCGTTCACTCCGGAGACGCTCGCGATCACGGAGGAACGCCGCCGCGTGCTGGGAGCCCGCCGCGACGCGCTGCTGGCCGAGCTGCCGTCCACGGGCTTCGCGGTGCGGGCGCGGCCGGCGGGGGCGTTCTACGTCTATTGCGACGTCACGGGCGTCACCGGCGACAGCTTCGCGTTTGCCCGCGACGTGCTGCGCGAGGCCCACGTCGCGCTCACGCCCGGGCGTGACTTCGGGCTGCACCGTCCCGACGAGCACCTGCGGATCGCGTATACACAGGACACCCAGCGGCTGATGGAGGCGTGCGCGAGGATCCGCGCGTTCGTCGCCGGCCGTGCCACCGCCGGATAGGAGCCGTCGCGTGCCCGCCACCGTCCCCACCGCCGTCATCGCCGCCTGGGGCGAACCCCCCGAAGTGCACGAGATGCCGGCGCCCACGCGCCGCCCGGGACGCGCGTTGGTGCGGCTGGAGGCCGCCGCCGTGAACCCGGTGGACCTCGCGATCGGCGCCGGGCGCTTCTACCTGCCGCTGCCGGACCCGCCGTTCGCTGCGGGCGTGGAGGCGGTGGGGGAGGTGCTCGAGTCCGACGCCCACGAGCCGGGGACGCGGGTGTGGTGCCTGCAGGCCGCGGCGGGCTGCTGGGCGGGGGTGTTCGAGGCGCCCGACGACCGGCTGGTGCCCGTTGCCCGCGACGCGGACCCCGTGACGGCGGCCGCGATGGGCGTCGCGGGGCTGGCCGGGTGGATGCCGGTGGTCACCCGGGGCCGGGTGGCGGTGGGCGAGACGGTGCTGGTGCTGGGCGCCACCGGGGCCGTGGGCCAGGTGGCCGTGCAGGTGGCGAGGGCCCGGGGCGCCGGGCGCGTGGTGGGCGTGGGCCGCGACGAGGAGCGCCTGGGGCAGGTGCGGGCGCTGGGCGCCGACGACGTGGTGCCCGTGGGCGACGTCGCCGGCCTGGGCCAGCGGGTGGCGGCCGTCTGCCCGGAGCGGGTGAACCTGGTGATCGACGCGTTGTGGGGGGAGCCGCTGGCGGCGGTCGTCGGCAGCCTGGCCCACGGGGCGCGGGTGGTGCACGTGGGGGCTGCCGCGGGCCAGGTGTGCGCGCTGCCGGGGGGTCCGCTGCGAGGGGGCCGGGTGGACATCCGGGGCTTCAGCCTGTTCAGCGAGCCGTTCGAGCAGGTCGGCGCGGCCCACGCCGATCTGGTGCGCCTGGCCATGGACGGCGGCGTGAGCCTGCCGGTGGACACGGTGCCCCTGCGCGACGTGGCCTCGGCGTGGCGGGCGCAGGCCGCCGGCGCGGGCGGTCGCAAGCTGGTGTTGGTGCCGTAGGCCCGGCGCCCGGAACGGCGAGGGCCCGCCGACGGTGATCGGCGGGCCCTCGCGCACTCCTCGGGTAGGACTCGAACCTACAACCCCTCGGTTAACAGCCGAGTGCTCTACCATTGAGCTACCGAGGATCGCGCTCCGGGCAGTCTATCGGACGCGCCCCGCCCGCGATCAAGTCCTGGGGACGCGCCGGGTGAACTCGTGACGGTGGATCACGCTTCCCTGCTCGTCGGGCCGGCCGGGAAAGCGCACCTCGATGCGTTCGTGCCGCCAGTCCGTCTCGCGCATCTCGGCGATCAGGCCGCCGGCGGCGGGACGGCGCGGATCGGCGATGACCACCCGCGTGCGGGGCCCGGACAACCGCGCGATGAGCGGCGCGAGCTGTGCGGGATGCCGGTTCTCATAGAGGATGTCGGCGCCCAGCACGAGATCGTACGGGGCATCCGCGAACGCCTCGTCAGACGGCGCGCCCCAGTCGACGACCATCGTGGCCAGGCGCCCCACGCCGGCGCGGTCCGCGTTGGCGCGGGCGAACTCCAGGGCTTCGGGGTACCAGTCGGTGGCCAGCGCACGGGCCCCCTGGCGCAGCGCCATCAGCGACGGCAGGGCGAGGCCGGCCCCGAGCTCGATCACGCGCAGACCGCGAAGGGGCTGCGTCGCGACCCACTCGGCCAGCACCTGGCCGCTGGGCCACAGGTCGGCCCAGTACGGCAGCCTCTCGTCGCGCGCGTACTCGTCCTCGTCGATGAGGTCCTCGGCGCTACGCGGCCGCCGCACCTCCACCGTCAGGCCCGCCACGGTGACGTGCTCGGTGACCACGTCGAAGCCGTCGGGGAGCCGCATCGGGTCGGCACGTTAGCGACAGGCTCGACCCCGCGGCCCGCGCCCGCTATCCTCCGCCGGTCGCAAAGCGCCCCGAGGAGCACGAACGATGGCCGACGAGGTCGAGCAGGTCGAGGTCGACGAGGCCGTCGACCAGGCCCCCGAGAAGGAAGAGCACCAACCCAACGAGGTCGACGAGCTGGCCGAGGCCGGGGAGGTCGACATCACCGCCCTGGCGGTCGAGGCGCCCGAGGGTGCCACGGAGGCCAAGGTGTACCTGTGCGAGCGCGGTCACCGCACCATGACGCTGTGGGGCAAGCCCCCGGAGGCGTGCCAGGCCCGGCCGACCCGCCACGGCGGCGTCTGCGGCCTGCCCATCTACCACATGACCGAGCTGCCCGAGCAGGTGCAGAAGGCGCTCAACCCGCTCAAGGCCTCCAAGAAGAAGGCCGGCAAGAAGTAGCCGCCGCACCCGCCCGGTGCCCCGGGGGCCGCCGCGTGCGGCGCCCCGGGGTCAACCGGCCGGCTGCTTCTCCGCGTCGGCGATCATGCGCTCCATCTCGGCGAAGCCGGCGTCCCACACGGCCGGGTCGTCGAGGTCGACACCCAGCGGCCTCAGCAGGTTGGCCGGCGTGTCCGACCCGCCGGCGGCGAGGAACCGCATGTAGCGGGCGCCGAACGGGGCACCCTCGGCTCGGTAGCGGGCGTACAGCGCCAGCGTGACGAGGTGCGCGAACACGTACGCGTACGTGTAGAAGCGCGTCGAGATGAAGTGGGGGATGTACGACCAGCCCAGCCGGTAGTCGTCCGGCAGGTGCAGGGCGTCGCCGTAGTACGCCTCGTTGGCGGCGAACCACACGTCCGACAGCCGGTCGGCCGTCAGCGTCTGCCCGTCGCGGCGGGTGGCGTACGCGCGCTGCTCGTACCGCGCCAGCACCGTCTGGCGGAACACGGTGGCGAATGCGCCCTCCACGCGTTCGCACAGCAGCGCGCGACGCGTACCGGGATCCGTCTCGGTCTCCAGCAGGTGGTCGAACGTCAGCAGCTCGGCGAACGTTGACGGCACCTCGGCCAACGCCAGGCCCGTGTGCGCGGACAGGGCGGTCTGGTGGCGGTTGGACAGCGTGAAGTGCATGCCGTGGCCAAGCTCGTGGGCCAGGGTCATGACGTCGTTCATCTGGTCCGTGTAGTTCATCAGCACGTACGGCCGGGCGTCCTGGGCCACGGACGAGCAGAACGCGCCGCCCCGTTTGCCCGTGCGGGGCTCGGCGTCGACGCGGCGGTCCTCGAAGAAGCCGCGCGCGATGTCCGCGATGCCGGGCGAGAAGCGCCCGAACGACGTGTCGATGATGCGGGTGGCCTCGTCGTAGCGCACGGCGCGCGCGTCGCCGAGGGGAGCGTACTGGTCCCACAGCGCCAGCCGATCCAGCCCCAGCAGGCCCGCCTTGGCGCGGAACCAGCGCTGGGCCAGGGGGTAATGGGCCTCCACGGCGCCCATCATGTTCTCGACGACGTGGCGCTCGAGCTCGTTGTTGAGGTGCGTGGCGTCCATGGGGTCCTCGTGCCCGCGCACGCGGTCCATGCTGAGACGGTCGCCGACGAGCGTGTCGTAGCAGTGGGCGAGCGTCGGCGTGTGTGGGCGCAGCGCCCCGTACAGCGTCTCCAGCGCGCGGCGGCGCAGGTCGCGGTCCGGGTCGCGGACGTAGGCCAGCAGCAGGTCCACCGTGTGGGGGCGCTCCCCCTTGCCGTCGCCGGCGTCGAACGGCACCTCCAGGGTGGACACCACCTGGCTGAAGAGGGTCTGCCACGCGGCCGCGGCTGCCGGCCGGCGCTCGGACAGCATCCGTTCCTCGGGCTCGCTCAGCGTGAAAGGCGCGAAGCGGCGCTGCGACAGCAGGTGGTGGCGGTCGGCGGCCACCTCGGGGGCATCGGCCACGGCCCGGGCGTCGCCGTCGTTCATGGCGAGCCACTCCAGCTCGAAGAACCGCAGGATGTTGCCGGCCTCCACCATGCCCTGGTCCATCGCGGTCGTGAGGTCGCGGTTCTCCTCGTCCGTGACGTCCACCGATTCGCGCAGGTGCGCGTACGACCCCACGCGCGACAGCGCGTTGTCGATGGCGGCCATCTCGGCCAGCGCGGCGGCCATGCCGGGCCCGTCCAGCTCGGCCACCCTGCCGCGGTACGCGTCGGCGAACCCGCGGGCGCGGTCGAGGGCCTCGGCCAGCCGGGCGCGGGCGGCGGCCGCGTCGGCGACGAGCGGGGCCAGGTCCCAGTGGACGCCGGCGGCGCGGGGGTCGTGGGGGGTGGTGTCGGTGGTCGTCATGGGGGCGGAGCCTAGCGCGCGGGGGACGGAGCCCCCCGCCCGGGGCGGTGAGCGCGGCGGCCCCCGCCGGTTACCCCGCCCGCTCCAGCAGCAGGTCCGCGGTGCCCGGCGCGAGCGGCGGATCGCCGGTGTCGCCGGGTGCGATGCCCTCGCCGGGACGGTGGTAGTCGGACCCTCCCGAGGCCACCAGGCGGAAGGCCTTCGCGATTCGGGCGTGCAGGCGTCGGCGCGGGGCGTCGTGTTCGGGCCGGTGCACCTCGATGCCCGCGAGGCCCCGCGACGCGAGGCGCTGCACCTCCGACACCAGCTGGCCGTGCGGAAGGCCCAGCGACGCGGGGTGGGCCAGCACGGGCGCGCCCCCGGCGCCGAGGATCAGGGCCAGGGCGGCGCGCGGGGTCGGCGCGTCGTACCCCACGTAGGCGGGTCCGCGGTCGGACAGGTATTGGTCGAACGCCTGGCGGCGGCTGGAGCAGTGCCCGGCGTCGACGAGCGCGTCGGCGATGTGCGGGCGCCCCACGTTGCCGCGCGCGCGGGCCAGCACGTCGTCGAGCGCGAGGGGGGCGCCCAACTCGGCCAACCGCGCCACCATGGCCGCCGCGCGTGCCCGGCGACGGGCGGCGGCCGCGGCGAAGTGCTCCATGAGCCCGTCCGGGGGATCACCGGGGAAGTAACCCAGCATGTGCATGCTGCCGCGCCCCACCCGGACGCTGATCTCCACGCCCGTGATCACCCGCACGCCGGCGCGTTCGCCCTCCGCGCGGGCCTCGGCCACGCCCGCCATCGTGTCGTGGTCGGTGAGCCCCAGCACGCGGACGCCGCGCCCGGCCGCCAGGCGCACCAGCTCGGCGGGGGAGTGATCGCCGTCCGACGCCGTGGAGTGGCAGTGGAGGTCGATCACGCCGTCAAACGTGTGCGCCGGTCGCCCGGGGTCGGGCGGGAGGCGATCCAGCCGCCCATCACCAGCATCACCCCGGACACCGTGACGGCCGCGAACGTCGGCGCGACAGCCCACGTCAGCAGCCCGGACGCGGTCATCATGACGAGCGCCGCGGCCTTGGCGCGCGGCGCGATGGCGCGTTCGGTGCCCCAGTCCTCGATGGCGGGCCCCAGCGCCGGGTGGGCCGTCAGCCGGGCGTGCAGGCGCTCGGAACCCCGCGCGGCGGCGAACGCGGCGGCGATGGCGAACGGCGTCGCCGGCAGCAGCGGCAGCACGATGCCCGCGACGGCCAGCCCGAGAAGCGCGTACGCGGCCACCCACCACAGCCAGCGCGTCACGCGGGACGGGCGGGGGGCGTCGTCGGTCATGCGGGTCAGTCTAGGACGCGCGTGGCAGGTGCAGTCCGCATTCGGTCTTGCCCGTCCCCGCCCAGCGGCCCGCCCGGGGGTCCTCACCCGGCGCCACCGCGCGCGTGCACGGCACGCACCCGATGGAGGGGTAGCCCCGGTCGTGCAGCGGGTTGTACGGGATGTCGTGGGCGTACAGGTAGCCCATCACGTCCTCGTCGCTCCAGGCCACGAGGGGCTGGATCTTCGCGACGCCGCGGGCCTCGTCGAGCTCCACCGGGCGGGCGTCGGCCCGCGTGTCGCTCTGCGCGCGGCGGATGCCGGTGATCCACGCGTCGGCGCCCTCCAGCGCGCGTGAGAGCGGCGCCACCTTGCGCAGCGCGCAGCACCGGTCCGGGTCGCGGGCCCACAGCTCGGGCCCCTCGTCGGCGGCCTGCTCGGCGACGGTCCGCTCGGGCACGAAGGTCTCGAGCTCGAGGCCGTAGCGCGCCGCCAGCGCGTCGCGGGTGGCGTATGTCTCGGGGAACAGCAGGCCCGTGTCCAGGTCGACCACGCGTATCGCGTCGGCGAACGGGCGGGTCATGTGGATGAGGACGCTCGACTGCATCTGCCACGAGCACGTCAGCACGATCCGTCCCGCGAAGCGGTCGGCGGCCCACGCGAGCAGGTCCTGCGGGTCGCCGCCGTCGAACCGTCGTGCGGCCTCGTCCGCCTCGGCGCGCGTCATCACCCCATCAGCCATGAGGTCACGTTATCATCGGTATCAGTAATGCCGTCCTCCCGCCGCCGACACGACGACGCCACACCGGTCTACAGCACGGAGGGCGGTCGCGTCCGGCAGCCCGTCGCGGCCCCCGCGGCCGCTGCGAGGTCCGACGGCATCGTGCGCGTGTCGCGCACGTCGGCGGGGCGTAAGGGCAAGACGGTGACGCTGGCCACGGGCCTTCCGGCGGCCGACGCCGACCGGGTGCTGAAGGAGCTCAAGAGGCTGTGCGGTGCGGGGGGAGCCCTGAAGGACGGCGTGGTGGAGATCCAGGGCGACCACCGCGACGCGGTGCAGTCCCACCTGGAGAAGGTCTACCGGGTCAAGCGCGCCGGCGGCTGACGGCGGCCGTCAGGGCGCGACGCCCGCCGCGCGCAGGGCGGCGGTGATGACCTCTCGGGCGGCGTCCGACGGCGCGGTCAGCGGCAGTCGGATGGCCTCGCCGCAGCGGCCCATCCGCGCGAGTGCCCATTTCACCGGGATCGGGTTGGCCTCCACGAACAGGTCGCGGTGCAGCGGCATCAGCCGCCGGTTCAGGGCGTTGGCCTCGGCAAGGTCCCCCGCAAGCATCGCCGCGCACATGCGGGCCATCTCGGCCGGCGCGACGTTGGCCGTGACCGAGATGACGCCGTGGGCGCCGACCGCCATCAGCGCCAGGGCGGCGTCATCGTTGCCGCTGTAGACGGCGAAGTCCTCGGGCAGGCGACCCAGCAGGGCCGCGCCGCGCCCCACGTCGCCCGTGGCGTCCTTCAGGCCCACCACGCCCGGCAACTCGGCCAGGCGCATCACCGTGTCGTCGGCGATGTCGGCGACGGTGCGGCCGGGAACGTTGTAGAGGATCACCGGCAGCCCGCCCTCCTCGGCGATGGCGCGGTAGTGCCGGTACAGGCCCTCCTGCGTGGGCCGGTTGTAGTACGGAGCCACCTGCAGCGTCATGGCGGCGCCCGCCTCAGCGGCGGCCCTGGTGAGGTGGATGGCCTCGCCGGTGGAGTTCGCACCGGTGCCCGCGACGACGGGGATGCGGCCCGCGCACTGCTCGACCGCGACGCGGATGAGCTCGACGTGCTCGTCCACGTCGACGGTGGGGGACTCGCCGGTGGTGCCGACGGCGACGATGGCGGCCGTGCCGGATTCGACGTGCCAGTCGATGAGGGCGCGGTACGCGTCCAGGTCGAGCGCGCCGTCGTCGGTCATCGGCGTGACGACGGCCACAAGGCTTCCGGTGATCATGCGGCGGATCCCCTCGGTGCGTGCGTGCAGGGCGATGTCCACGCTACACGGCCTCCAACTCCAGCCGCAGGCCGAAGGCGCGCTGGACCGCGTCCTGCTCGCGCTCGGCCGACCACAGGGCGAGCGTCGGGTCGCCGTCGCACTCCAGGCCCACCACCAGCGCGCCGTCGCGCACCGCGCACCGCACGCCGCGGACCTCGCCGGCCCGGGAGCGGTCGAGCTGCTCGGCCAGGCGCAGGACCGCCGCGCACACCGCGAGGGCGTCCTCGTCGCCGCGGCGCAACAGGGGCGCGTACGGGCCGGGGGACGGCATGCCCTTGCGGTGGCCCCGCACCAGCAGCGACACGATGGCCAGTTCGCGGTGGTCGAAGCCGGGAAGCCCGGAGTTGAGCACGAGGTACCCGGAGTGACGCTGGTGCGAGCTGTAGTCCACCAGCACGCCCACGTCGTGCAGGATGGCCGCCGCCCACAAGAGCTCGCGGTCCCCTGGGTCGGCCGGGTGGAGCTCGAGGGCGGCCGTGGCGTCGAACGCGGCCAGCGCGAGGCGGGCGACGTGCTCGGAATGCGCCTTCATGTAGCCGAAGCGCTCGGCGGCGTTGATCACCGACGTGCGCCGCACGTCGGTGATGAGCTGCGCGTCGCCCGGCACGTAGTGCTCGTACATCACGCCCTCGCGCAGGCCGTGGGCGCACACCTCGACGCCGTCCGCGCCGGTGGCGTGCAGCACCTCGTCCACCGCCAGGGCCGCCGCGAGGATGATGTCGGCCCGGTCGGTCTTGAGTCCCGGCAGCGAGTCGCGCTTCGGCGCCGGCGACGCCAGGAGGTCGCGCAGCAGCTCCCCGATGTGCGCGCGCGTCAGCAGGTAACCCTGCGGGTCGAACAGGGGATGGTTCTCGCGGCGCTGGTGCATGACCGCCAGCGTGCGGATGGCACCGCCGACACCCACCAGGCGTCCGCCGCGGGGGGCGATCCACTTGACCTCGCCGAGCGCGTCGCGCACGTGGGCGCGCAGCCTCTTCACCTCGCCGGAGGACTGTTGGTCGCCGGAGAGGAACGCCTCGGTCAGCCGAACCGCACCCAGCGGGCGGCTCATGGAGCGCACCAGCTCCCTGTCGCGCACGTCTCCCACCTGCAGGCTGCCGCCGCCGATGTCGAGGAACCAACCGTCCGTGATGGTCGTGGCGTTGACGGCGCCGAGGAAGCCGTAGTGCGCCTCCTCGTCCTCACTGAGCACGCGCACCGGCAGCACTCCGCCCGCGCTGATGGCCTCGACCGCCTCGTCCTGGTTCTCGGCGTCGCGGACGGCGCTGGTGGCGACGGCGTCGACCACGTCGATGCCGGCCGACCGGCAGTACGCCGCGTACAGCTCGGCGGCGCGGTGCGCGCGGGCCAGAGCCCGCCGCCGCAGCCTGCCGTTGCGCACCCCTTCCGACAGCCGCACGGGCTCGCGGATCTCGTCGACCAGGCGGAACCAGTGCCCCGGCACATGGTGGAACACGACCAGGCGGAAGCTGTTGGACCCCATGTCGATCACCGCGAGGCGGCGGATGTCGGCGGGGGCGTCGGGCGCGTCGAGGCTCATCGTGCCGCTTTGCTTATCACTAACGCGCAGGCAACCGCCGCGTCACGACGCCCAGAAAGGATGCCGCCACTCCGGAAACCCCGATCAGGGAGACACCCCGACATGAGCATCACCTGCATCACCGAGACGCGCGAGAACCGCCGCATCATGGATCTGCTGGACCGCCTGGACCACACCGCTGCACCGTGCGCCGTTCCCGGGTGCGTGCACCAGCACGACCACGACTGGGAGACGGAGCGGCCCCCCACACTCGCCGTGGCGTAGCCGCCGCCGTGGGGCCGGGGCCGCCCGGCGCTACGGCAGCGGGATCTCACGCAGGAACGGGCGCGTCGCGCCCGCCGCGAGCGCAAGGCGACCGTGGGCGAGGTCCTCGAGGGCCTCGCCCACGAGGTCGTGCCGCCAGCCGCTCTCCAGGGGGGACGTGGCATCGGGGTCCCCCAGCGCGTGGGCGAGGAACGACTCCACGTCGTCGCGGGTGGCCAGCAGCGTGGGGGCCAGGCTGACGCCGGCCGCGCGGGACGCCACCAGGATCTGCCCCAGGGGGCCCAGCGTGTCGATGCGCTGGGCGATGTCCGACCGCGGCGGGGCGGGCAGCGTCAGCGGCGGGTCGGCACCGCCGGCGGCGACGGCGTCGAGAATGCCGCGGGCCTCGGTCGGGCGCATGCGGTCGGGCATGCCGCGCTCGGACGCGAGGGCCGCCTCGGTGGCGGGCCTGCGCCGCGCGATCTCGAGCAGCGTGCGGTCGGGGCAGATCCACTGGGTCGGACGGTCGCGCTCGGCGGCCGTGCGCTCGCGCCACGCCGCCAGGCGCGCCAGCACGGCCCGGTCGGCGGGCGGCAGCTTGCCCTGGCCCTTCACCCTGCGCCACGCGTCGTCGGGGTTCTGGGCCAGGCGGGCGTCGGGCCCGTACCGGCGCTCGTGCTCCTCCACCACCCAGCCGGCGCGCCCCTCGGTCTCCGCGCGGGCGGTCAACTCGTCGTGCAGGCGGCCCAGGTGCTCCACGTCCGCGGCGGCGTAGCGCAGCTGCTTGCCCGTCAAGGGGCGGCGGCTCCAGTCGGTGTACTGCTCGCCCTTGTCCAGGCGCACCTTCAGCACGCGCTCCAGCAGCACGGACAGCCCCTGACCCGCGCCCAGGCCCACGAAGCCGGCGATCAGCTGCACGTCGCGCAGGTTCGCCGGGCGCACCCCGTAGTGCAGGTTGAGCAGCGTGAGGTCCGCCGACGGCGCGTGCATCAGCGTGACGATCCCGGGATCGGCCACGAGCTCCGCCAGCGGCTCGAGGGGCGCCCCCTCGACGGGGTCCACCAGGTGCACGGCGTCGCCCACGGCCACCTGGGCCAGGCACGCCATCGGCGCGTACGTCTTCTCCCACAGGAACTCGAAGTCGATGGCGAAGCGGCCGTGGCGGCGTACGTCGGCGGCGACCGCGTCGACGCCGGAGGCGTCGCGGATCACGTCGAGGGAAGGGGAGACCACGGACGACACCCTAGAGCATCCGCGGGCCGGGGCTCCCCGCCGGAGGGGGGCGGGCGCCCGCCCAGCCGCTACCCTGTCGGGCCGTGAACATCACCCAGATCAGTAAGTCGTTCGGGGCGCGCACGGTGCTCGACGGCGTCACGTTCCGCCTCGATCCCGGTCAGCGCTTGGCCGTGGTCGGGCGCAACGGCGAGGGCAAGACCACGCTGCTGCGCATCCTTGCGGGGCAGCTGACGCCCGATGCGGGCAGGGTCACGAACCCCGCCGGGACCCGGGTGATGCTGCACGACCAGAGGCCCCCGTCCGACACCGGCATCACGCTGGGCGAGTACGTGGCCCAGGGCATGGCCGACGCCGAGGCCGCGGAGCGCGAGCTGGCCGACCTCGAGGCCCGCATGGCGGCTGGGGAGGACGGGCCGGAGATCATGGAGGCCTACACCCGCGCACACGCCGTGCTGGAGGCGGCCGGGGGATACGAGTGGCGCACCTGGCTGGGGCGCGTCACCCGGGGGCTCGGGATCCCCGACGAGCGCCACGGCGACCCGCTGTCGGTGTTCAGCGGCGGCGAGCTGACCCGTGCCTCGCTGGCCCGCGCGCTGGCGGGTCGCCCCGACGTGCTGCTGCTGGACGAGCCCACCAACCACCTCGACGTACAGTCGGCCGAGTGGCTCGAGCAGGCGGTGGTGGAGATGAACTGCGCCCTCGTGGTGGTGTCCCACGACCGGTGGTTCCTGGAATCCGTCGCGACGGGCGTCCTGGAGCTCGAGCAGGGCCGTTCGAAGCTGTGGCCCATGGGGTACTCCGCGTTCCGGGTCGAGAAGGCGAAGGCACTCGAGCTGCAGGCGGCGTTCGCGGCCCGCGTCGACGCCGAGATGGAGCGACTGCAGCGGTTCGTGGAGCGGTGGCGGGCCGGCACGAAGGCCAAGCAGGCCGCGTCGCGCCAGAAGCAGCTGGACAAGATGAAGCGGGTCGAGGTGCACCGCAGCGGTAAGGCGCTGGAGTTCGGGTTCCCGACCCCCGTCCGCACGGGGCGCGTCGTGCTGGAGGCCGACGGTGTTCGGGTCGCGGTGGGCGACACGACGCTCGTGGCCGACGTCAGCCTGACGATCGAGCGTGGCCAGCGCGTGGCCCTGGTGGGCCCGAACGGCGCGGGCAAGACCACGCTGGTCGAGACGCTGCTGGGCAACCGGCCGGCGGCCGCGGGGCGCGTGAGCCTGGGGCACCGGGTGGAGCCCACGTACTTCTCGCAGCACGGACTGGAGCTGCGGGGCGACCGCACGGTGGCCGAGTCGGTGCTGGCCGAGACGGGCCTGACCCGCACGCAGGCCCGCACGCTGCTGGGCGTGTTCCTGTTCCCCGGCGAGGCGGCCGACCGGCGCGTGGCCGATCTTTCGGGAGGCGAACGGCGGCGCCTGAGCCTTGCGCTGCTGGTGGCGACCGGCGGCAACCTGTTGATCCTCGACGAGCCCACGAACCACCTGGACGCCGAGGGACGCGAGGCTCTGGAGGACGCGCTGCTGGCGTACGAGGGCACGCTCGTCCTCATCAGCCACGACCGCGCGCTGATCGACGCCGTGGCCACCCGCACCCTCAGCATCGAGGACGGCCGACTGGTGGCCCGCGACGGCGGTTGGACGGAGCTGATCGAGGCGCGCGCGGCCGCGACCGCCCCGGCGGCGCCGGCCCGGGGGGGTCCCGCGAAGGGCACGCCGGGGAAGAGGTCCGCCCCGCGCGCGAAGGCGAAGGCCCCCGCCACGAAGACCCAGGAGCGGACGGACGCCGCCCGTGCCGGCGGCAAGGGGTCGCCGTCGAAGGCGCTGCGGCGCCTCGAGACGCAGGTGGCCAGGCTCGAGGCCCAGGTCGCCGACCTGGAGGCGCGGATGGTGGACCCCGCGAACCTCGCGGAGCCGTCCGTCATGGCCGATCTGGGCGCCCGCCACCGCGCGGTCCAGGACGAGCTGTCCTGGACCATGCACGAGTGGGAGAGGGCCGCGGAGGCCGCCGGGGTCTAGTGGACCGCGATGTCCAGGCCGTCGACGTACTCGGCGGCGACGTCCTCCGGGTCCTCCTTGTCGAGGTCCACGGCGGCGTTGAGCTCCTGGATCTTCTCCTGCGTCAGGCCCTCGTCGACGGCCGTCAGGGCCGCTGTGAACGCGGCACGCGCGTCGGGCGTCAACCCGTCGAGCCACGCCTGGTTGATCACCGGGAGGCTGTGGAACGGCACGGAACCGCCGAACATGCCCTTGTCGTCCTGGATGAGCACCAGGGGCAGCTTGGCCAGCTGCGGGTCGGTGCCGAACGCGTACACGCACTGGGCCTTGCCGTCGCGGATCGGCGTGTAGCGCAGGCTGATGTCCACGGTGATGACCTTCTTGAACCGCACGCCGTACGCCTTGCGCAGCAGCGGCAGGCCGTCAGGGCGGGTGAGGTGCTCGGCGTTGGCCGAGTACACGAGCTTGGGCGACGCCTTGCCCAGGCCGGTCAGGTTGCGGATGCCGTACCTCGACACGGCGTCCTTCGTGCACGCCACCTCGTTGCCGTTGTTGTAGGGCGTGGCCGGCAGCGTCCCCAGGCCGTCCTTCGCGAGGCCCGCCTTGACGTCGGCCTCCACCGTGGCCGCCGTCGTCTTGTCCGTCGCCGACTTCTTCAGGATGTTGAAGAACACCGTGCCGTCGTACTCGGGGTAGACGTCGATGCTGCCCTTCTTCACCGCCGCGTAGGCGATCTCGGTGCTCGCGAGGCTCTTGGTGTCGACGTCGAAGCCCTGCGCGCGCAGCGCGTCGGCGTACGCGTTCATGACGATCTTGCTCTCGGTGAAGCCCTTGTCCGCCAGCGTGACCTTCACGCCCGTGCCGGGGGCACCGCTGCCGCCCGTGTCCCCGGAGTCGTCCCCGCCGCAGGCCGCGGCGCCGAGGGCCAGCGCGGCGGTGAGCGGGACGGCGAGCAGGCGGTGCGGTCGGGCGGTCACGGCGTGTCCTTTTCGGGGGGGCGTGGGGCTGTCCGGTGCGGGGCAAGCGTATGCGACGTCGTGCGGGGACGCAGCCCGCGCGGTGTGAGGAGCCACTGGGCCAGCCCCAGCACCAAGCCCGTCCCCACGGCCAGCAGCGCGGTGGGGACGGCGCCGGCCAGGAGGACCGCGTCGTCGGAGTTGGCCAGGCCGGCGAGGATCAGGACGCCGAGTCCGCCGGCGCCGACGGCGGCCGCCAACACGGCCGTCGCGACGATCTGGATGGCGCTGATGCGGATGCCGGCGAAGACCAGCGGCAGCGACAACGGGATCTCGACGCGGGTGAGCACACCCAGGCGCGTGAACCCCATGCCCCGCGCGGCGTCCGTGACGGCGGGGTCGACGCCCCGGACGGCCGTGTACGCGTTGAGCAGCACGGGCGGGATGCCGAGCAGCACCAGGCCGGCGAGGGCGGGGCGCTCGCCGATGCTGGTGAGGGCCACCACGAGGGCCATCAGCGCGAACGTGGGTACGGTGCGGCCCAGGTTCGACACCGACACCACCATGAACGCCGTCCAACGCCCGCCCAGCTTGGCCGCCGCGACGCCCAGCGCCACGCCCGCCGCCGTCGCGGCGGCGAGCGCGATCAGGGACAGACGCACGTGCGTGGCCAGCTGGCCCGGGCCGTCGAGGTTGGGGTCGTTGAACGCCTCCCAGACGTCGTGGGGGCTCACGTGCGTCCCCGGCGCGCCCACGGGGTCAGCAGCCACTGGGCCCCGGCCAGCAGCGCGTCGAGCGCGATCGCGAGGGCGGTGGTCAGCACCGTGCCGGCCAGGATGGGGGTGAGGAACATCTCGCGCTGGATCCCCTTGTCCCAGATCAGCTCGCCCAGGCCGCCGCCGCCGACGAACGCCGCGACGGTGGCGATGCCGACGGTGCTGACGGTGGCCAGGCGTACGCCGGTCATGATGGCGGGCAGTGCGAGCGGGAGCTCCACGCGCACGAGCACCTGGCGGGGCGTGAGTCCCTGGCCGACGGCGGCATCGCGCACCACGGCGGGGACGCCCCGCAACCCGACGACGGTGTTGCGGACGATCATGGACAGCGCGTACGCGGCCAGGCCGATGACGGCGGGGGTGCGGCCGATGTCCGTGTAGGGCAGCAGCAGCGCGAACAGGGCGAGGCTTGGGATGGTGTAGAGGACGTCTGCGACACCCGCCGCGACGGCGAACGGGACGCGGCGGTTGCGGACCGCGACGGCCACCGGCAGCGCCACGGCGAGGGCGAGCGCCATCGAGAGGCCCGTGATCTCCAGGTGCTGGACGGTCATGATCTGGATGTCGTCCGCGTGGCGCTGCAGCCAGTCCCAACGGATCTCAGGCATCGCCGGCCTTCTCGGCGGGGGCGGCGAGGCCCCCGCCGATGGTGGCGACGTCGGCCACGGCCACGGCGCGTCCCGCGCCGTCCACCACGACGCCGTGGGACGCCCCGGCCTCGAACAGGGCGGACAGCGCGTCGCGCAGCGTCGTGACGGGCGACAGCAGCGGCTCCGTGCGACCGGGCGTGGCCTCCACGCGGTCCCCGATCGCCGCGACCGGCACCCACCGCAGGGGGTGCCCGTCGTCGCCGGTGGCCAGGACGGCGCCGCCGATCGGTACGAGCGTCCCGGACGCCACGCGGTCCCGCACGTCGCCGCCGGCCTCGCCCCGGCGCACCGTGGGGGCGGGCGGCAGGTCGAGGTCCTCCAGGCGGGTCAGGGCCAGGCCCTTCAGGGCGCGGTCGGCGCCCACGAAGTCGGCCACGAACTCGTCGGCGGGGTCGGCCAGCAGCTCCGCGGGCGGGGCGAACTGCACCAGACGGCCGGCGCGCATCACCGCGATGACGTCGGCCATCTTCACGGCCTCGTCGATGTCGTGGCTGACGAACACCACGGTCTTCGGCACGGCGCGGTGCAGCCGCAGGAAGTCGGTCTGCAGGCGCTCGCGGGTGATGGGATCCACGGCCGAGAACGGCTCGTCCATCAGCATCAGGGGTGGATCTCCGGCGAGGGCGCGGGCCAGCCCGACGCGCTGCTGCTGACCCCCCGACAGCTCGGCGGGATACCGACGGGCGTAATCGCCGGGGGGCAGGCCCACCAGCGCCAGGAGCTCATCCACGCGAGGCCCGACGCGGGCCTTCGCCCAGCCCAGGAGCCGGGGGACCGTCGCGACGTTCTGGGCCACGGTGAGGTGGGGCAGCAGGCCCACCTGCTGGATGACGTATCCGATCTCGCGCCGCAGGCGGGCGGCCGGGCGGCGGCGCACGTCGGTGCCGTCGATCAGGATCTCGCCTGCGGTGGGCTCGATGAGCCGGTTGATCATGCGCAGCGCCGTGGTCTTGCCGCACCCCGACGGGCCGATCAGCACGCACACCTTGCCCGCGGGAACCGTCAGCGACAGGTCGTCGACGGCCAGCGTCGGGCCGTAGCGCTTCGTGACACCACGCAGCTCGAGGGTGCCGGCGCGGACGTCGCCGGGCGGTGGTGCGTCGGTGGCGGGGGTGCCCGGCATGCCTGCGGCCACCTTACCCGCGAACCGGCCGGGGCAGTCGGCGCCCGGGGAGGCCGCGATGCTCATGTTCGCCGCGGCACATGCCGATCAGCGGGGCGTCGTGGCCGCCTCCACCCTGACAGAGCAGCAGTACCTCCTCGTCGCCGCCGTGGCCGAGCGGGAGGAGTGGACCGACCTCGCGGCACCCCCCGCCGCCGGCTCGTGCGCTCGCACGCTGGCCGAGCACGAGGCCGTCGCCCGCTACGTTGCGGCGCTTCCCGGGGGGCGCCCGCCCCACCGTGGCATCGACCCCCGCATCGTGCGCGCGGCGGTGCTCGTGGCCTGCCTGGCCGCTCTGGGGGCGTGCTGGTGGGTGAGCCCCGGCCGCACGGCCGTGGGTCTCATCGCGGCCGGCGCGTTCGCCCTGTGGTCTCTGCGCCGCCGCCGGGCCCGTGAGGCCGCCGGCGTGGCGCCGCGCCCGCGCCGCTTCGCCCTGCCGCGCCCGCGCTGACGCCGGGATCCGGCCCGCTCCGCGGGGCCTGCCGCTAGCATTCGCCGGCAGATGAGCACGATGTACGAGGACGATGCGGTCTCCGCCGCTCAGTGCTATCGCCACCCCGGGCGTGAGACGCTGGTCCGCTGCGGGTCGTGCGAGAGGCCGATCTGCACCGACTGCATGGTGGAGACGCCGGTCGGCATGCGCTGCCCCGAGTGCGCCCGCGGGCCGCGGACGACCGCCGACGCGCGCGTCGCGCGGGCCCGCCGGCAGTCGGCGGGCCGCTACGTGACCATCGCGCTGATCGTCGTCAACGTGGTGGCGTTCGTCTTCGAGTACATCCGCGCGGGCAACGGACCCATCGACTCCGGGCTCCTGTTCGACATGGGCGGCGTGTACGGCCCCGCCATCGCACACGGGGAGCCGTGGCGCCTGCTGACCGGCGGGTTCCTGCACGGGGGCACGCTGCACATCGTGCTGAACATGATGGCGCTGTGGTTCATCGGGACGATCCTCGAGGACGGCATCGGCGCGGTGAACACCGCGCTGATCTACCTGGCCGCGGTGCTCTGGGGGTCGGCCGGGGCGGTGCTGATGGACCCGACGACGGTCACCGTGGGGGCGTCGGGGGGTGTGTTCGGCCTGATGGGGGCGCTGCTGGTGGTGGCGCGCCAGCAGGGCGTCCGCGAGCTGACCACGTCGCTGGTGTTCACGCTCGCGATCAACCTGGTGTTCACGTTCGCGGTGCCCGGGATCTCCATCGGCGGGCACATCGGCGGTCTGCTGGGCGGGGTCGTGGCCTGCCTTCTGCTGACCCGACGCGGCCAGGTGTCGTCCCGGCCGTCCCCGGTCGGGGTGGCCGCCGTCGGCGTCGTCGCGGCCGCGGCCGTCGCGGCGGGCGTCTATCTGGCCCACAACCCGGTGAGGAGCACGGCGGGCCTCGCGCCGCCTTCCGCGTCGATCGTGGCGGTGGGGGTGCTTCGTGGGTGAGATCGGCAACGTCCTGGGCGAGGCCCGCCGGCGGCGCGAGCTGGACCTGCTGCAGTGCGAGCAGGCCACAAAGATCCGCTCCAAGTACCTGATGGCCATGGAGGAGGACCGCTTCGAGATCCTCCCCGAGCCGGTGTTCGTGCGCGGGATGCTGCGCACGTACGCGACATACCTCGGCGTCGATCCCGTCCCGCTCGTGGAGCGGTACGAGCGGGAGGTCGAGAGCTCCGCTCCGCCCCCGCACCCACCCGCCGGTGGCGCGTTCGTGGCACGTCGGCGCCCCACGCGCCGCGGCCGCCGGCGCGGGCTGGATCCCCGCCTCGTCCTGTTCGGCGTCGGCGCGGCCATCGTTGTCGCGGTGCTGTTCTGGTTGGGGCAGCGGGGGCCCGAGAATCTCCCCCCGGCGCCCGTGCTGACGGACGCCTCCCCCGGGGGGCCGGTGGTGGTCACGGCACCCGTCGTGACAGGCCGCCGTCCAGCCGCGCCGGCACCGGTGGACCTCGTGATCATGGGGACGTCGGGCACGCCCGCGGACGTGCAGGTGCGGCGCGACGACGCCGAGGGGCAGGTGATCGCCCGTGCCCGGCTCACGACCGGCCAGCGCCGCCGCGTGCGCGTGGCGCGCCGCGTGTGGGTGCGCGTGGCGCCCGGCGGCGGGACGGTGGCCGCCCGGCTCGACGGCCGGGCCGTGGCGCTGCCCCCCGGGGACGCCGGCGTCGTGCTGACCCCGGCCGGGGTCGTGCGCTAGGGCTCGCCCGGCGGGGGAGGCGGGGGGACGGCGTCGCCCAGCTCACCCACGCGCTCGATCACCGCGGACAGCAGATGGACGCACGCCTCGACGTCGCCGGGGTGGACGGCCTCGACGCTGGAGTGCCCGTAGCGCTGGGGGATGGAGATGCAGCCCGCCGCGCAACCGGTGCCAGCGAGCTGCAGGGCCTGGGTGTCGGTGCCACCCCTGCCGGACGCGTGGAACTGGTGCGGGATGCCGGCGTCGCGCGCGACGGCCTCCATGAACTCCACCAGGCGGCGGCTGCCGATGGCGCTCGCGTCCATGATGCGGATGGCCGCCCCCTTTCCCAGGCGCGTGCCACCGCCCTTCATGCCGGGCCCGTCGCCGGACGGGCACGTGTCGATGGCGATGCCGACGCGGGGACGCTCGCGGAACGCCACGGTGCGCGCGCCGCGCAGTCCCACCTCCTCCTGCACCGTGGCGGCGGCGGCGAGATCCCACGGGCACGCGCCGGCGGCCCGCACGCCCTCCAGCATCACGAACACGCCCACGCGGTCGTCAAGCGCCTTGCCGGTGACGAGGTCGCCGATGCGCTGCAGGGGGCGATCGCGGGTCGCGACATCGCCGACGCGCACCAGCTCGCGCACCCGGTCGGCCGGCAGTCCCAGGTCGATGACCAGGTCGTCGATCTTCGGCGCCTTGCCGCGCGCCTGCTCGTCGAGGACGTGCACGGGCGGCGTGCCCACCACGCCCCGCAGGCGCTTGCGACCGTGAACGAGCACCACCTGGCTGACGAGGGTGCGGGGGTCCCAACCGCCCAGCGCGATGACGCGCACGAAACCCGTGTCCTCGATGCCCGTCACCAGCAGGCCCAGCTCGTCCATGTGGGCGGCCAGCAGCAGCACGGAGCCCCGGCCGGCGCGGGTCGCGGCGGGGCGCCGCCCGATGAGCGACCCCATGGCGTCGCGCTCCACCGCGTCGCACACGTCCGCCAGCTCCGCGCGGACGACGTCGGCGACGTCCTCCTCGCGGCCGGACGGGCCGTGGGTGTTCACCAGGGTTCTCAGCAGGCGCATGTCCACGCGGCCCAGCCTAGCTGTCGCGACCGCGCGCGTCGTCGGCGGGGCCTGGCGTGGCGTGGGGGTGCCTGGGGGTTCGCCGCGAATCAGCCACGTCAACGACTACCCGGTCACGGCACCTCGCGGGCGGGCCGGGGACGACGGTGCGTCAGGCGGAGGGGCGCGTGGCGGCCAGCAGCGGCCGCGGGTTCACGTCGGCGCCGTTGCGCTGCCACGTGAACGAGAGGGAGCCGGTGGAGCGTCCCAGGGGAGTACCGGTGCTGACGACTGCGCCCCCCTGGATGCCTGGCGCGTACGACGCCAGGGCGCCGTAGCCGACGCGGTCGCCGTCCGGACGGGTCAGCCAGAACGCGACGCCCGCCTGCTGCTCGGCCGGGGTCGCGGGGGTCAGCGTGCCGTCCGTGGCGGCCACCACGTGGGCCATGGGGGCGGACTCCAGGGGAGTGGTGCACGCCTGGCCGGCCGTGCACGGCCCGGACGTGTAGCGCACCTGGCCGTCGGCGGGGACCGCCAGCGGGAACGCGAACCGGGAGATGGTGGCGGGCGCGCCGGTGGCGGGGTCGCCACCCTCGGCCGCGCTCGGGCCCGCGACGGACGGGGCGCGGCCGTCCCACACCACGATCTGGGGGGTGCCCGTGCCGGGTGCTGGCGCCGCGGGGGGGGTGGCAGGGGTGGGCGAGGTGGGCGTGGCGCCGGGCGCGCACGAGGTGCCGCGCTGGCGGTCGAGCGTGACGGGCTGGTGGGGATCGCCGCCCAGCGCGGCGTAGTAGCGCGACACGCCACCGGCCCAGTGGTTGTTGAGGCCCGCCGGGTCGTTGGCGGCGCCCACCGGCGCCCACTTGGAGCCGATGAGCGGGATGGTGGAACGGCCCTCGCCCACGTAGTGGCGGCCCAGGAGACGGGCGGCGTAGCGCACCGCGTCCCGGTGGTGGGTGAACCTCATGCCCGGGCCCAGGCCGAACGGGTTGTTGATGGTCTGCGCCGGCGCGTACGTCATCAGCATGGTCTCGTGGGCGGCGACCGCCACCACGAAGCGGGGGTCGATGCCGGCGGCGGTGGCCGACGCGACGATGTCGCGCCCGTCGCCCGCCAGCGGGCTGCCCGCCCGGGTGAGGATGGCGTCGATGCCTGCCGCGTCCTGGGGCGCCACGCACGACAACTGGTCGTTGGCGTTCCCGTTGCCGGCGACGACGCCGGGCCGCGCCGGGGTTGCGGGGGCCGGTACGGTGACGGCCGCCGCCACACCGAGGGCCGTCGACGCCAGCACGGGCAGCGCGGCGGCGGAGTATGCGAAAAGGTGACGGGGCACTTCGTTCGAGTGTATCGGCCGCAGCCCGACGGCACCTGATTCCCGGTGCGCCGTGTCAGAGCCGTTGCGGGGGCGCGGCGCGGCCGTGAGGTTTGCGCGTTTCGCGCCCGCCGCTATGGTGCGCGGATGGCTGACGATCGACAGGCGGTCCTCGACGCCGCCCGGGTGCGCATCACCTCCATGGAGGATGAGATCCGCGAGGCCCTGAAGGGCCGCGACCTGGCCGCCGACGGCGACGAACGCTCCGACGGACATCACCACCCGGCGGAGGCGGCGTCCGACTCGGAGTACCGCGAGAAGCAGTTGCGCGACCAGCTGCGCATGCGCGAACAGCTGGAGCAGCTGTCGCGTGCCCGCGAGGCCATCGAGGCCGGCACGTACGGGGTGTGCGTCGACTGCGGGTCGCCGATCCCCGAGGGGCGGCTGAAGGCCATCCCCGACGCGGAGCGCTGCGTGCCGTGCCAGAGCCGCGCCCCGCGGCGCCGCTGAGCGGGTCCGGCTAGAGGGCCACCTTGGCCACGTCGCGGCGCACCGACTCGTCGCCCGCGTCCGGGGCCACGGCCGACGAGGGGCGGGCCAGCGTCCACGCGGCGGCCAGGCCCAGCGCCCAGACGATGCCGGCGACACCCACGTGGACGGCGATGATCTCCCACGGCAGGCCGCGGCGGTACTGGATCTCGCCGAGCGCGATCTGGACGAGGAACACCGGGATGAACGCCAGCATCAGGGGACGCGAGAGCGGGTCGCGGCTGGGCTCGCGCCACAGCCACAGGGCGAGCGCCGCAATGATCACGACGAGCGCCGCGACGGCGCGCACGTGCACCCACGCGGACTCTTCCAGGTGTCCGAACCGGGTGATGACCTCGGGGTCGCCGGAGTGCGGGCCCGCGGCCGTGGTGAGCACGCCGCTGACCACGACCGCCAGCAGCACGACGATGCCGACCCAGGCCAGCGGCCCGCGGCGCGCGTCGGCGCGGCGGCTGCGGCCGTCGCGGAGGTCGCGGGCGGCCAGTGCGCACAGCACGGCGGCGGTCAGCGCGACGACCGACAGCAGGAAGTGCGACGCGACCATCAAGGGGTGCAGGTCGAGCATCACGGTGACGCCGCCCAGGGGGATCTGCGCCATCGACGCCGCCATCGCGACGAGCGCCATCCGGCGGGCTTGCCCGCCGCCCTCGACGCGCCGCGACGCGAACCACGTGATGATCGACACGCCCATCACGACGGCCGACGCGAGGCGGTTGGTGTACTCGATCGTGCTGTGGTACGTGGCCTCGGGTACCACGCCGCCGTTGCACAGCGGCCAGTCCGGGCAGCCCAAGCCGGACTTCGTGAGCCGCACGAGGCCCCCGCTGGGGATGATGAACCACAGCGCCACGACGTTCACCAGCGACAGCACCGCGAAGCCGGTGCGCGTGGACCACGCGGCGGGCAGGATGCGGCGCCGGGCGCGGCTCTGGTCGAGCGTGGACATGGGGTGCCCATGCTACCGTCGCCGCCGTGGTGCACGACGTGTCAGAGGTCGCGCCCGAGGGGGCCGACCGGCAGGAGCCTCCCGCGCCGGCCGACGGCCCACGCCAGCGGCTGGGGCGCGTGCTGGCGGTGATCCTCATCGCCGCGGCCGGGACTGCGGCCGCCGTGCTGGCTGCCACGTCCGGGCTGCGCAACGACGAGATCGTCGACCGCGCGTCGGCCCTGGGCGCGCTGGGGGCCGAGACCACGGTGGCCCGGGGGCACCCGCCGGTGTTCCGCGGCCTGCGGTTCCCCGATCTGTCCCCGGAAGGGTGGCAGCCGGTGGCGGGGCGCCGCGACGTGGTGGGCGACAGGGTCGCCCTGACCGTGTTCTACACCGGCTCCGGCGACGGGCGGCGCCTGGCCGTCACGATCCTGTTCGGCCAGGCGCTCCCGCCGCCCCCCGGCAGCGAGGTGGTGCGCAGCGGCGGGGTGTCCATCGCGCGTAAGGTCAACGGCGACCGTGCGGTGGTCAGTTGGCGCCGCCGCGGCCGCACCACCATCATGTCCATGGCGTCCGCCGAGCACACCGATCTGGTGCGCCTGGCGCGGCTCGCGACCCCGCAGTCCCGGAGCGTCAGGTGACCGCCCCACGAATGCTCGCCCCGAGTAACAACTTCCGGCTCGTTCGGTCGATGGGATTAGCACAATCCCACGCGCTGGAGGAGCAGGGTCATGATCGAGGCACAGGTCCGGCGGCTTGCGGTGAGTTTCGTCGTGACCTTCAGTGCGTTGATCGGCCTGCATCAGTTCTTCGGCTGAGCCGCCCGGCGGCGCACTGGGCCGTCGCGCTGCTCACTCTCATCGCCCTGCTGACGTGGGCGTCGTCGGCGGCGGCTCAGGCCCGCGTCACGGCCGTCGATCGCGGGGCCGGCAGCGTCACGCTGTCGTTCGACGCGCCCGTCGAGATCCGCCAGGTCACCGTCGAGGTGGTCAACGCGGAAGGGCGGACCATCAGCAGGCGCCCGGTGCTGCGCGACGGCGACGACCAGGTCGTGAGCGTGCCCATCGAAGCCGGTCAGCCGCCGGAGCTCATCGCGTGGCGGGCACTCAGCCGCGACGGCCACGTCAGCTCCGGGCTGATCGGCGCCAGGCCCGGCACCCCCTCGCCGGACCGCCCCGCGGCACGCGCCACGGCGTCCGCGGGCCGCGGGCTGACGGTGGCGGCGCTGGCGTTCCTTGTGGGCCTGGTCGCGTTCCGCTGGGGCGTGGCGGGCCGGGCGTGGCGCGAGGGCGGCCTGACGCCCCCCGGGCGCCCCGCCGGCGACGCGGACGGGTTCCGCTCGCGCGCGTTCCCCATCCTGGAATGGGCCGCCAACCGCTGGTGGGACGCGCTGTGGGTGTGCGTGTCCGCGCTGGGCGTCGGCCTGCTGGCCACCGTGCTGGGCACGCTCTGGGCGCTCGACTCGCGCGACATGGGCGGCCTGCTGCGGCACACCCGGATCGGGCAGGCGTCGCTGGCCATCACCGTCCTGGGGCTCGTCACGCTCGCCCTGGGGTTGTGGATCAGCCGCCGCGAGGACGGCGACGACCCGCTGCCGCCGGTCTGGCAGGCCGCCGCGCTGGGGCTGCCGGGCGCCGTCGCCCTGTGCCTCGTGGCGTGGGCGGGGCACGCCGGCACCGGCAACGAGCCGGGGCTGAACGTGGTGCTCGACGCCGTCCACGGGCTGGCGTCCGCGGGGTGGCTTGGCGGCCTTGCGGGCATCCTGTCGCTGCTCGTCCCGGCGGGGCTGCGGCTGGGCGACGCCGACCGGCTGCGGCTGGTGTCGGCGTCCGTCGTGCGGTTCTCGGCCCTGGGCCTGGCGTGCGTCGCCGCGCTCGTGCTGACCGGCGTGTACCGGGCCATCGCGGAGGTGGGGGAGTTCGGCAACCTGGTCGACACCGCGTACGGGTGGATCCTGATCGCCAAGGTCGCCGTGTTCGCCCTGATGTGCGGCGTCGCGGGCTACAACCGCTTCGTGCTGCACCCCCGACTGGAGCGCGCCGGCCTGGGCCTGGACGAGGATGACGCGGGCGCCGCGCGACGCCTTCAGTCCACCGTGGGCATCGAGCTGGCCCTGGGCGTGGTGGTGCTGGTGTTGGTGGGGTTCCTGATCGGCACGACGCCCCCGGCGTGAGGTCCGCGCGCGGCGTGGGGTACCATGCCGCGCGTGATTGACGCAGACGTCGTACGCCATGTCGCCCGCCTCTCGCGCCTCGCCCTCACGGACGACGAGGTCGAGACCATGCGGGCCGAACTGTCCGGGATCCTCGACCACGTCGACCAGATCCAGTCCCTCGACCTCGCCGGGGTCGCGCCCACCACGCACGTGATCCACCTGGAGAACGTGCTGCGCACCGACGAGCCGCGCCCGAGCCTGTCGCCCGAGGAGGCACTGCGGGAGGCCCCGCGCGTGGCCGCCGGCGGGTTCAGCGTGGGGAGGATGGGATGAGCGCCCCCACCGATCTCACCGCGACGCAGCAGATCGCCGCCGTCCGGGCGGGCGAGATGACGTCGGCCGAGCTGGTCGACGCCCATCTGGCCCGCTGCGAGGACGACCGCTGGAACAGCTACCTCGCGCTCAACGCCGACGCCGCCCGGGCACGGGCTCGAGAGATCGATGCGATGGCCGACAAGCCGCCCCTGGCCGGCGTGCCGATCGCCGTCAAGGACGCACTGGTGACCAGGGACCTGGTCACCACGTCGGGTTCAAGGATGCTGGAGGGGTTCCGGCCCCTCTACACCGCCACGTGCGTGGCCCGTCTGGAGGAGGCCGGCGCGATCGTCGTGGGCAAGACGAACATGGATGAGTTCGCCATGGGCTCCAGCACCGAGAACTCGGCATACGGGCCCACGCTCAACCCGTGGGACACGGGCCGTGTGCCCGGGGGGTCCTCGGGCGGGTCGGCGTCGGCCGTCGCGGCCCGCCAGGCCCCGTGGTCCCTGGGATCCGACACGGGCGGCTCCATCCGCCAGCCCGCCGCGCTGTGCGGCATCGTGGGGATGAAGCCCACGTACGGCGCCGTGTCTCGGTACGGCCTCATCGCGTTCGCGTCGTCGCTCGACCAGGTGGGCCCGTTCGCCCGCACCGTCGCCGACGCGGCGCTGCTGCTGTCGTACATCGAGGGCCGCGACCCCATGGACAGCACGTGCGTGGGCCTGCGTGAGCCCGTCTGCGTGCCCACCGCCACTGACCTTTCGGGCGTCCGCATCGGCGTGGTGGAGGAGCTGATGGGCGAGGGCACCGACGACGGAGTCCGCGCCGCGGTGCGCGAGGCGCTCGACCGCGCCGAGCACCTGGGTGCGACGCTCGTGCCCGTCGAGCTGCCGAACTCCCGCCACGGCCTGTCCACGTACTACATCCTGGCCCCGGCCGAGTGCTCGGCCAACCTGGCCCGCTTCGACGGCATCCGGTACGGCCACTCGTCGGCCGACACCGACAACCTCACGGAGCACTACGAGCGCACCCGCGCCGAGGGCTTCGGCGCCGAGGTGAAGCGCCGCATCATGCTGGGCACGTTCGCGCTGGCCAGCGGCTACTACGACGCGTACTACGGGCAGGCGCAGCGCGTGCGCACCCGCATCGCGGAGGACTTCGACCGGGCGTTCGAGAGCGTCGACCTGATCGCGTCGCCGACGTCGCCGTCCGTGGCGTTTCCGCTGGCGTCCCGCACGGACGACCCGATGCACATGTACCTGTCGGACACGTGCACCATCCCGATCAGCCTGGCGGGGCTGCCGTCCGTCTCCATCCCGTGCGGCCTCGACGCCGGCATGCCCGTGGGGCTGCAGCTGTCGGGTCCGGCGTTCAGCGAGAACCGGTTGTTCGACGCCGCCCACGCGCTGGAGGCGGCGATCGGCTTCGACACCGCCCCGCCGGCTCTGGAGGCCGCGGCATGAGCGCGCGCGCGTACGAGGCGGTCATCGGCATCGAGATTCACGCCCAGCTGCTCACGAACACCAAGATGTTCTGCGGCTGCGCGCTGAGCTTCGGCGACGAGCCCAACGTCCACACGTGCCCGGTGTGCCTGGCCCACCCCGGTGCGCTGCCGGTGACCAACGCCGAGGCCGTGCGCCTGGCGATCATCGCGGGCCACGCGCTGGGCTGCGAGATCCCCGAGCGCTCGACGTTCCACCGCAAGAACTACTTCTATCCCGACCTGCCCAAGGCGTACCAGATCAGCCAGTTCGACGAGCCCATCTGCGGGCCCGGGCGGTTCCGGTACCTCACGGAGGGCGGCGAGAAGGAACTGGGCATCACGCGCGCCCACCTGGAGGAGGACGCGGCGAAGCTCATCCACGTCGGCGGTGACGGCCGCCGGGCGGGGGCCGAGCAGAGCATCGTCGACTTCAACCGCGGGGGCACGCCCCTGCTCGAAATCGTCACGGAACCCGAGCTGTCAGACGCGGCTGACGCCGCCGCGTTCCTGCGTCAGCTCCGGCTTACGCTGGTGCAGCTGGGCATCACCGACGGCAACATGGAGCAGGGCTCCATGCGGGCCGACGCGAACATCAGTATCCGGCCCGCGGGCAGCACCGGGCTGGGCACCAAGACCGAGCTCAAGAACATGAACAGCTTCACGTTCATCGAGCGCGGAATACAGGCCGAGATTGCCCGCCAGACGGCGATCCTGGAGGCCGGTGGCACCATCACGCAGGAGACACTGCACTACGACCCGGTGACCGGCGAGATCCACTCCCTGCGCAGCAAGGAGGAGGCCCACGACTACCGCTACTTCCCCGAGCCCGACCTGGTGTCAGTCGCACCTGACAGGGCGTGGGTGGAGGAGCTGCGGGCATCGCTGCCCGAGTCGCCGGTTGACCGGCGACGGCGCTGGGTGGCCGACAGCGGCCTGTCGTTCGAGGACGCTGAGGTGCTGGCCGAGACGCGCGAACTGGGCGACTACTTCGAGCGGGTCGCCGCGGTAGCGCCCGCGAAGTCGGCGGCCAACTGGGTGCGCGGCGAGCTGCGGGCCCAGCTGCGCGAGCGCGGCCAGGAGCCGTGGGAGTCGAACGTGACCCCGGCGGCCCTGGGGGAGATCATCGCGATGGCCGAAGCCCGCGAGGTGTCGATGCCCAACGCGAAGGCCGTGCTTGCGGAGCTCATCGCCAACGGCGGGGACCCGCGGGCGATCGTCGAGGCCAAGGGCCTGGGCGCCATCAGCGACGAAGGGGAGTTGGAGGCGCTGGTCGACAGGCTCATCGCCGACAACCCCGCGCAGGTGCAGCAGCTGCGCGATGGCAAGGACAAGGTCATCGGCTTCTTCGTGGGTCAGGCGATGAAGGCGACCCAGGGTCGCGCCGACCCTGGGCGCGTGGGGGAGCTTCTGCGGGAGCGGGTGCGGGAATAGGGCGTGGCCCGCGGGGCGATGCCGGGCGCCTCGACGATGCGGAAGGCGTGTGCACGCGCGGTTGATCCCTTCGCCGTGGCGAGTCCGCGGCCGTTTCGTCGCGGAGCTGTGACGCGGCGCCTCCATGGTGGACGCCATGAACACCCGCCGCCTTCCCCTCGCCATCTCCATCGCCGCCATCGCGACGTTCGCGGCCACGGCGCCCGCCGCCGGCAGCGTCGACCTGCGCGTCGACGCCAACCGCGACGGTCGCGTGACGGTGGCCGACAACGCCAGCGAGCACATCGCGACGCCCATGCGTGGCGCCCTGATGCTGCCGAACCTCGACGACGATTCCGGGCGCTGCCGGGCGACGTACGCCGCGGTCGCGCGCCGCACCGACGCGCTGCTGCGCACCGAGCAGATCGTCCGCGTCCTCTACGCACGCGGACGCGTGCTCGACCGCCGCCTCGACGGCTGTAACGACGCCCGCGACGCGCGCGTGAACGGCGCGGCCGACGTTCAGGACCTCGCGCCCCTCGTTGTCGCGCCGTCCGCGCCCGCCTCGGGCGGGGGAGCGCTTCTCGCGCAGGGCCGAGGCCGCGGGCGCGTGCGCGTGTTCATCAGGGACGCGGGCCGTTACGTGCCGTTCCGGGGACGGCTGACCTCCGCGCAGATGCGTCGCGGGGTGGTTCTGGGCATCGAGGCGACCGACATCGTCCGCGACGCTCGACGCTGGGACGGCACGGTCCGGCTCACGCTCATTTCGGCCGGGAGCTCCGACTCGGTCGTGCTGCGCGTGGCCCCGCTGCTGACGCACGACCACACACAGGCGGCACGACGGCTGGTCATCTCCCCGTCGGGCGAGAAGAACGCCAACACCGCGCTGCTCGCCGAGGAGACGGCGGCCACACGCGCCGCGCTGAACGCAAAGCTGCGCGCGGCGGCGGCCAGGACCACCGCGTGGTTCGCGGCTGCGCAGCGCCGCCATCCGCTGGCCGAGGGTGTCACGGTGCTGGACGCCGGTGATCCGTGGGCCCAGGACTACTTCGAGCCGATGTATGCGTCGATGCCCGGTCCGGGTGGCAGGCCGCACGTGATCCGGCTGATGCTGCGCTCCGACCAGGACCGCCCGGCCCAGCGCTACCTCTACCGGATGGCGGGTCGCGACCTCGGCGTGGTGCGCATGGGCGGCACGGTCAACGACTCCACGCTCGACTCCATGGGCAACCTGGAGACCATCCCGCCGTACCGGCACGCGGGGCGCAACCACCCCGCCGGCCGCATCGTCATGGGCCGGATGGGCCAGCAGACCCTGCCCTCGCCACGCGTGCTGCGCATGCTGAGGGCCCAGGGGATGCAGACCCCGTTGCTGGTCGACACGGGCTGGCTCGCGGTGGGACACGTGGACGAGTTCATGCAGTTCGTGCCCGCACCCGGCACGGCTCGGGGCTGGAAGGTGATCGTGGCCGATCCGGACGGCGCGATGGCACTGCTGGAACGTGTGAACGCGGCGGGGGGCGGCGCACAGCCCGTGATGCGTCATCCCGAGTACGCTCCGGGGGCGGCCCTGTCCGGGGGTGCGGGGCGCAGGAATACGGCGGCGCCCGGGGCGGATGGCCCGGAGCCGCGGGCCTCGATGCCCGAAGACATGACCGTCGCCGAGGCCGTCGCAAGCGCCCGGCTGCGCGAGCGCAACCGATTCGCCGCCCGGCGGATCGCGGCCAGCCTCACGCTCCTCAAGCGGTCCGTGGGCATCACCGACGCCGACGTCATCCGCGTGCCCACGCTGTTCCGGTCGGAGGACCCACGCACCCCCGAGGACCTTCGGCGCGAAATGCTCCAGGTGCTCTCCGAGCCCGGCTTCGCGCGGTTGCCCGCGGCGCAGCAGACGACGACGCGGAGCCGATACCGGCAGGCGCTGCGCCTGCTCGAAAGCGGAAAGCTGCCGCAGCCGGGCCTCGTGAGCTTCATCCCCGGCCCGGTCAACAGCATCGTCTGGAGCGCCACGCGTGTCGTCGGCCCCACCCAGTTCGGGCCGAGGATCGGAGGCGTGGACGTGTTCGCCGAAGCCGTGCGCGCCCGTTACGCGGCGGCGGGGATGTCGGTGGAGGACATCGACGATGTCGTGATCTACCACAACGGGGACGGCGAGATTCACTGCGGGTCGAACACCCTGCGCGACGCGTCGCGGCGGTGGTGGGCGCCGGTCGCCGCGCACTGACAAGACGCAGGCGACGGGGCGAGTGGCCTTCTCGCATGCGCGGGCGACGTCCGCCTGCGTGTGAGTGGTGCTGCCGGCGCAACGGGTACATGTTCCAGGACGTGACCACGAGATGGAGGACGGGAACGACGCCATGGGGCTCCTCGACCTGCTGAGACCGGGCGGCAAGGCCGCCAAGAACACGAAGTCCGCCCTGGAGGCCGCGAAGGACGGGACGCTCGACGACGGCGCCATCAACAAGCTCGTCCAGATGCTTCTGGGGACGGGCATCGACGGAGCCGGGCCCATCGACTCGGCCGCCGAGACCGCGGCCCGGGCGTTGAGGGAGGCCGGGGACGTCGAGAAAGCGGTCGACAAGGTCGTCGCGAGGGGCGTGCGGGGCGGTGGTGTCGGCGGGTTCGCGACCAGCATCGGCGGGTTCGTGACGATGCCCGTCGCGGTTCCCGTGAACGTCGTGGAGTTCTACGCCCAGGCCACGCGCATGGTGGGCGCCATCGCCTCCCTGCGCGGCTACGACGTCAACGAGCCGCAGGTGCGCACGGCGGTGCTGCTGACCCTGGCGGGCCAGCGTGCCGACGAGGTGCTGGGCAAGGCGGGCATCACGACGGGCATGGGCCGCATCACGACGTTCGCGCTGCGCAAGCTCCCCCCCGGGGCGCTCATGATGGTCAACAAGGCCATCGCCTTCCGGCTGCTGAAGGGCGTGGGGCAGCGGTTCCTCACCCGCCTGGGTAAGGGCATCCCGATCGTCGGAGGCCTCGTGGGCGCGGGCCTCGACGCGTACCTGATGAAGAAGATCGCCGACCAGGCGCGCAAGGAATTCCCGCAGCTGCCGGCCACGCCACCGACGCAGCGGGCCGCCTAGGGGGCCGGCGGCCAGATCTCCTCGGGGCGCGGCTCGCCGCCGCGCACCACCCGCACGCCCTCGCTGCCGATGGCCAGGTACGGCGCGAGGGCGGGGCGCCGCCAGTGCTCCCAGTCGCGGCACGCGGCGTCGGCGTCCCCCGGGTTCCGCGCCACGGCCACGGCGAGGGCCTGCGCGTCACCCATCCCCAGGCCGGAACCGATGCCCGCCTCGGGGTTCATGGCGTGCAGCGCCTCGCCGATCAGCGCCACGCCGGGACGCCACCACCGGTCGCAGCGCACCCCCAGCGCCTCGCGGTAGAACCAGTCGGCCGGACCGATCGCGGCGAGCGGTTCGGCGGCGATGGGCACGAGCGAGGCGAACCGGCGCCGGAACTCGTCGAATCCGGCGGCCGTCGCCTCGTGCGCGCCGCCCTCGAGGCGGGGTATCTGCCAGCCGCCCGCCGCGCCGCCGGGCCAGCCCACGACGGTCACCTGACGGCCGTCGGGCAGGAAGTGGATGCCGAACGGCTCGCGGGGCACCACGGGGCTGCGCCACGACAGCTGGGCCGTGTCGAACGCGAACACGTCGGCGTCGAAGCCCGCCAGCCCGCGGACGGTGGAGCGCGCCCCGTCGGCGCCCACCATCAGGTCACTGGGTAGCGTCTGGGCGTCCCCGCCGGCGGTGCGGATGACGCAGCCGACCACCCGGTCGCCGTCGCGGGCCAGGTCGACCACCTCGGCGCCGTGGCGTACGTCGACCCCCTCGCGGAGGGCGTCGAGGACGATCTGGCGGCCCACGCCGACGGCGACGGGCGTGCCGCGCTGGAACGGGGGGATGTCGAGGCCCCGGGCGCGGATCGCGTCGAGCAGGCCGATCTCGGCCAGGGGGTCGTAGGCCTGGAACGGCAGCATGATCGGGCCCGGGATGGTGGCGTCGGCCGGGGCCCGCTCCAGCACCACGGGGCGCAGGCCGCGCAGCATCAGCCCGCGCGCCAGCACGAGCCCCGCCATGCCCCCGCCGACCACGACAACGTCCACGGGGGCGAGAGTACCGGCTTCGGGCGCCGCGTTCAGTTCTCGGGGCGGTGCGAGATCACGAGGTGGTTCGACGCCTTCCCCTCGTCGATCATCCGCAGGTACGCCACGAAGTACGCGATGTGGTGGTCGGTCTGGTCGGCGCCCTGCTCGGCGGCGATGGCGTCGCGGTGGGCGCGCCAGCCGTCCAACCAGCGCGCGATCGTGGCCCGGTAGTCGCTGATGTACTCGGTCACCTCGTCCACCACGAACCCCGCCTCGGCCAGCTTGCGCTTGTAGCCGGCGAGGTCGTCGGTGTACTGGGGGATCGCGTAGCCGGCCTCATACAGCCGCCGGGCCTCCTCGTCGCCGGGGCCGAACTCGAACGTCCCCGACAGGAACGCCCAGACGCCGCCGGGGCGCAGCACGCGCCGCACCTCGCGAAACAGGGCGACCTTGTCCGGGAAGACGTTCATCACGTTCATGCTGTAGACGGCGTCGAACGTCGCGTCGTCGAACGGCATGTCCATGCCGTCGGCCAGCACGAAGTCGACCCGATCTTCCAGGCCCGCCTTCTGCGCCACCGACCGTGACACCTCCACGCCGACCTCGTTCACCTCCAGACCCGTCAGGCGGCACCCCGTGCGGTCGGCGATGTACACGGCCGGGCCGCCGGAGCCGCTGCCGAGGTCGAGCACGCGCATGCCGGGCCCCATGCCCAGCCGCGCGGCGATGAAGTCGAAGTAGCGCGGCGTGGCGAAGGACTGCTGGCCGAGGTCGTCCCCCTTGGCCCAGATGGTCGCGCGCAGCGCCCGGTTGGCGGGGCTGTCGATGCGGTGGATGTCCGAGTAGTCGATGCCGGTGGGGCGGGAACCCATGGTGTGTCACCTCGTCGTCGCGGTCGTGGCCCGACGCTACGTGCGGCGGACGCGGACGTCCAAGACGGATGCGCCATCGATCGATAGCCTTGCCTTATGGACGTGACGCTCAGGCAGCTGCGCTACTTCGCGGCCGTCGCCGAACGCCTCAGCTTCACGAGGGCCGCGGAGGGGCTGCACGTCTCGCAGCCCGCGCTGAGCGTCCAGATCCGGCAGCTCGAGCAATCGCTCGGGGTTCCGCTGGTGCGACGCACCAGCCGCTCGGTGGAGCTGACGGCCGCCGGCCGCGCCCTGCACGAGGACCTGGCGGCGGTGTTCGCCGACCTGGAGCGCGCTCTGGGGCGCGCCCGCGCGGCGCGCGCCGGGTCACGGCCGCGCGTGGCCTACACCGCCAGCGTCGCGTACGAGGCACTGCCGGTCATCCTCGACCACCTGGAGGGTGCGGGGCTTGCGGATGTCGACGCCCGGATGCGCTGGTGCGCGCAGGCCGCGGACGACGTGCGGACCGGCGCGGCGGACCTCGCGCTGGTGAGGGAGTTCGACGGGGCACCCGGGCTGCGGTCGGAGGTGATCCGCCGGGAGCCGCTGGCCGCGTTCGCGGCCGTCGGACACGCACTGGCCGGCCGGCCGGCCGTCGCCATCGACGACCTGCGGGGCCACACCATCCTCGTGGTGTCCGAGGAACTCGCCCCCGGGTTTCACGCGCTGCCGGGGCGCCTCTGCGCCCGTCGGGGGTTTGCCGCGCAGGTGGACGTGCTGACCGCGCAGGAGAGCCGCGAGCCGCTGCTGGCGCACCTGAGGCGGCACCCCGAGCACCTGTTTCTCGGTCCGGCATCCAGCGGGTCGCTGGCGTGGGAGGGCGTCGTGGCCGTCCCCGTGGAGGGCCCGGACGCGCACATCACGCTGTGCCTGGTCACCCCTGAGCGGGGCGCGTCGGACACGGGCGCGCGGGCCGCGGCGGAGGTCCGCATCGCGGCCGAGCGTGCGGGTTGGGGGGACGGGACGCCCGCGGTCCTCGGCGGGGCGTGACGCCCCGGGGTCAGCGGTCGTCGGCCCCCAGGAAGACGCCGACGATCATCCCGACCATGGCGGTGACGGGGGACAGCACCACGAGGGCCTCCACGGGCGCCATGAGGCCCAGGGCGCTGAACACGACGACGCCCAGCACGACGAGCGCGAACAGGGCGAACGACGCCCGCACCAGCCACTCGCGGGTCGACAGGCGGCGGTGCCCGACGACGTCGTCCGCGATGGACGGCGCCCGGGTCGCGAGGGTCCGGGCGTGCTGGAGGGCCTGGGCGGTCAGCGACGGGCCCGCCGGCGACTCGGCGGCGGGGGGAGGGGGCGGCGCGGGGACCTCGGCCTGCGGGGCCGCGTGGCCGTTGATGGCCGGGGCGGCGTTCTGCTCGACGGTCGTGGGCGTCACGTGAGTCTCCACCTCGTGCGTCGGGTGCGGTACCTGCGCATGTTCGACGCCCGGGTCCGCCATCCTGCCCCGGCCGGCGTGGCCGCACCGGGCACCGCGGCCGGTCAGAAGGGCGGCTCGTCACTCGCGTCGGCCGGCGGGTTCAGGAGGGCCAGTCGCAGGGCGCAGCCGGCGCGGATGCTCTCGGCCGCCGTGTCGCGCAGGCCCTGGCGCATGGTGGCGTCGGTGGCCGACGCGACGGCGTAGTAGAAGGCCGAGAACGCCGACAGGAATCCCGCGACGCGCACGTGCTGCCAACTCAGGAGGTAGACGTGACCGGCCCCGTGGAACGAGAAGATGGGTCGCGGGCTGCCCGCCGACCAGGCCCTGACACTCGTGGCGTCGACGGTGAGCCACCCGACGACCAGGAAGAACGCCAGCACCACCAGGCCGATGAGGGTTGCCAGCACCATCCGCGACGCCGACGCGGCGATCAGGAGGCTGCGCTCCTGGCGGGGGGTCAGCGGGCACGCAGCGGGCATGTTCAGGCGGCCGGCGTGGCCCGCCGCGGGCGTCTCGCGCAGGGCATCCGCCAGTTCCTCGTGCGTCTCGAACCGGGCGGCGGCGTCCACGTCGAAGTGCTCGCGCCGGGCGAGGAACAGGCCGCTGAGCGCCGTCATCAGCAGGATCACGCTGAAGAACGGCAACGCCCCCATCTTGCCGACCGACTGCCACAGCTCCCCCGTGTAGTACGAGAGCAGCAGGGCGATCATGAGCAGCGGCACCACGCGAGCAAGCGCCGTCCCCGCGGTCGACACCGACTGGGTCAGTTCGCGCACGAGCCAGCGAGTGAACGCCATCATGTCGAAGCGCTTGACGGCCACCACGACGGCCAGCAGCAGCAGTTGCTGAGCCAGTAGCGCCACGGCGACGTACACGCGCAGGCGCATCGTGCTGATGTCCAGGGCGTCGGCCTGGGCGGCATCCATCGGCCCGACGAGCAACGCCAGCGTGGGGGGGACGACCACGAACGCGGCGCCCTCCACCAGCCGCTCGCGCCCCGTCCGGCGCGCCAGGGCGGCGGCGACGGCCGCCACCGCGACGGCCGTGAGCGCGGCCAGCGTCAGCGGGAGCACCGGCAGTCCCGTCGCGGGCATCTCGGCCAGCACCACGAACGCCAGGATCACGGCGAGCGGAAGCCGCAGGCGGCCGCGGCCCGGATCGTCCAGGGACGTACCCTCCAAGAGCGCGCCCAGCCCCCGGGCCCGCAGCCACCGGGCGGCCGCGAACCCGTCCGGCCCGCCGTTCGTCGCCGTGGGCGGGGCGTCGTCGCTCACCGCGCCAGTATGCCGGGCGGCACCTCGAGGGCGAAACGCCCGGCGCGGGCCACGCGCGGGCCGATACACTCCCCGCCCGTGAAGCACACCCTCTCCGTCCTCGTCGAGAACCGCCCCGGCGTGCTGTCGCGCACCGCGGGCCTGTTCACCCGGCGCGGCTTCAACATCGACTCGCTCACCGTGAGTCCCACGGCCGACCCGGCCGTTTCGCGCATGACGATCACGATCAACTCCACGCGCTTTCCCGTGGAGCAGATCACGAAGCAGCTCGACAAGCTCGTGAACGTGATCGCCATCCGCAACATCGCGCCCGAGAACGCCGTGGAGCGCGAGCTGGCGCTGTTCAAGGTGTCCGTCGACACCGGGCACCGGCGGGAGATCATCGACCTGGTCGAGATCTTCGCCGGCAGCATCGTGGACGTCTCGGCCGCGCACGTCACCGTGCTCGTCACCGGCACCAGCGACGACCTGGTGCGGTTCGAGGAGCTGATGCGCCCGTACGGCATCATCGAGCTCGTGAAGACGGGCGTGGTGGCCCTGGCCCGCGGGGCGCGCACCACCTGACACCGCGGCGGCCCCGCCGAGTGGCAGGGCGTCGCACGTTCCACGAATCACCATCCACCGGGAGACCGCATGTTCTACGACGACGACGCCGACCTGGGCCTTCTCAACGGCAAGACCGTGGCCATCATCGGGTTCGGCAGCCAGGGCCACGCGCACGCGCTGAACCTGCGCGACTCGGGCGTCGACGTCGTCGTGGGCCTGCGCCAGGGCAGCGGGTCGGCGGGCGCCGCGAAGGATGCGGGCCTCACGGTGCTGGAGCCCGCCGAGGCCGCGAAGCGCGCCGACCTCGTGATGATGCTCGTGCCCGACGAACTGATGGGCCAGATCTACAACGAGTCCGTCAGGGACGGCCTGGTGCCCGGCAACACGCTGCTGTTCGCCCATGGCTTCGCCATCCACTTCGGTCAGATCGTGCCGCCCAAGGACGTGGACGTCGTGATGGCCGCCCCCAAGGGTCCCGGCCACCTGGTGCGCCGCACGTACACCGAGGGCAACGGCACGCCCGGCCTCGTGGCCGTGGCGCAGGACGCGAGCGGCCGCGCCATGCAGACCGCGCTGGCATACGCCAAGGGCATCGGCTGCACCCGCGCGGGCGTCATCCAGACGACGTTCGCGGAGGAGACCGAGACGGACCTGTTCGGCGAGCAGGTGGTGCTGTGCGGTGGCCTGTCCGAGCTGATCCGCGCCGGGTTCGACACGCTGGTGGACGCCGGTTACCAGCCCGAGCTGGCGTACTTCGAATGCCTGCACGAGGTGAAGCTGATCGTGGATCTCATCTACGAGAAGGGCATCGCCGGCATGCGCTATTCCATCAGCAACACGGCCGAGTACGGCGACCTGTCGCGCGGCCCGCGCATCATCACCGAGGAGACCCGCGCGGAGATGCGCGCGATCCTCGCCGAGATCCAGAACGGCCAGTTCGCGAAGGAGTGGCTCACCGAGAATGCCGTGGGCCGCCCGTCGTTCAACGCCATCGCGCGCCGCCAGGCCGAGCACCCCATCGAGCAGGTGGGCAAGAAGCTGCGCGGCATGATGACGTGGATCGACACCGAGTTCGACGAGAGCAAGTAAACCCCGAATCGGGAGCCCACCACGCATGGCTGACCAGTCGGACCTCAGGGTCCTGATCTGCGAGCCCCTGGCCGACGCCGGGGTCGCCTACCTCAAAGAGCGCTTCCAGGTGGACGACGGCGTGGGCTGGAGCAAGGCGGAACTGCTCGAGCGCGTCGCGCCGTACGACGCCGTGGTGGTGCGCAGCGCCACGAAGGTGACGGCCGAGTTCATCGACAAGGCCGTGAACCTGAAGGTGGTGGGCCGCGCGGGCACGGGCGTCGACAACGTCGACGTGCCGGCCGCCACGCGCCGCGGCATCATCGTGTGCAACGCCGCCGGCTCCAACAGCCTGTCGGCCGCCGAGCACACCATCGCGCTCATCATGGCCCAGGCCCGCAACGTGGCCCCCGCGCACGCCGCGCTCGTGGACGGCCGTTGGGAGCGCAGCAAGTACGGCGGCATCGAGGTGGACGGCAAGACCCTCGGCATCCTCGGCTTCGGCCGCATCGGCCAGCTGGTGGCCGAGCGCGCCCGGGGACTCGGCATGCACGTGGTCGCGTACGACCCGTTCGTCGCCGATGCCCGCTACCGCGAGATGGGCGTGGACAAGGCCGAGACGCCCGACGACGTGTATGCCGCCGCCGACTTCATCACGCTGCATCTGGCATCCACGCCCGAGACCAAGGGCTTCGTGAACACCGACGCGTTCGCGAAGATGAAGCCCGGCGCCCGCCTCATCAACGTGGGCCGCGGCGATCTCGTCGACACCGCCGCGCTGGTTGACGCGCTCACCAACGGGACCCTGGGCGGCGCCGGGGTGGACGTGTTCCCCGAGGAGCCCTGCACCGACTCGCCGCTGTTCGGCCTGGCGAACGTGGTCGTGACGCCCCACCTGGGGGCGTCCACGGCCGAGGCCCAGGACCGCGCCGGGGTGGTGGTGGCCGAGCAGGTGGCGGCCGCGCTGACCGGCGGCGTGGTCACGTCGGCGGTGAACATCCCCGCCGTGGGCCCCGAGGCCCTCGCGACGCTGGGCCCCTTCCTGCCCGCCGCCCAGCACCTGGGCGCGCTGCTGACCGCGCTCGCGGGCGGCGTCGACGACACCATCAGCGTGGAGTACGCGGGCGAGATCGTCGAGCAGGACACCCGGCTGCTGACTGCCACAGTGGCGGTGGGCGCCCTGGCGGGCCACGTCGACCAGCCGGTCAACGTCGTCAACGCCATGAGCCTCGCCGAGGAGCGGGGCATACGCTTCGACGTGCGCACGTCGGCCGAGTCGCCCGCCTATCGCAGCGTCATCACGCTGTCCACGGGCGACGTCAGCGTGGGCGGCTCCACCGTCGGCGTCACGGCGCGGCCGCGCCTGGTGTCGGCGTTCGGGCACCCGCTGGAGATCGAGATGGCGCCGCACATGGCGTTCTTCCGCAACAAGGACGTGCCGGGCATGATCGGCAAGGTCGGCACCGTGCTGGGCGACGAGGGCGTGAACGTCGCCTCCATGGCCGTGTCGCCGGGCGACGGTGACCTGGCCGTGATCGCCATCACGGTCAGCGACGAGGTGCCGGACGACGCCCAGCAGCGCATCCGTGCCATCGAGGGCTTTCAGCAGGCCTGGTTCGTCAACCTGCCGATGGCCAACGGGAACGGGGGCGCGGCGTGAGCGGCATCGTCATCCCGGACGACCTGAAGCCCTCGGACGGCCGGTTCGGCTGCGGCCCGTCGAAGGTCGGCGTCGACGCGCTCGTGGCCCTCGCGTCCACGGAGACGACGCTGATGGGCACATCGCACCGTCAGGCGCCCGTGAAGAAGCTGGTCGGCAGCGTCCGCGACGGGCTCACGGACCTGTTCAACCTGCCCGAGGGGTGGGAGGTTCTTCTCGGCAACGGCGGCGCCACGGCGTTCTGGGACATCGCGACGTTCGGGCTGATCGAGGACCGCAGCATGCACGCGTCGTTCGGCGAGTTCTCGTCGAAGTTCGCGTCGGCGTCGGCCGCGGCCCCTCACCTGGGCGACCCCGTTGTGGTGAAGGCCGACCCGGGCGACCACCCCGAGCTGGCCGCGGACCCGTCCGTGGACGCGTACTGCCTGACGCACAACGAGACGTCCACGGGTGTCGCGATGACGCTGACCCGCCCCGACGGCGCGGACGGCCTGGTGCTGGTGGACGCCACCTCGGGCGCGGGCGGCCTGCGCTGGGACCCGGCCCAGGTGGACGTCTACTACTTCTCGCCGCAGAAGTGCTTCGCGTCGGACGGCGGGTTGTGGCTGGCGGCGTGCTCGCCGGCGGCGCTGGAGCGCATCGACCGCATCGCCGCGTCGGGCCGCTGGGTTCCGGCGTCGATGGACCTCACGATCGCCCGCGACAACAGCTCCAAGAACCAGACGTACAACACGCCGGCGCTGGCCACGCTGTTCCTGATGGAGCGGCAGATCCGCTGGATGAACGAGGGCGGCGGCCTGGAGTTCGCCGCGGGCCGCAGCGACGCGTCGGCCGCCATCCTGTACGGCTGGGCCGAGACCCGCGACTACGCCGCCCCGTACGTCGCGGACCCCGCCAAGCGCTCGAGCGTCGTGGGCACGATCGACCTGGACGGGGCCGTCGACGCCGCGCAGGTCTCAGCGGTGCTGCGGGCCAACGGCATCGTCGACACCGAGGCGTACCGCAAGCTGGGGCGCAACCAGCTGCGCATTGCCATGTTCCCGGCGGTCGAGCCGTCCGACGTGCAGGCGCTGACGGCGTGCGTCGACCTCGTGGTGGAGAAGCTTCGGGGCTGAGCGCCGACCGGACGATGACCGCCTGACGCGACCATCGTCCGGTGATGCGCCCCGGGCAGCGTCACCGCGGTGCGGCGGATCTCCGGGCGCGTGCGGGAGCCCGTCGGTGCCGCGAACCCGGGCGACGGTGACGCCCCGGCGCGCCGGAGCGTGCCGGCCGGCGGGGACACGGCGTCCACCGGGCGGCGCCGGTCGCGGGGCGACGCGCCGCGCCGGGGGGCGGGGATACCGCGTGGCGGAGCCCCTTCCCGCCGGGCGCGGATCCTCGACACGCGGGCGACCGCGACACGCGGGCGCGGCGAGGACTGCTCGGCGGACACCGGGTCGCGCGGTACCACGGCCTGGCTGTGCCGCACGTCGCGGGCGGCGCGCAGCAGCGTCGGCCCCCCGGGGAGGAGGAGGCGACGGCCCGCGGGGCCGTCCAGCGCGTCGTTGCCCTCGAGCCCCCCGCGGTAGCGGCCGGCGAACTCGCCGAACCGGGCCGCGTCCTGGCCGAACCACCTGCGCAGGGCGGTGGCTCGGGGCCGCCTCCTTCAGTGACGCGCCCGTGCGCGGGCCAGCCGGTGCGCCGCCCCGCGGAGCCACGGGCGGCCGACCGGTACGCGGACGCCGTCGCCGGGGTCGGCCGGCGCGTGGCCACGCTTGATGCGCGCGCTCATCGGCTGAGCGGTGCCGGGAACGGCCCCGGGGGCAGCGCGTACGGGGGGTCGGCCCAGGCGTTGCCCTCGATCAGCACGGGCCCGTCGGGCGTGGAGGCCACGTCCCATCCCACCACCACCATCGGCGCGAAGGCCCGCGCGGCGCGCAACGCCAGGCCCACCGCGTCGTCCCAATCCGGGACGGCCCAGCGGTCCCACGGGCCGCCCGCCGGGTGCCGGTCCAGGCGCACCACGCCCACGGCGTCCTCCGCCTTGGCGACTCCGTGCGTCAGGGTGCCGGTCACGAGGTCGACGTGCACCTCCACGCCCCCGGCGCTGATGTTGTCGACCACTCCACCGCGCGGGACGCGCACCACCGCGAACCACACCGACGCGTGGTCGCCGTCGCGCACCGTCACGATGCGCGACGTGATGAGGGCCTCGGGGGCGCCCAGCCCCTGCATGGCGGGGTGGTTGTGCAGCCGCCGCTGCACAACCCACGCGTGGACCGGGCGCGCGGCCAGCCGCCCCGCCAGCTCGCCCGGGCTCACGGGCCCGTCCGTCAGGTCGCGCAGCCCCCGCTCGTCGCGCACGACCACCCGCACGTCACGCCCCAGGGCGCCGTGCGCGGGCTTCACCACGAACGGCGCGGGGGCGGCGTCCAGGGCCGCCGCCCAGCCGTCGGCGGTCACGGGCCCCGGCACGCCGTCCATCCATCCGGGCCCGTCGTGCGCCAGCACGCCCACCGTGGGGGCCACCGGCAGGCCCGCGGCGCGGCAGTACGCGTCGAACACGATCTTGTCCTCGGTGACGATCTCCATCGCCGCCGGGTTGTGGGTGGCCTGCAACGCCAGCATCCGGCGCTTGGACAGCGTGGGAGGCGTGCGCGGCGCGGCGGGGTCCAGGAGCCCGTAGTCCACGGACTCGTGCAGGCCGAAGCCGTGCCGCCGGTACAGGTCGAACGCCCGCGCGAACGTCGCCGCGTGGGACACGCCGTAGTGGCCCGCGGCGCGGCGCGTGTCGCCGGCCGCCCGGACGAGAAGGCGCGCCTTCGCGGGCGCGTAGCGCAGCGCGTACGCGCGTGATGTGAGGCTCATTGCGCAAGTAGACCATCCGGCGGGCGGGTGTGCCAGCGGCGCGCGGCGCGGTGCCTCCCGTGCCTCGGCGCGTGGTGGGGGCACCCCCGTCCGTGGCGGGTCTGCGCGGGCGCGCCGGCATCGCTCGGCCGGCCGAGCCCGCCACGCGGGCCGTCCGGCCGACGACGCGTGATATCGTGGCGCCCAATGCTGACGGCCCCCGCGATCTCCCCGCGCCTGCGTGGCCTCCTCCCCCGGTAGGGGGAGTCGCTGACATCCGCGCCCGCATGGGCATCCACCGGTCCATCGAACGCTGTTTCGTGAGAGGGAGACTGACGTGACGACGTCACACGACGAGCAGGTGCGCGACGAGTCCGCGCGAGTGAAGATCTTCGACACCACGCTGCGCGACGGGGAGCAGGCCCCCGGCATCACGCTCAACACGCGCGAGAAGCTCGAGATCGCCCATCAGCTGCGCCGCCTCGGCGTGGACGTGATGGAGGCCGGCTTTCCCATCACGTCGCCGGGCGACTTCGAGGCCGTGCGCGAGATCGCCCGCGAGGTCGAGGGCGTCACCATCGCCGGACTCGCCCGGGCGAACGAGAAGGACGTCACGCGTGCCGGGGAGGCGGTGAGGGAATCGCCGCTGGGGCGCATCCACACGTTCATCGCCACCAGCGACATCCACATGACCCACAAGCTGCGCATGGACCGCGCCAAGGTGCTGGCCGCGGCAGTCGACGCGGTGCGACTGGCTCGCAGCATCGTCGACGACGTGGAGTTCAGCTGTGAGGACGCCACCCGCTCGGACGTGACGTTCGTGGCCGAGGTCGTGGCAGGGGCCATCGAGAACGGCGCCACCACCATCAACATCCCCGACACCGTTGGCTACACCATGCCGGTGGAGTTCCACGCGTTCCTCACCGAACTGCGGCGCCTGTGCCCCAGCCTCGACGACGTCACGCTGTCGGTGCACTGCCACAACGACCTGGGCCTCGCCGTGGCCAACTCCCTCGCGGGCGTGCTGGCCGGCGCCCGCCAGGTGGAGGGCTGCGTCAACGGCATCGGCGAGCGGGCGGGCAACGCCAGCATCGAGGAGGTCGCCATGATCCTGCGCACCCGCGCCGAGGACCTGGGCGGCCTGTGGTGCAACCTCGACACCACCGAGATCACCCGCGCCAGCCGCCTCGTGAGCCGCCTGACCGGCTATGTGGTGCAGCCCAACAAGGCCATCGTGGGCCGCAACGCGTTCGCGCATGAGGCGGGCATCCACCAGCACGGCGTGCTGGCCAACCCGTTGACGTACGAGATCATGGACGCCACCAGCGTCGGCCTGGCCCAGAACAGCATCGTGCTGGGCAAGCACTCGGGCCGCCACGCGCTGGCGCACGCGCTGACCGACCTGGGCTACGAGCTCGGCAAGGACGAGCTGAACGCCGCGTTCGCGCGCTTCAAGGACGTGGCCGACCGCAAGGGTGCGATCTCGGCCGCCGACATCGAGGCACTGGTCAGCGACGAGATGCGCACCGAGGGTGTCGACGGCTACGTGCTGGAGGAGACCGCGGTCTCCACCGGCGGCGGCGCGGCCCCCCACGCCACTGTCACCGTCGTCGACCCCGACGGCGAGAAGCACCGCGGCGAGGGCGACGGCGACGGTCCCGTCAACGCGCTGATGCAGGCCATCGACGAGGCCATCGGCACGCACGGCACGCTGCTGGAGTACCACGTGTCCGCCGTCACCGGGGGGCACGACGCCCTCGGCGAGGCGCGGGTCGTGTGTGACATCGACGGTCGGACGTTCTCGGGGCAGGGGGTGTCGCCCGACGTGCTGGAGGCCAGCGCCATCGCGTACCTGCGGGCCGTCAACGCCAGCCGGCGGGCGGAGGAGGCCGACGTCACCGACCAGGGCGTCTGAGAAGGGATGGGGGACGGTCATCGGCGCGTCTCGCGGCGCGCCGGTACCGGCACACGACAGCACGGCGAACGGAGTGAATGGTGGGAAAGACGCTCTTTCAGAAGATCTGGGACGCCCACGAGGTGCGGGCCGCTGACGCCTCGGGACCGGCGCTGCTGTTCATCGACCTGCACCTGGTGCACGAGGTCACGTCGCCGCAGGCGTTCGAGGGCCTGCGCCTGGCGGGACGCCGCGTGCGCCGCCCCGACCGCACCATGGCGACGGTCGACCACAACGTGCCCACCCTGGGACGCGAGAGCATCGAGGACCCGCTCAGCAAGCAGCAGATCGAGACGCTCGAGTCCAACTGCGCCGAGTTCGGCGTGCCACTGTTCTCCATCCGTTCCAACCGGCAGGGCATCGTGCACGTCATCGGACCGGAGCTGGGCCTCACGCAGCCGGGTATGACGGTGGTCTGCGGTGACTCGCACACGTCCACGCACGGCGCGTTCGGGGCGCTGGCGTTCGGCATCGGCACCAGCGAGGTCGAGCACGTGCTCGCCACGCAGACCCTGCCGCAGGGCGCCCCCAGGACCATGCGCGTGAACATCGAGGGCACGCCCGGCCGCGGGGTCACCGCCAAGGACCTCATCCTCGGCACCATCGGCCAGCTGGGCGTGTCGGGCGCCACAGGCTACGTGGTCGAGTACGCCGGCTCCGCCATCCGCGACCTTGCGATGGAAGGGCGCATGACGGTGTGCAACATGTCCATCGAGTGGGGCGCCCGCGCGGGCATGATCGCGCCCGACGACACCACGTTCGCGTTCGTCGAGGGCCGCCCCGCCGCACCCGCCGACTTCGCGGCGGCCGTCGAGAGCTGGCGCGCGCTTCCCACCGATGCGGACGCCGCGTTCGACCGCGAGGAGACCGTCGACGCGTCGGCCCTGGTGCCGCAGGTCACGTGGGGTACGCACCCCGGTCAGGTGGCGCCCATCACGGGACGCGTGCCGACGCCCGCCGACTTCGCGGACCCCGTCGATGCCGAGGGCGCCCGCCGGGCCCTGGCCTACATGGGCCTCAAGGGTGGCGAGGCGCTGGAGGACATCGCCATCGACACCGTGTTCCTGGGCTCGTGCACGAACGGCCGCCTGGCCGACCTGCGCGCCGCCGCCGCCGTGGTGAAGGGGCGGAAGGTCGCCGATGGCATGCGCGCGATGGTCGTCCCCGGCTCGATGCAGGTGAAGGAGGCCGCCGAGCGCGAGGGCCTCGATGACGTGTTCCGCTCGGCCGGGTTCGAGTGGCGCGACGCGGGCTGCTCGATGTGCCTGGGCATGAACCCGGACATCCTCGAGCCCGGCGAGCGCTGCGCCAGCACCAGCAACCGCAACTTCGAGGGCCGCCAGGGCGCCGGCGGACGCACCCACCTGGTGTCGCCCGAGATGGCGGCCGCGGCGGCGATCACGGGGCACCTCGTGGACGTCCGCTCCCTCGACGTCGACCTGGTGGAGGCCTGAGTCCCATGGAGAAGTTCACGACCGTCACCGGCATCGCCGTCCCGCTGGACCGCGCCGACGTCGACACCGACCAGATCATCCCGAAGCAGTTCCTCAAGCGCATCGAGCGCACCGGGTTCGGGGAATTCCTGTTCTTCGACTGGCGCAAGGAACCCGACTTCATCCTGGAGCAGCCGTTCTACCGGGGCGCCAGCATCCTGGTGGCGCAACGCAACTTCGGTTGCGGCTCGTCGCGCGAGCACGCGCCGTGGGCCCTGGAGGACTACGGCTTCCGAGCCGTCATCGCCCCCAGCTTCGCCGACATCTTCCGCACCAACTGCACGAAGATCGGCCTCCTGCCGGTGCAACTCACCGAGGACGAGGTCAACAAGCTCATGGCCCAGCTCAAGGCCATCCCCGGCGCGCCCGTGACGGTGAGCCTGGAGGACCGCATCGTCACGACGCCCACGGGCGAGCGGTTCTCGTTCGAGATCGCGCCGGACGTCCGCGAGCGCCTCCTGAACGGCTGGGACGACATCTCGCTGACACTCGCCCACGAGGACGCCATCGCGGCGTACGAGGGCGACCGGGAGCGCGAGGGCCCGTCCACGGGGCAGTTCCTCACCGCCTCGCAGACGTAGCCGGCCCGCGGGACGCGCCCGGCGGAGGGCGGGTAGGCGAAATGTCATGGGTGGGTCGTGACGGACGAGGGATCCGCCGCGCCCGGGCCCGTCGCATGATCGGCGCATGACCACCCCCACACACGTCGCCAACCCGGACACCGTCGAGATGCGGGGCGTCTCCCGCCGCTTCGGCGACATCCCGGCCGTGCGCGGCACCGACCTCACGATCCCCGCCGGGCAGACCGTGGCGCTGCTCGGTCCCAACGGCGCGGGGAAGTCCACCATGATCGACATCCTGCTGGGCCTCACGCGACCCGACGCCGGCACGGTCCGCGTCTTCGGGCACGTGCCCTCCGAGGCGATCCGCCGCGGCTGGGTCGGGGCGATGCTCCAGAGCGGCACGCCGCTGCACGACCTGAGCGTGCGTGAGTACCTCACCATGCTCGCGGGGCTCTACCCGCACCCGTTGTCGGTGGAGCGGGCCATGGACATCGCCGGCGTCGCCGCGCTGGCGGACCGGCGCACCCAACGCCTGTCCGGAGGGGAGTCCCAGCGGGTGCGCTGCGCGGCCGCCGTCATCTGCGACCCTCGGCTGCTGGTGCTCGACGAACCGACCGTGGCCATGGACGTCGAGAGCCGACGGGCGTTCTGGGACGCGATGCGCGCGTTCGCCGCGCAAGGACGTACCGTTCTGTTCGCGACGCACTACCTGGAGGAGGCCGACGCGTTCGCCGACCGGGTCGTGCTGATGGCCCGCGGGCGCGTGGTCGCCGACGGCCCGGCCACCCAGATCAAGGCTCGCGTCGGCGGCCGCACCCTGAGGTTCACGCTGCCCCCCGGGCGCGACGCCGACGTGGCGTCCCTGCCGGGCGTCACGGCGGTGACCCGCCACGGCGACGCCTTGACGGCCACCTGCGCCGACTCCGACGCCGCCGTCCGCGCGCTGGTCGCGCGCGTCCCCGAGGCCCGCGACATCGAGATCAGCGGCGCCCGTCTGGAGGACGCATTCATCGAGCTCACCACGAACGAGGAGGTCCCGGCATGAACTCCGTCGCGTTCACGCGCTACGAGCTGCTTCGCCTGGTGCGCAACCGCCGCGCGTTCATCTTCTCGCTGATCTTCCCGCTGATCCTGTTCCTGGTGATCGGGACCAGCGCGAAGGGCGACGCGTACGGCGTGCCGTACAAGGAGTACTACATGGTCGCCATGATCGCGTTCGGCGCCACCATGGCCGTGCTGTCCGGCGGTGCGCGCATCGCGACAGACCGGGCCGCCGGGTGGATGCGCGCGCTGCGCCTGACGCCCCTGAGCGTCGGCGCGTACCTGCGCGCGAAGATGGCGTCGGGCCTGTTCCTTGCCCTCATCAGCGTCGTGCTGATCTCCGCGGCCGGCCTCGCGACCGGCGTGCGGATGGGGTGGGGGCCGTGGCTCGAGACGGTCGCGCTCGTGGTCGTCGGGCTGCTTCCCCTGGGCCTCGTCGGCATCACGCTGGGGCACCTGGGCACGCCCGAGTCGATGGGGCCCATCGTGGGCGGCCTGTCGGCGCTCCTGTCCATGCTCGGTGGCTCGTGGTTCCCCCTGAGCGGCACGCTCGAGAGCGTCGGCAAGCTGCTGCCCACGTACTGGATCACCCGCGCGGGCCCGCTGGCCATCCAGGGGCACGCCTGGCCTGGGACGGCGTGGGTCGTGGTCGTCGCCTGGACCGCGGGCGCCGCCGTGCTCGCCGCCTGGGCCTACCGGCGCTCGGAGGGGCGGCGGTAGCGGTAACGTCGGGTAATGGCCGACGGGAGCACACGCGTGCCGCGGGACGTCATCGGGCGCCGGGCGTTCGCCCAGGTGTGGATCGCCGTGTGGTTGGTGTTCCTGCTGAACCCGCTGCACGCCGCGCTGACGTCGGACGCCGCCCGGGGCGTGAAGGCGGCGGCCGTCGCCGCCATCGCGCTGTTCGCCGTGCTGTACCTGGCGCTGTTCGCCAACCGCCGGCGCCCGCTCGTGGGGGAAGAGCGCTCGCTGTCGCCACGATCCGTGGGCCTGCTGGCGGGAATGCTCGCCCTGACCCCGGCGGTCGCCCCCGCCGCGGGCGCGCGGGCGCTGGACATGGTGCCGTACCTCGCGGTGGCGGCGATGTTCACGTTCGACGCGCACGTCGCGTGGGCGCTGGCGCTGGCGGCCGCCGCGGCCGCGGAGGCGTTGGCGTTCACGGTGCCCGGATGGGGCGAGGGGAGGGGGGCGTCGCTGCCCGTGCTGCTGGCCGCGGCGGCCGTGTTCGGCATCCGCATCGCGTCGCGCCGCAACTCCGACCTCATGCGCGCCCGCGTCGCGCTGGCCGAGCGGGCGGTGGACGACGAACGTGCCCGGATGACCCGCGACATGCACGACATCCTGGGGCATTCGCTGACGGTGATCGCCGTGAAGTCCGAGCTGGCGGGGCACCTGGTCGAGGCCGACCCCGCGCGGTGCGCGGCCGAGATCGCGGACGTCGAGCGCCTGGCGCGCGGCGCGCTGGCGGACGTCCGCGCCACCATCGCGGGCTCGACGTCCGTGACGCTTGCCGGCGAGCTCGTCAGCGCCGGATCGGCCCTCGACGCGGGCGGCATCGACGCCGAGCTGCCGACCGCGGTGGACGACGTGCCGGTGGAGGCGCGCGAGCTGTACGGGTGGGTCGTCCGCGAGGGCGTCACGAACGTGCTGCGCCACAGCGGCGCGCACCGGTGTCGCGTGCGGGTGGGCCCCGACGGCATCGCGGTCGAGGACGACGGCGCCGCCGGGGCAGAGCCGCCGCCCGAGGGGCAGGGGCTGCGCGGGCTGCGTGCCCGGGCGCGCGCGGCGGGCGCCGCCATGACCGTGTCGCGTTCGTCGGACCTGGGCGGCCTGCGGCTGGCGGTCGGCCCGCCGGAGGCGTCGTGAGCGGCGACGTCATCCGCGTCCTGCTGGCCGATGACCAGGCCATGGTGCGCGGCGCCCTGGCAGCGCTGCTGAACCTCGAACGCGACATCGAGGTGGTGGCGGAGGTCGGCCGCGGCGACGAGGTCGTGCCGGCCGCCGGGCGCGCGACGCCGGACGTGGCCGTGATCGACGTGGAGATGCCGGGCGTGGACGGCATCGCCGCGACCCGCCTGCTGCGAGCGGCCATGCCGACGGTGCGGGTGCTCATCGTCACCACGTTCGGCCGCCCCGGCTTCGTGCGGCAGGCGATGGCGGCCGGCGCATCGGGGTTCGTAGTCAAGGACACCCCGGCCCGGCAGCTCTCGGACGCCGTGCGGCGTGTGCACGCCGGCCTGCGGGTCGTCGACGGCGCGCTGGCCCTCGAGAGCCTGTCGACGGGCGAGAGCCCCCTCACGGAACGCGAGACCGACGTGCTGCGGGCCTCCCGCTCCGGGGCGACCGTGACCGAGCTCGCCCGCTCCCTGCACCTGTCGGAGGGCACGGTGCGCAACCACCTGTCGGCGGCCATGGGCAAGACGGGCGGCCGTACCCGTGCCGAGGCGGCCCGGATCGCGGACGAGAACGGGTGGCTCCCGCCCACGTGAGTCCGGGACTCCGATGAAGCCCCTCGGCTTCATCAACGCAGGTGAAGCCTGTAGTCTTATCCCGTGTTCGTGGTGACCGCCGATCAACGCGCCAGCCGCCGTCACGGCGATGGGGTCCCCGCCGCCCTGGCGGGGCTGGGGTCCTCGCCCCTGCCGGGGCTCGTGCTGGGGTTCGAGCGCACCGCCGGCGACGAGATCCAGGGCGTGCTGGCCGAACCCGGCGGCGTGGTGGAGACCGTCACCCGCCTAGCGCGCCTCGGCGGCTGGCGGGTGGGGATCGGGGTTGGCGCCGTCGACCGTCCCCTGGCGTCCCACGCCCGGGCGGCGTCGGGGCCGGCGTTCGTCGCCGCCCGCCGGGCCGTGGAGGACGCGCGTGGCGTCCCCGGGGCCGTGGCGGTGAGGGCCGCGGACCAGGACCGCGCCGCGCGCAGGGCCGACGCCGCCGTGGTGCTCCTGGCCGCGGTGCTCGGCCGCCGCAGCGCCGCCGGATGGGAGGCGACGCAGCTCGTGGCGTCCGGGCTCACCGGCGCCGCCGCCGCCGACGCGCTCGGCATCTCACCGTCGGCGGTCAGCCAGCGCCTGCGGGCGGCGGGGGCCGACGAGGCCGCCCGCGCACAATGGCTCGCCGTCGACCTGCTGGGGGACGCCGACCGATGAACCCCACCCTGCTGGACGTACTCGTCGTGGCCGCCGCGGGTGCGGTCGCCGTGGGCCTCGGCGGCCCTCTGGTCACGTTCCTGTTTCGCCGCATCGACGCCACCGTCCCCGGCGACCCCATGACGGACGCCGAGCGGGCCCTGCGCGGGGGCGTGTGGATCGGCGTGCTCGAGCGGATCGCGGTGTTCGCCGCGATCGTCGCCGGATGGCCCGAGGGTCTCGCCCTGGTCGCCGCCATCAAGGGCCTGGGGCGCTACCCCGAGCTCAAGGGGCAGCATCGCGACGTCTCCGAGCGCTTCATCATCGGCACGTTCGCGTCCACGCTGTGGGCCGCGGGGTGCGCCGGGATCGCCATCTGGCTGAATCACATCACCTAGCCGGCGCGGGCGTCCTTCAGCGGCACGCGCGCGGTGCCGGGAGGCCGGCCGACGGCCCCGCCTGCCATCCGGCTGCGGGGCGCGGGGCCCGGGTTGGGGGGTGATGCGTGTCGGCATCGCCGTGACGCCGACGGCTGGCCGAGCCCTTCTCCCACGTCGCGAGCCCCCCGACGCGCGTTCACCGATCCCGTGCTGGGGCGGCATGGGACGGCGGCGGCCCGGAACGCCGCCCGCACCGAACACCGGGACGGCGTGCATGTCGGGGCGCGGGGCGCGTCCGAGTGCGGCGACGATGCCATCGCGGCGCCGTGCGTGCTCACGCCGCCCTGCCGGCTCCCGAGGGCCGCCGGCCACGTCCCGCGCGACGTCGTCCGCCACCCGCACATGATCGGTGCGGCCGCCGGCGCGCCGGTGGTGGCCCGGGCGCTCAAGTTCTCCCTCCCGGGGGCCGATGGCGGACGACGTACGGGCTGGGCCGGGATCGCCGCTGCGGTCCGCGAGCACGGTCGCCGGAAGGTAGGAGCGTGGTGCTGATCGCCGCGCGACGCCGGCTGACGTCCCACCGGCACCGCGGGCCGCCGGTCGAGCGGCGGTACTCCAGGGTCCCGGGGGCCATGATGCGGTGCGAAGTGCCTAGAGTCCGTTCCGTCCTGTGACGACTGACGTTTCCGCCACGGCCGACACCACGCCGCACGAGCATGGGTCGCGCCACCCGCTCGGCTTCACGGCCCGGTTCGCCCTTCAGGGAAGCGGCTGGCTGTTTCTGATCGTCGCCGCCGACGCGGTGGCGTTTGCGCTGCTGCCGCAGTCCGGGGGGCCTCCGCAGTGGATGCAGGTGTCGGGCGCCGTGGCGTTCATCCTCGGCGGGCTGCTGCTTCTCCGGCTGCCACGCGCGCCGCGGTGGTTGCTGAACCTCGTGCCCCTGGCGGGCGCGGCCGGGGTCGGCTGGTACTCGTGGTTCGGCGAACCTGCCCTGGGCTCGTACATGTTCTCGCTGTTGTCGATAGCGTTCAGCGGGCTCTTTCTCGGCCGCCTGAACCTGGCGATCACGTTCCTGGCGGTGGTCATCACCCACGGAGTTGCCGCCGCCACCGCCGACGGCGGGCATCTGCGCCCGCAGTGGTGGCTGCTGACGATGATGGTGAGCACGTCGGTCGCGCTGCTCGTGCGCGTGCTGCGCGAGCACCTCGACGCCGTCACGGCCGACCTGGCACGCGTCGCGACGCGGGACGCGCTGACCGGGCTGCTCAACCGCCACGGAATCGTGTCCGCCCACGTGCCGCCGTCCACCGCGACGAGCGTCGTGGTGTTCGACCTCGATAACTTCAAGCAGCTCAACGACACGCGGGGACATGCCGAGGGCGATCGCGCGCTGTCGGCATTCGCGCGGCTGCTGGCCGGTCACGCGCGCCACGAGGACGTGGTGGGACGCACCGGGGGCGAGGAATTCGTGGCGATTCTGCCGGGCTGCGGGGGACCGCAGGCCGTGGCGTTCGCCGAGCGCGTGCGGCGGGCCGTGGCGGACGAGCGCCGCGCAGGCACGCCGTACACGGTGAGCGCGGGGGTGGCGTCATCCGACTCCGGCTCGCCCATCGAGGATCTCCAGCGCGAGGCCGACCGGGCGCTCTACCGCGCCAAGGAAGAGGGCCGCAACCGGGTGGTCGCCTCGACCGTGGCGGTCGGGGGCGCCGGCACGGCCCGGCGGGGCGAGGCGCCCCGGCCCCCCGAGCTCTCGTGGGCCGACCTCATGCGCGCCACATGGCGTGCGGCGGTTACGGGCGCGCGGCGCCCCGGGGTCGGCGACCGGGCGGCCCGCCGTGCCGCCGGCGCCCTCTACGTCATCGGGGGGACGGTGTGCGCCGCGATCACGCTCACGCTGCCCGTCATCCACGGCCACCGGGACGGGCTGCTCTGGCTGGCGGCCGCGATGGGCGCGTTCGGCGTCGCGATGCTCTCCATCCCGCACCTCGACCCGGTGGCGCGCCTGGTGCCGTACATCGGCGTGGTGACCGTGTCCGCGGTCGTCGCGATGGCCGACCCGTACACGGGCGCCATGTCGTTCATGGCGTGGCCCCTGCTGTTCACGGCGTACTTCTTCTCCGCCAGGGTGGTCGTGACGTCCCTGCTGCTGGCGCTCGCCGGGCTGGGGATCGCCCTGTGGGTGGACGTCGAGCACGTGTCACCCGTGACGATGTGGGTGAACGCGACGTTCGCGAGCGTCCTCATCACGCTGCTCACGCTGATGGTGCAACTGCACATCGAGCGCGTGCATGCCGTTCTGGCCGACCTGGCGACCACCGACGCACTGACCGGGCTGCCCAATCGGGGCGCGTTCTATGCCCGCGCCGAGACGGCGGCCGCAGGGCCTCACGCCGTGGTGCTGTTCGACCTGGATCACTTCAAGGCGATCAACGACCGTGCCGGGCACGACGCCGGCGACGCGGTCCTGCGCATGTTCGCCGCGGCCCTGCGCGAGGGCGCCCGCGCCGGCGACACCGTCGCCCGCCACGGCGGCGAGGAGTTCGCGGCGGTGCTACGCGGGGCCGACGCCCGCTCGGCCCGCGCGTTCGCGGAGCGGGTGCGGTCGGCGTTTCACGACGACGCATTGCGCGAGGGCTGGGACGTCACGTGCAGTGCCGGCGTCTGCGTGGCCGACGCGGGGGCCGGCGACGCCGTGGCCCGCCTGGATGAGGGCATCGGACGGGCGGACGCCGCGTTGTACGCAGCCAAGCGGGACGGCCGGGACGCGGTACGCGTGTGGGAGCCCGTCGAGGGTGGGTCGGGGGCGGGCTGACCCGTCGTGGGTCGCGGTGTACGGTCCGGCCATGGCAGCCCCCCGCGACTGGTGGCGCACCGCCGTCGTCTACCAGGTCTACATCCGCTCGTTCGCCGACGCCGACGGCGACGGGCTGGGCGACGTCCAGGGCATCCGCTCGCGCCTCGGCTACCTGCGCGACCTGGGGGTCGACGGGCTGTGGATCAACCCGTGGTACCCGTCCCCGCAGGCCGACGGCGGCTACGACGTGGCGGACTACCGCGACATCGACCCGGCGTTCGGCACGCTCGACGACGCCCGCCGGCTCGTCGACGAGGCGCACCGGCTCGGCCTGCGGGTGCTGCTGGATGTCGTTCCCAACCACACCAGCGTGGAGCACGCCTGGTTTCGCCAGGCGCTGGCCTCGCCGCCCGGGTCACCCGCTCGCGCGCGCTACATCTTCCGGCCCGGCCGCGACGGGGGCGACACGCCTCCCAACGACTGGCGCAGCGTGTTCGGCGGACCGGCGTGGGCGCGCACCACCGGGCCCGACGGGAGCCCGGGGGAGTGGTACCTGCACCTGTTCGCCCGCGAGCAGCCCGACCTCAACTGGCGCAACCCCGACGTGCGCGCCGAGTTCGAGGACGTGCTGCGGTTCTGGTTCGACAGGGGGGTCGACGGCTTCCGCATCGACGTCGCGCACGGAATGGTCAAGCACGAGGACCTGCCCGACCTGGGCGTCACCGGGGAGGCGCTGCTGGCGGCCCCCGAGGGCGACGACCACCCGCACTGGGACCGCCCCGAGGTTCACGACGTGTTCCGTGGCTGGCGCCGCGTGGCCGATTCGTACGATCCGCCGCGCGTGTTCGTGGCCGAGGCGTGGGTGACGACGGCAGAGCGCCTGGCCGCGTATCTGCGCCCCGACGAGCTGCACTCCGCCTTCGACTTCACGTTCATCCGCGCCCGGTGGGACGCCACGGCACTGCGCGCGGCCATCGCCCGCTCGCTGGCGGACCACGCTCGCGTGGGCGCGCCCGTTACGTGGACGCTGTCCAACCACGACGTCATCCGCCACGCAACGCGGCTGGCCCGCACGTCCCCCGATCCCGCCCGAGACCTCCACCACGTCGGCGGCGACGCCGATCCCGCCCAGGGCCTGCGCCGTGCCCGGGCGGCCGTGCTGCTGCTGCTGGCCCTCCCCGGCTCGGCGTACCTGTACCAGGGGGAGGAACTCGGCCTGTTCGAGGTCGAGGATCTGCCGGAGGACCTCCTGCAGGACCCCGTGTTCGCCCGCTCCGGCGGCGCCGTGAAGGGCCGCGACGGGTGCCGCGTGCCGCTGCCGTGGGCACGCACGGGGCCCTCCCTGGGGTTCGGGCCCGGCCCCGGCTGGCTTCCTCAGCCCGCCTCGTGGGCCGACGCGTCCGTGGAGGCCCAGGCGGGGGACGAGGACTCCACGCTGGAGCTCTACCGGCGGGCCCTGGCGATGCGGCGCGCGCGGCGTCCCTCCGGCGCGCTGGAGTGGCTTCAGGCGGGGGAGGGCGTGCTGGCGTTCCGCGCCGAGCCGGGCGTGACGCTGGTGCTCAACACCACGCCGCGTCCGGTGCCGCTGCCGCCGGGGCGGGTGCTGCTGGCCAGCGTCCCGCTGCCCGACGGCATGCTGCCGGGCGATGCGGCGGCCTGGCTGGCGCCCGGGAGCTGACCGACCCCGGGCGGCCTCACTCCGCGCCCCGTCACCCCGCCGGTCGCCGCTGGTTCATGCGGGGACCTCCTCGCGGGACGCCTCGTTGGCGGGGACGATGCCCGCGTTGTCCAGGTCTACGGTGAGGTTCTCGCCCGTGGCCGGGTCGAACAGGTGCATCTTCGTGGCATCGATGTGGATCTCGGCCTCGTCGCCCTCCTTGATGCGGCTGGCGCCGTCGAGCGCGATGACCACCTGCGTGCGCATCGACTCGCCGTCGAGGTCCTTCTCCAACTGCTCGAGCTGCTGCTGCACCTCGGGAGGTGCCTCGAAAGGGATGTACGCGTACGTCTCGTTGCCCAGCCACTCCACCACGTCCACCTTCTGACGGAACGACGAGCCCGAGGCGCGCTGGTTCTCGTCGAGCAGCGACGCGTCCTCGAAGTGCTCGGGGCGGATGCCGGCGATCAGCAGGTCCTTGCCCTCCACGGCCTTCGCCTTCTCGTCCGGCAGCGTCACCGTGCCGAACGGCAGCTCCACTCCGTCGCCGGTGACGGTGGCGGGCACGAAGTTCATGGGGGGCGAGCCGATGAACCCGGCCACGAACAGGTTGCCCGGGTTCTCGTACAGCTCCCGGGGCGTCGCCAACTGCTGCAGCACGCCGCGTTTGAGCACCGCCACGCGGTCGCCCAGCGTCATGGCCTCCACCTGGTCGTGTGTGACGTACACGGTGGTGATTCCCAGCCGCTTCTGCAGACGCGAGATCTCCGCGCGCATCTGCCCGCGCAGCTTCGCGTCGAGGTTCGACAGGGGCTCGTCGAACAGGAACACGTCGGCGTCGCGCACGATGGCGCGGCCCATGGCCACGCGCTGGCGCTGGCCGCCGGACAGGTTCGCCGGACGGCGCTCGAGGTGCTCGTCCAGTTCCAGCAGGGCGGACGCCTCGCGCACCTTCTGGTCGACCTGCGCGCCGTCCATCTTCTGCAGGCGCAGCGGGAACGCGATGTTCTCGTACACCGACAGGTGCGGGTACAGCGCGTAGTTCTGGAACACCATCGACAGGTTGCGGTCGCGCGGCGCCAGGTCGTTCACCCGCTTGCCGCCGATGACCATGTCGCCCGAGGAGATGTCCTCCAGGCCCACGATCATGCGCAGCAGCGTCGACTTGCCGCAGCCCGAGGGGCCGACGAGGATGATGAACTCCCCGTCCTGTACGTCGATGTTGACGTCCTTCACGGCGTGGAAGCCGTCGTCGTACACCTTGTCGATGTGCTTCATCTCGATGGCGGCCATGGATTACCCCTTCACGGCGCCGGACGTGAGGCCGGCGACGATTCGACGCTGGAACAGGAGGACGATCACGATGACCGGGATCGTCACGATCACCGACGCGGTCGCGAGCTGCGAGTACGGCGGGTTGAACGGATCGGGCCCCACGAAGAACGACATCTGCGCCGGCACGGTGCGGGCGTCCGTCGTCGACGTGAGCGAGATCGCCAGGACGAACTCGTTCCAGGCGAAGAAGAACGTCAGGATCGCGGCCGTGAACACGCCCGGCGCCGCCAGCGGCACGATGACCTTGCGGAACGCCTGCCACGACGTGGCGCCGTCCACCTGGGCGGCCTGCTCCATCTCCCACGGGATCTCGCGGAAGAACGCAGCCAGCGTCCAGATGGCCAGCGGCAGCGTGAAGCTCATGTACGGGATGATCAGGCCGGGCCACGTGTTGAACAGGTGGACGGTGCGCCACATGTCGAACAGCGGTCCGACCAGCGACACCACCGGGAACATCGCGATGGCCAGTGCCAGTGACAGCACCAGCTTCTTGCCGCGGAAGTCGAGGCGGGCGATGGCGTAGGCCGCCAGCGTCGCCAGCACGACCGACAGGAACGTCGCGATCAGCGAGATGCCGAACGAGTTGATCAGCGCGTGCGTGAAGTCGCTGTCCTTCAGGATCTCCCGGTAGTTGTCGAGTGTCGGCTCCTTCGGCAGGAACTGCGGGCTACCGCTGGTGGTCTCGGCCTCGCTCTTGAACGACAGCGAGATGATCCACACCACCGGCAGCAGGCACCACACCAGGATCACGGCGAAGCCCAGCCAGTGCTGGATCCCCATCTTGCCCTTCATCAGCCCTCACCCCTTGCCTGTGCGAGGTTGACCCGGAACAGCTTCACGATCAGCGTCGCCAGGATGAGCACCATCAGGAACAGCAGCACGGACAGCGCGCTGCCCATACCCAGCTGGAACTGCTCGATGACCTGGCGGTACGTGAGGAACGACATCGACTCGGTGTCCTGCGCGCCGCGGGTCATCACGTAGATGTTGTCGAAGATGCGGAACGCGTCGAGTGCCCGGAACAGCACGGCCACCATGATGGCGCTGCGCATGTTGGGGAGGATCACCTTCCACAGGCGCTGCCACCACGTGGCGCCGTCCACCTTGGCCGCTTCGATCATGTCCTCGCTGACCTGAGCGAGGCCGGCCAGCAGCAGCAGCGACATGAACGGCGTCGTTTTCCAGATCTCGGACGCCATGATCGCGAACATGGAGTGCCAGTGGTCGCCGAACCAGTTGGTGTCGGAGTCGATCCACGGCAGCCACGAGAACCAGGCGTTCACGAAGCCGTTGTTCAGCGAGAACGCGAACTGCCACGCGAACGCCGACACCACGGTGATGATCCCGTAGGGGATCAGGATGGACGTGCGCATCACGCCGCGCCCGAACACGATGCGGTGCATCACCATGGCGAACGCGAAGCCGATCACGAGCTCCACGGCGACCGTGACGATCATGATCAGCACGGTGTTCCAGAGGTCCTTCCAGAACAGCGAGTCGCCCAGGACCGTCAGGTAGTTCTGCAGGCCCACGGCCTCCCGGTCGTCGGGCTGGGTCAGCCGGTAGCGGAACAGCGACAGGTACAGGGCCTGCAGCATGGGCCACGCCGTGACCAGCAGCATCAGGATCACGGCGGGGGCGACGAGCTTCATGCCCAGGCGGTTCTCGGCGACGGCCCTGTCGCTCTTGTGGGGGCGCTTGGCGGGGGAGTCCGCGGTGCGCACCGCGTCCGCGGCGGCCGCGTCGGTGCTCACAGGAGCCTCCTTCCCTGCAGGACGTCCTCGATGAACTTCTGCGACTTGGCGGGCGTGCCCTCGTTGACGGCGCTGGGCGGGTGCCAGCTGCTCTGGATGGCGCTCGACACGTCACTCCAGTACGGCGTGGCGGGCCGCGGCGCCGCGGCGTTCACGCTCTCCTGAAACAGCGCCAACAGGTCCGCCGGGTACTTCTTCGTCAGCTCCGGCTGCTTGTAGCCCTCGGCGCTGGCGGGCATGTTGCCGTCGGTCGACGCGTAGATGCCCTGGTTCTCGGGCGACGTGATGCACGCGACGGCCTTCATGGCCTTGCCGACCTTCTCGGAGTGTGAGTTCACGCCGATGCCGATGCCGCCGAGCGGTGGCCTTGCCGGCTTGTCGGCCTCGGTGCGCGGATACATCGCCCACCCCAGGTCCTTCGCCGTCGGGGAGCCGGCGTACGTGCCGTACACGAACGTCCAGTTCACCTGGAACGCGCCCCTGTCGGACTGGAACGGCGCCAGCACCTGGCCCTCCTGCGACACCGACAAGTCGGGCTGGGCGGCCTTCGAGTGGGCGAGGGTCTGGATGACCTTCGCCGCGGCCTTGCCCGCGGGAGAGTCGATGGTGATCGTCGCGTCGGCGCCCTTCTCCGCGTTCGTCAGCAGCGTGCCGCCGGCGCCCGCGATGAGCGCGTTGATCCAGATGGCGTAGCCCTCGTACTTGTTGGCCTGCACTCCGACGCGGCCTCCGTTCTTGTCGGCCGCCTGGATGATCTGGTCCCACGTGACGGGCTTCGTCATGTTGAGTCCGGCCTTCTTCGCGAAAGATTTGCGATACCAGAGGATCTGAGTGTTGGTCCAGAACGGGGCCACGACCAGCTTGCCGTTCCACGTGGCCGCGGTGACGGAGCCCTTGAGCGACTGGGCCCTGAGCTTCGTCACCAGGTCCTCGGGCAGGTCGGCCAGGTAGCCGGCGTCGGCGAACTCGGCCGTGAACGGCGGGTCGAGGCTCATCAGGTCGATGGCCGGGTCGCCGGCGGCCAGGCGCCGGGCCAGCTGGATGCGCTGCTGGTCCGCGGCCTGCGGCAGCTCCTGGACCTTGATGGTGTACTCGTCGGTGCTGCAGCGCTTCGCGATCGCCGCCTGGCCGCCCGTGTCGGGGTTGATGTACCAGACGAGCTCGTCGGAGGCCGGGCCCGAGCATGCGGCCAGCACACCGGACGCGGCCGCCGCGGCCAGGATGAGCGACGCCGCGGCGGGCCGCCGCCGGCGTCGTCGTTGTGCGCGCTCTCTCACGCCCTCGTCCCTCCTCGCGGTGTGTCACACCCGTGTCATTGTTTGCAACAAACATCATTAGTCGCGGCCCTGGCGAGGGCGCGGTGATTTCGGCGATTTATCGACCGCTCGTGCAGGGGTCCTCGTGCACCGGTCCCGCTCGCACTTTGCGCGCTTCTCGGGCGGGCGGGCGCCATTCGCCGCCGGGTAGCCTGCGCCCGTTCGGAATGCGGATGCGGAGGCGCGGATGCGCGATGTGACGGTGGTGGTGCTGCCCGGCGACGGGATCGGCCCCGAGGTGGTGGGCGCCACGCGCGAGGTGGTCGACGCGCTCGCCCCGTCGGCGGATCTGTCGATCGCGTGGGCCGAGCACCTCATCGGGGGCATCTCCATCGACGCGCACGGCACGGCGCTCACCGACGACGTCCTCGACGCGTGCCGCGCCGCCGATGCCGTGTTCTTGGGCGCCGTCGGCGGCCCCAAGTGGGACACCACCGACCCCGACAAGCCGCGCCCCGAGCAGGGGCTCCTGGGTCTGCGCGCCGGCCTGGGCCTGTTCGCCAACCTGCGGCCCGTCGCGCCGCTGCCCGCCCTGTACGACGCCAGCCCCCTGAAGCGGGAGCGCATCGAGGGCACCGACCTGCTGGTGGTCCGCGAGCTGACGGGCGGCATCTACTTCGGCAAGCGCGGTCGCGACGGCGACTCGGCGTACGACACGTGCACGTACAGCCGGGGCGAGATCGCGCGCCTGGCCAGGGTCGGCTTTGAGGCCGCCCGGGGCCGGCGCGGCAAGGTCACGTCGGTCGACAAGGCCAACGTGCTGGAGTCCAGCCGCCTGTGGCGCGAGGTGGTCATCGAGGTGGCGGCCGGCTACCCGGACGTGGAGCTCGAGCACATGCTGGTCGACAACGCCGCCATGCAACTGTGCAGCCGCCCGGCCGACTTCGACGTGATCGTCACGGAGAACCTGTTCGGCGACGTGCTCTCGGACGAGGCGGCCATGATCTCCGGCTCCATCGGCCTGCTGCCGTCGGCCAGCCTGGGGGAGGGCACGAACGGCCTGTACGAGCCCGTGCATGGCTCGGCGCCCGACATCGCCGGCAAGGGCTGGGCCAATCCCATGGCCACTGTGCTGTCGGCCGCCATGATGCTGCGCTACTCCCTGGACGCCCCCGAGGCGGCCGACCGGGTGGAGGCGGCCGTCGCGTCCGCGCTGGAGGCCGGGGCACTCGGGCGCGATCTGGGCGGCACGCTCGGCACGCGCGAGATCACCGATCGGATCCTGGTGGCGCTGGGGTAGGCCGGGGCCGGCGCTCCCCGCCGGGCCCGCGACCCCGCGCCGGACGGGGGCACGCCCCCGCCGGTAGAGTTCCCGTCCGCGAACGGCCCGAGGTCTCACCCATGGAACACGTCCTGCTGTACGACACCACACTGCGCGACGGCCTGCAGCGCGAGGGCATGAGCCTGTCGGTGGACGAGCAGATCGCCATCGCCAAGGAGATCGCGGCGTTCGGCATGCACTATCTCGAGGCCGGCTTTCCCATGTCGAACCCCAAGCACGCCGAGATGTTCGAGGCGCTGCGCGACGTGGACCTGGGTGACACGCGGATCGCCGCGTTCGGCATGACCCGGCGCAAGGGGGTCGCGGCCGCCGCCGACCCCGCCATGGTGGGCCTGGCCGAGTGCTTCGCCCCGGTCATCACCATCGTCGGCAAGACGTGGGACCTGCACATCGAGAAGGTCATCAAGGTCGACCGGGGTGAGAACCTCGCGATGATCGCCGAGTCGGTCGCGTACCTGAAGGGCCGGGGCAAGGAGGTCATCTACGACGCCGAGCACTTCTTCGACGCGTACGCCGCCCACCCCGACTACGCCGTCGAGTGCCTTCGTGCGGCCCACGAGGCCGGCGCCGACTGGGTGACCCTGTGCGACACGAACGGCGCGACGCTGCCGCACCAGGTGGCCGCCGCCACCCGCCACGTGCGCGAGGCTCTGCCGGACGCGAACATCGGCATCCACACGCACAACGACGCCGAATGCGGCGTGGCGAACTCGCTGGCGTCCGTCACCGAGGGCGCGCGGATGGTGCAGGGCACCGTCAACGGCTACGGCGAGCGCTGCGGCAACGCGAACCTGGTGTCGATCGTGCCCTCGCTGTCGCTGAAGCTTGGCTTCGCCACCGTGCCCGAGGAGAACCTGGCGCACCTCACGGCCCTCAGCCACTTCGTCGCCGAGACCGCCAACCTGCAGCCCGACAACTGGGCCGCGTACGTGGGCCGCAACGCGTTCGCCCACAAGGGCGGAATGCACGTGGCCGGCATGCTGGCCGACGAGCGCACGTTCGAGCACATCAACCCCGCGGCGGTGGGCAACGAGCGGCGCGTGCTGGTGAGCGAGCTGTCGGGCCGCGGCACCATCGTCGCCAAGGCCCGCGAGATGGGCCTGGAGATCGAGGACGGCCCCGAGGTGCCCCGCATCCTCACCCGATTGAAGGAGCTCGAGCACGAGGGGTACCACTTCGAGGTGGCCGACGCGTCGTTCGAACTGCTGATCGAGCGCGAGCTGGGCCGGTTCGAGCCGCTGTTCGCGCTGGAGAGCTTTCGGGTGGTCACCGAGAAGCGGGCCGACGGCCAGGTCGAGACCGAGGCCACCGTCAAGCTCACCCACGACGGTGAGCGCCTCGTGGCCATCGGGGAGGGCAACGGCCCCGTCAACGCGCTCGACCAGGCGCTGCGCGCCGCGCTGGAGGTCCGCGTGCCCGAACTGGCCGACGTGCAGCTGGTGAACTTCAAGGTCCGCATCCTGGACGAGGGCAAGGGCACGGGCGCCACCACCCGCGTGCTGATCGACTCGGGTGCCGCCCAGGGTGCCGAGACGTGGGGCGCCATCGGCGTGAGCCAGAACGTCATCGAGGCGTCGTGGGACGCCCTGGTCGACAGCCTCGTCTACGGCGTCGCGCGCGTGCGCCGGGGCGCGGGGGTCGGGGCGGCCGGCCGCTGATCCGGCCCGGGACGTGTCGCGGCGCGTGGGCAGATACGCGGGCGGCCCGAAGCTGCCGGTGAGCGGCGTGGCGGCCACCCACGGCCAGAGCTGGCGGGCCGTGCGACGGGCGGCGCGCACCGCCCACCCGGTCGCCAGTACCAGCGCGATCACCAGGCCGGCCAGGGCCTGGACGGCATGATGCTGATGGGCGTGGCCGGGCGCCCGGAGGTGGCGGGCGCCACCGCGCGCGGGGTCGAGGACGTGGGCGGCTGGCCTGCCCGGGTCCTGGCGCGGGTCCACACCGGCGTGGGACGACGGGTGGACCCGCCGCCCCGGCGGGATCGGGCCGAGGGCGGGCCGGGGGTGCCCTGCTAGCCTGGCCAGGTGCGAGACGGCGCACGCGAGCGACCCTGGGGGCGGGCTTGACGACGGGCATGAGAAGCGACGGCGTGGTGAGGGGCATCCCCATGGCGCGCCCGGTGATCGGGGATCGCGAGAAGGAGCTCGTGATGCAGGTGCTGGACTCGCGCCAGCTCTCCCTGGGTCCTATGCTGACCCGCTTCGAGCGCGCGTTCGCCGAACGCATCGGCACCAGGCACGCCATCGCCTGCTCCAGCGGCACCGCGGCCCTGCACATGTGCCTGCACGCCGCCGGCGTCGGCCCGGGCGACGAGGTCATCACGTCCTCGTTCTCGTTCGTGGCGTCGGCCAACGCCGCGCTGTTCACCGGCGCCGACGTGAGGTTCGCCGAGGTCGACCCGCGGACGTTCAACATGGATCCCGCGGCGGTCGAGGCGGCCATCACGCCCCGCACGAAGGCCATCGAGATCGTGGACATCTTCGGCTACCCGGCAGAGATCCCCGCGCTCAAGGCCATCGCCGAGAAGCACGGTCTGGCGGTGGTCGAAGACGCGTGCCAGTCCATCGACGGAGCGTACGACGGCCGCAAGCTCGGCACGTGGGGGCACCCCGCCGTGTACGGGTTCTACGCCAACAAGCAGCTCACGACGGCCGAGGGCGGCCTGATCCTGCTGGACGACGACGAGTTGGCCCGCGTGCTGTCGAGCCTCACGAACCAGGGACGCAGCGACGACGGCGCGTGGCTCGTCCACTCCCGCCTGGGCTTCAACTACCGCATGAGCGACGTGCACGCGGCCATCGGCGTGGCCCAGCTCGAGCGCCTGGACGACCTGCAGGCCGGCCGGGCCCGGGTGGCCGGGTGGTACCAGCAGCGCGTCGCCGGCATCGAGGGCGTCACCCCCATGTACGAGGGGCCCCAGGTGCGCTCGTGGTTCGTGTACGCGCCGCGCCTGGACGCGTCCATCGATCGCGACGCCGTCATCGTGGCGCTCAACGCCCGCGGCGTGCAGGCCAAGCCGTACCTGCCCAGCATTCACCTCCAGCCGTTCTACCGCGAGCGGTTCGGCTACGAGCCCGGGCATCTGCCCGTCACCGAGGCCATCGCGTCCAGCACCGTCGCCCTGCCGTTCTTCCCCGAGATGACCGAGGAACAGGTCGACGCCGTATGCGGCGTGTTGAAGGACGTGCTGGCGGCCCGATGAGCGACGACGGGGTGCGCCTATGGGGCGGGCGGTTCGCGGGTGGGCCCGCGGAGGCGTTCGCGGCCCTCAACGACAGCCTGTCGGTGGACCGCCGCATGTGGCGGGAGGACATCGCCGGCTCGCGTGCCCACGCGCGCATGCTCACGGCCACCGGGGTCTTGTCCGCCGAGGACGGCCGTGCCATCGACGGCGGCCTCTGCGCCATTGCGCGTGAGATGGAGGCGGGGGACTTCGCGTTCCAGCCGTCGGACGAGGACATCCACACGGCCGTCGAGCGCCGGCTCACCGAGATCGCGGGCGACGCCGGCCGGCGCCTGCACACCGGCCGCAGCCGCAACGACCAGGTCGCCACAGACGTGCTGGTCTACCTGGCGTCCACGTGCGACGGGCAGGCGCGCCTGGTGGCGCGGCTGGCGGCCGTGCTGCTGGACGCCGCCGACGCGCACGTCGACACGCTGCTGCCCGGCTACACGCACCTGCAGCGCGCCCAACCCGTGCGCCTGGCCCACCACCTGGCCGCGTACGCGTGGATGCTGGTGCGCGACCGCGACCGCCTGGCGTGGGCCGCCGGCGCCTGTCGCGCGTTCTGTCCTCTGGGATCGGGCGCCCTGGCGGGCGTGGGCTTTCCGATCGACCGCGGCATGACGGCGGCCGAGCTGGGGTTCGACCGCCCGGGCCCCAACTCGCTGGACGGCGTGGGCAGCCGCGATGCGCTGGCCGACTACCTGCACGCCGCCGCCACGCTTGGCGTGCACCTGTCGCGCCTGGGGCAGGAGCTCGTGCTGTGGTCCAGCGAGGAGGTGGGCTTCGTCGAGCTGTCCGACGCGTTCACGTCCGGCTCGTCGATGCTGCCGCAGAAGAAGAACCCCGACGCCGCCGAGCTGGCCCGCGCCAAGGTCGCGCGCCTCGTCGCCGACTACTCGGGCCTACAGGGGGTCGTTGCGGGCCTGCCGCTGGCATACAACAAGGACCTGCAGGAGGACAAGCACTTCCTGTTCGACGCCGTCGACACGCTCGACCTGCTGCTGCCGGCGATGATCGGGATGATGGAGGGGGCCCGGTTCGACGCCGGCCGCATGGGGGCTGCGACTGAGGACGGTTTCCTGGCCGCCACCGACCTGGCCGACCACCTGGTGCGCCTGGGCTGGCCGTTCCGCCGCGCCCATGAGGCCGTTGGTGCGCTGGTGCGGGCGTGCGTCGACGCGGGCCACGGGCTGGAGCGCGCCACCCCCGACCAGCTCGCCTCGGCGGGCCTGGGAGACGTGGATCTGCCCGAGATGACGGCCGCCGCAAGCGTCGAGGCCAAGCTCTCGACGGGCGGCACGGGCCGCGCCGCGGTACTCGACCAACTGGCCGCCGCCCGCGTCGCGCTCGCCGGCTGAGCCGGCGCCCGGCGTGCTTGACCGGGCGTTCCTTGAGGGCGAGGTCACCCGGGTCGCCGCCGGCCTCGTCGGTGCCACGCTCGTGGTGGGCGACTGCGCGGGCGTGATCGTCGAGACCGAGGCGTACCGCCAGGACGACGCCGCGTCGCACAGCTTCCGCGGCCCGACCCCGCGCGCCGCCGTGATGTTCGGGCCGCCCGGACGCCTGTATGTCTACCGCAGCTACGGCATCCACTGGTGCGTCAACGTGGTCACCGGGCCGCGGGGCAGCGGCGAGGCCGTACTGCTGCGGGCGCTGCGCCCCGTGGCCGGCCTGGATCTCATGCGCCAGCGACGCGGACCAGTGCGCGACCGCGACCTGTGCGCCGGCCCCGGCCGCCTGTGCCAGGCCCTCGGCGTGGACGCCTCGTTCAACGGGGCCGCGCTGGGGCACGGCCGTGTGGATATCCTGCCCCGAGAGGCGCACCCCGACGTGGTGCGCGACCGCCGCATCGGGATTCGCCGCGACGCGGAGCGCCCGTGGCGGTTCCTCGAGGCCGGGTCGGCGTGGGTGTCGCGTCCGCCGTCCGCGCACGCGACAGCAGAACGGGAGCAGGGGTGAACGAGAACGACGTGCCCGCAGGGGCGATCCAGGAGGCCGAGCGCCTGGCGGCGCGCAGCATTAACTGCGAGCCCCCCGGGGCACTGGCCCGCAAGCTCGCCGAGGGGCGGCCGCTGCGGGTGAAGCTGGGCGTCGACCCCACCGCCCCGGACATCCATCTGGGCCACACCGTCGTTCTGCAGAAGATGCGCGAGTTCCAGGACGCCGGCCACACAGCCGTGCTCATCATCGGCGACTGGACGGCCCGCGTGGGCGACCCGTCGGGGTGCAGTTCCACCCGCCCCATGCTGAGCGGCGAGGAGATCGACGCAAACGCCGAGACGTTCCGCCGCCAGGCGTTCCATGTGCTGGACGAGGCGCGCACCGAGGTACGCAACAACGGCGAATGGTTCGCGGGCATGGGCCTGGCCGAGGTCGTGTCGCTCGCGTCGCGCGCCACCGTCAACCAACTGCTGCGCCGCAACGACTTCGCCACCCGCATGGCCGAGGACCGGCCGCTATCCGTGCTCGAGCTGCTGTACCCGCTCATGCAGGGCTACGACTCGGTGATGGTCGAGGCGGACGTGGAGCTGGGTGGCACGGACCAGCTGTTCAACCTCATGCTGGGGCGCGAGGTCCAGGCCCGGTACGGCGTACCCACCCAGGTGTGCCTCACCATGCCCCTCCTCGTGGGCACCGACGGCGTGCAGAAGATGAGCAAGTCCCTGGGCAACTACATCGCCGTCAGCGATCCGCCGCAGGAGCAGTTCGGCAAGGCCATGAGCATCTCCGACGAGACGATGCCCGAGTACTTCCGACTGCTGTTCCCCGCTGAACCCGGCCCCGACGGGCACCCCGCCGAGGCCAAGCGTCGCCTGGGGCGCCTCATCGCCGACCGCTTCCACGGCCCGGGGGCGGGGGAGGCCGCCGAACGGCACTTCAACATCGTCACCCGCGACCGCGGGGCCCCGGAGGAGATCCCGCTGGTCGTGCTGGCGCCCGGCGACCCGGTGCACCTGCCGGCCGTCCTCGTCGACCACCTCGGCGTCGCATCGCGTAGCGAGGCCCGACGGCTCATCCAGCAGGGCGCGGTGTCATTGGACGGCGAGGCGGTCCGCGAGGCGGACGTCGCCCGCGCACGCCTTGATGGGGCGGTTCTCAAGGCCGGCAAGCGCCGTTTCGCGCGCCTGCGGGTGACTCCCTAGAAGAAAACTTCGCCGGGCCCCTTGACTCGCGCGCGGCCTCCGCTAGTATCCCTCGGCCGCTCGGGAAGGGGCCATCCCCCCGGGCAGCAGAGAGTCACCCTACCGCAGTCCTTTCGGGTCACGGGGGGTCACTCGCGTAACATGTGGCACGCGATGTGCCCGCGCGAGAGGCCGCTCTGAGCCGGAAGTGGGAGGGGTTGGCTCGGAGGGCCGGCGGTTCGCCGGGTGCTCCTTGAAAACTGAACAGCATGCATCGGAAGCCGCCCCGAAGTCTGTGGCGGATTCTTGATGGCCAGGTCTTGATGAACCTCGTCAAGCCTTCGAACGGCGCGAGCCGCACGAGGGCGAAGACAACGCTAGGCGCTCCCGTGACCCTCCCGGTCGCGAGGAGCACTCTTCGAATTCGGGCGACCCTCCGGGGACGTCCAACGAATTCTTCACGGAGAGTTTGATCCTGGCTCAGGACGAACGCTGGCGGCGTGCTTAACACATGCAAGTCGAACGAGAAAGCTCCTTCGGGAGTGAGTACAGTGGCGAACGGGTGAGTAACACGTGGGTAACCTGCCCCAGAGAGCGGGACAACCCGGGGAAACCCGGGCTAATACCGCATAATTCGCATCTCCTCAAGTAGGTGCGGCAAATGGTAGCTTAGGCCTCCGCTCTGGGATGGGCCCGCGGTCGATTAGCTTGTTGGTGAGGTAACGGCTCACCAAGGCGACGATCGATAGCTGGTCTGAGAGGACGATCAGCCACACTGGGACTGAGA
>JAGQUM010000073.1 GCA_020438485.1 Thermoleophilia bacterium | reverse complement strand
CGCTTGTCCTGATTCAAAGTCAGGCTAACGGCCGGCTTGGAGTGACCGAAAACCGTTGTCCTGAGCACGAATACACCGTGTGGGTATCCTCTGCCAAGGCACACTTAGGGCACACCTAGCGGTACACCATGACCAAGCGCCGACCCAAGGGCACCGGCACCCTCACCCAACGCGCCGACGGACTGTGGATCGGCCGCGCAGATGCGGGCTACACGATGGCCGGCACCCGACGCCGCCTCACCGTTCGTCGCGATCCAAGGCCGAGGCGCAGCGCAAGCTGCGCGACCTGCTGCGCACCATCCACGACCAAGGCGCGCCCGCCACCGTCAACGTCCGGCTCACCGTCAAGGCATGGTCCGACCAGAGGCTACCCATGCACGCCACCAGAGTCCGGCCCACCACCTACACCACCGACTCCGGCGCCATCCGCAAGTGGATCGTCCCCACGCTCGGACACCGCCGCCTCGCCGACCTCACCCCCGCCGACACTCGAGCGCTCCGCAAGGCCATCACCGCCGCCGGCCGCTCCACCACGACCGCCCTAACACGCCCACAAGATCCTCACCAAGATGCCCAAGGACGCCGTAATCGAGGGTCCCAACGTCCCGCAACGCGTCTTCCTCGCCGACAAGCCCGACAAGGCCAGCAACGACCGCGACGCCGTACCCGTGGCCGACCTGCTGCGCATCCTCGACGCCGCCTCACGCCGCGACGACGGGGCCCGCTGGGTCGTCGGCATCTTCACCGGGGCGCGACAGGGTGAAGTCCTCGGCCTCGAATGGGACCGGCTCACCCTCCCCCTCAACGGCGACGACGGGGCCGCCGACCTCTCGTGGCAACTCCACCACCTCCCCGCCGAACACTCCACGCCCGACGACTGGGAAGCACGCCACATCGAGGGCCGCGCGTGGCTCACCCGGCCGAAGACCAAGCGGGGCGCCCGACGCATCCCCTTGGTGCCCGGCGTCGTCACTGCCCTGCTCGTCCACCGTCAACAGCACCCCGGCGACCGGCTCGTCTTCACCCGCGACGGACACCCCATCCACGCCGACACTGACCGAGCCGCATGGCGCGCCCTGCAGCTCGAGGCGGGCGTGGCGCACCCCGTCCGGGCGTCCGTGGCTCGTTCACGAGACCCGCCATGCCGCCGCCACCCTCATGCGCCGCGCCGGCACCCCTGACCGGGTGCGCGAGGCCATCCTGGGCCACGTCAAGCTCGTCGAGACCTACGACCACGCCCGACGACCAGGACACCCGCGATGCCATGGCCGCCTACGCCGCGATGCTCACGCCGCGGGCCGCGCTCCCATCGGCCGACGACCACGAGCCCGTCGCTGGATGAGCCGCATCGTCGCCGGCGCGTACTCCCACGCCTCGGTGTCGCTGAGCAGCCACACGAGCCGCTGGTGCGCTCGCGTGGGCGACAGGCCCGACATGGGCGTCAACGCCGACGTGCGCGCCCCCGCGGCGCGCTGCGAGGAGTGGCGGGCGTAGGCGTCGATGAGGGCGCGGTCGGTGGGGGTCATGACCTGATCGTGTCAGCGGCTACCGACAGCGGACGCGTCTAGCCGATCTTGGTCCAGCCGCCACACCTGGACGTCTTGAAGTCCTGCCCCTCGCTGAGGGTCACGGTCGGCTTGCCGCCCTTCACGATGTCGTTCTCGATGATGTCGCTGCCGTTCGTGCCGGACTTCGTGATCGACCAGTAGCACTCGCCAGCGACTTCATTTGTGGTCGTGTAGGTGCCCGGCTCGATGTCCCGACCGACCGTCCACGTGCCTTCCCTGATGGCGACGGCGGGCGCTGGCGGACCGGCGGTGACGCTAAGCGTGACCGTCGGCGTGGCTGTCACAGTGGCTGACTTCGTGGCCGTCACGGGGCGCGTTACGACCACCGTGGGGGTCGGCTTGGGCCCCGCCTCGGTCGAGGACGACCCACCCACCCCGCCGATGATAAGGCCGAGCAGGAACGAGCCTCCCCCGACAGCGGCCAACTTCCACCAGCCGGGCAATCCGGACTTCTTTCCTGCCGGCGCAACGTGGGAGGGGGAGGGGATGGCGACCGGCACCGCTCTGTACTGCTCGGTCCACTGCCGTCCGTCCCAGTACCTCTCTCGACCGTCCGCCTGCACATGCCATCCAGGCGGCGCGATCGGATGTTCTTGGTTCATGCCGTCTCCTCCAGCCATCGTCGTGCCTCTCTCAGTAGCGCCCGTTCCGCAGGATGGGCTATCTCCAGCCGGAAACGCACCCACGGTTCCGGGACTTTCATCAACCACACGATGTCATGCCATGTCGCGGGATGCTCGACGGCTGCATGTAGCGCGGCTAGCGGCATCGCCCGCCGTGCCGCCTCGCGCTCGACGCTGCGCTCCATCGTGTGACGCGCCCAGCCGTGGCACGCCTCATCGCGCCGGATCGCATGGACGACCTCATGCCAGAGATAGCGCCGCTCCGCTTCGATGCTCAAGCCCTTGCGCAGGACGATGGCGCGGCGGTCGTCGTATTAGCGACCCGGTTCCTGAATGTGTTCGCAGATGAGCACCACGTCGCGCAGCTCGGCCCTATGAACGCCCAAGGGTCAGGAACGGCGCCCGTTGATCTGGCCGCGTTTGGCATTCATCTCCCTGATCGCCTCGGCCATCGCCTCCAACGCGGCGGACACACGGTCATCGGATGCCACGTCTCGCACCGGCTCCCCCATGTGGAGCCGGGGGTGCTTTTGTCATGCCCCGACTGACCGATAACGTAGATTATTGGGCACACCATTGGGCACACTGTGCGCCTGACCGGCGAGCCGGCGCGGCAAACTCCGTGCTCACAAGCTCCCCGGGTAGGAATCGAACCT
>JAGQUM010000072.1 GCA_020438485.1 Thermoleophilia bacterium | reverse complement strand
GGGGGGGCGGGGGCGGGGGCCGGGGCGGGGGCCGGTCCGGCGATCGCGAACGCCGCGTCGGATGCGGGGCTGACGTTGCCGGCCGCGTCGACCTGCTGCAGGCGGAACGTGTACGCGCCCACGGGCAGCGCCACGGGCAGCTGCAGCGACGTCGCCGCGGTCGCGCCCGGCCCGAGGCGGACCTCGCCGGCCGACCCCAGCACCTGCCAGCGGAAAGTGGCACCCGACTCGGGTGCCCCCCACGCGAAGGACGGCTGGATGCTGGTCGTGGTTCCGGGTCCCCGCAGGCCCGCGGGGGCGGGCGGCGCGGTGGCGTCGACGCTGAACGACAGGGCGGCGTACATGCCGTCGTTGCCGGTGGCGCTGCGCTGGCGCACGCGGATGCGGTACTGCCCGTCGGCCAGCTCGGCCGGCGTGATGACGCCGGACGCCGCGGGGCCGCCGGCCTGGACCGGCGCGTACGTGCCGCCGGACAGCCGCTCGACGATCCACGAGAACGTCGCGCCCGGCAGGCCGCCGGCCTGGAACGTGGGGGTGCGCGACGTGGTGTACCCGGTGGGGCCGCTGAGGGCGGGGGCGGGCGGTGCGTTGCGGTCCACCTTGAACGTGGTGCTGCTGATGACGGACGCCCGCCCGGCGCCGTCGATGGCCTGGACCTTCCACGTGTGCGTGCCCGTCCCCAGGGTCATCCCGGCGGGCAGCGGCACGGTGTAGAGGTCGGGCACGGCGCCGGACGCCGTGGTGACGCTGGCGTCGAACGAAGTGGAGTCGACGGTGACCCGGTACTTGGCGACGCCCGTGCCGGTATCCGTCGACGCCGCCCACGACAGCTTGGGGGCGGCCTCGTTCGTGACGTCGCCGTCGCTGGGCGACTGCGGAACCGGCGCGGTCGGCGCGATGGTGTCGACGATGGTGTACGACACCCTCACCTGCGGGGCCGGGTTGCCTGCGCCGTCGCGCGCGTCGACCGTGTACTCGCGCTTGCCCAGTTGCGTGTCGTCGCGTGTGCCCGGGGTGCCGTAGTCCATCATCGTGCCGGAAGGGCCGAAGTCGGTCCTCGGGCCGGAAGGGCCTTGGAATTTGCTCGAGCAGTACGCGAGCCCGGACGTGTCGAGGGTGTCGCACGCGAACACGAGCGGCAGCGCGGGCGTGCCCAGCTGGATGTTGCCGGATGGCCGGTTCGGCACCTGGATCCAGGGTGCCAGCTTGTCGATGTTCACCGAGCCGGTGGGGATCGGCGCCGTGTTGCCCGCCAGATCGGAGATCGTCCCGCCCCCGTAGGCGTTGGCGCCCTGGGCGGACAGCACCTGGCTGGCCGGGCAACTCGTGGCGCCGGTGCACGTCCAGGTGACCGTCACGTCGGTGCGGTACCAGCCGTTGTCGCCGTTGGGGGAACCGGGGCTGCGGGAGGAAGAGATGGTGGGTGGCGTGCGGTCCACGGTGAACGTTGCGGTCGCATCGGCCACGCCGCCCTCGGCCACCACGAGGGTGTGCGGGCCCTCCGAGAGGCCCGTGAAGGCGGCGCTCGTCTGCGGCCCTGAGCCCTGGGGCACATTGTCGAGGGACCATACGAAGTTGCCGTCGCCGCCCGTCGAACCCGTCCAGCTCACCACCACAGGGTCGGCGTTCGTATACGCGGGAGGGGCGCTCGTGATCACCGCGCCCGTGGCGGGCGAGGCGGCGGCCGCGGAGGCGGCCAGGCCGAGGGCGAGGGTGAGGCGCTTCATGCGGCGGGGTTCCAGGGTTTGCGGGGGCGGGGCGAGTGGGGGCACTCTATTGCCCGCCCGCCGGCGGCCCGCGATGCGACCGGGGGGTTTGCGGGTGAGACGTCCTGTACGAAGGTGGAGCTTTCAGGCCCCGAGGTCGCGCAGCCACGGTACCAACTGCGCGTACACGGCGCGGCGCATCGGGTGCACGCCGGCGACGAGCTCGTCCAGTCCCACCGCGCGGTGATCGCGGAACTCCTCGCTGGCCGAGAGGTCGACGGACAGCGACGACTCGGGGCGGAACGCGAACCACTTCTGCACCTGGCCGCGCCTGCCGTCGCTGCGGTCGGCCCGCACGCCCTCGGGCCACTCGTAGGCCAGCCACCCCGGGTACTCGGAGACCATGCGCACCTGGTCCGGCAAGATGCCGGTCTCCTCGCGCAGCTCGCGCAGTGCGCCCTCCAGGGGCTCCTCTCCGAGGTCGAGGCCGCCCTGCGGCAGTTGCCAGTTGCCCGGCCGGTCGCTGCGCTCGAACACCAGCACGTGGCCGTCGTCGCGGACGATGGCGGCGCCGACGTTGGCGCGGAAGTGCTGGCTGCGTGGCACGGGGACTCCTGCGGACGGGGCGGTGGAGGACTCTAGTGAACCCCGCGCCTACACTGGCCCGTGCCGCCCATGAGCCACGTCCCACTCCCATCGACGCGAGGCGGCGACCGGGTGACCGTTCGCCGCGGCCCGCCCGACCCACCGGCGTGGGACGACGCCCGCAGGCGCCTGGGTCCCCGCGACCCGATGCGCCGGGCGGACGTGCTGGAGGCCACCGCGACGGGCACCCCGTGGACCGTGGTGGTGGACCGTGCCGGTTGCCCGGTGGCCGCCGCCGCCGTGGCGGTGGAGCGCCGCCGTGGCCTGCGGGTGGCGCGCCACCTGGGCGACTGGGCCTACTGGTTCGATCCCACGCCGGCCGCCGCCGACATCCCCGCCGCCCGGTCCCTCGCGCGCGGGCTGGCGTGCGTACCGGCCGACGTCCTGCACCTGCGGGGGCTGGCTCCCGGGGCCCCGGCGACCCTGGCGCTCGCGACGCTGCCCGGGGCGGCGGCCGAACCCGACACCGACACGTACCGGGTGCGCCCCGACGGCCCCGACCTGTCGTCGCGACGCACCCAGGCCGCGCGGACGCTGCGCCGCCTGGGGCGCCGGGGACACCGCGTGGACGTGGAGCGCCACGCGCCCGGCCCGGGCGACCCCGCGCTGGCCGCCGCGCTGGCGGCGCACCACGCCGAGTGGGAACGGCGTGGCGGTGGCCTCCACACGGCGCCCGCCGCCCGCGACCGGCTGGCCGGCGTCGTCCGGGGGCTGGCACGGGACGGCCTCGTGCGCGCCTCGCTGGTGCGGGTGGACGGCCGGCTGACGGCGTTCGCCGTGGGGGTGGTCGACGGACCCGACGCCGTGGTCCTTCTGGCCGGGCTCGAGCGCGACGCGCCCGGTGCGTCGGGCCTGGGCCTGGTCGCGGTGCTGGACGGCATCGATGCCCTGCGCGGCGCGGGGGCGACGCTCGTGGACCTGGGTTCGGGCCGCGACGGGTTCAAGCGCACGCTGGCCTACCCGGAGCCCCAGATGGCGCTTCGCGTGGCGCTTACCACCAGGGGGAGGATCGCCGTCCGGGCGCGCGGGCTGCGCGGTCGGGTGGCACGTCCTGGCGCGTGAATCCCATCCGACGGGGAGGGGCGGCCCTGGACGACTTGGGGTGGGTGGCGTCCGTCGTCCGCCATACCGTACGAGGCATTCCACGTGCCGCCGTACCCGCCGAGACCGGGGCCGGTGACCCAAGGCTTCCCGGAGGAAGACAGTGACCAACCACCCGACCGTACGCGCACCGCGCTTCGCCGTTTGGCTCGCGGCCGCGTGCGCGCTCATGCTGCTGGCTCTCGTCCAGTCGGCATCCGCCGCGCCGGGCGTGCAGACCTGGACCGGCCAGGCGGCCGGGGCCACGCCCGATCTCGAGCTCACGAACCTGACCGTGTACGCGGAGAACGGCGATGAGCTGACGAACACCGCGGGCACCATCAACTTCACGATCAACGGCACGCCCGCCATCGGCTACTGCGTCGACACGGCCCGCGCGTTCAGCACGGGCACCGAGGACGTCACCCTGACCGACGTCACGTCGCCGACCCAGCAGCAGCGCGCGATCGGGTGGATCCTCACCACGAAGACGCCGACGGGCGCCGCGACCCCCGAGAAGCAGTTCCAGGGCGCCGTGAACCAGGTGGCCGTCTGGATGCTGGCGGGCCAGGTGCGCGCCACGAACCCCACGGACAACGCCCAGATCAACGCGGCCGCCGCCGCGCTGCGCGACCAGGCCATGACCGTCGCCGCGTCCCCCGCGTCCGTGCAGCTGTCGGTCGGTTCCCCGGCCGCCGGTGCGAAGCAGGCCACCGTCGCCCTCAAGGGGCGTCCGGGCGCCGTGGTGACCCTCGCCGTCACGTCCGGCGCGGGCACGCTGTCGGCCTCCACCGTCACGCTGGACGGCAACGGCAACGGCACCGCCGTGCTGAGCGTCGCCGGCGCCGGCGTCGTGGGCCTGTCGGCCTCCACCGACGGTGACGCCTCGCTGGTTCGCGTCGACCCGCAGGTCGAGACGCAGTCCACGATGTACGCGAAGCCGGTCCGTGTCTCGGCGGCGGCGACCGTGACGTTCACGGCGGCCCCGGCCACCACGACCACGACCACTACCACGACCACGACCACCAGCACGACGACCACGCCGGCCACGACCACGCCCGCTCCGGCGCCCGTCGCCACGGTCGCTCAGACGGCCGTCGCGAAGCTGGCCATCACGAAGCGGGGCCCGGCCCGCGCGACCGCCGGCCGCCTGGTGACCTACCGCATCGTGGTGCGCAACACCGGCAAGGCCGTGGCCCGCAACGTCGTGGTCTCCGACGTCACGCCGTCCGGCCTGACCCTGGTGACGCCCCCCGGACGCATCTCGGGCCGCACGGTGTCCTGGAAGGTCGGCACGCTGGCCCCGGGTGCCAAGCGCACCATCGTGGTCCGCATGCGGTCCGCCCGCACCATCTCGGGTGTCCGCACGAACGTCGCGACCGCCTCGGCCACTGGGGTGGCGAAGGTCACGGCGCGCGCGCGCACGCAGTTCACGAAGGTCCGCGTGGCCCCGGCCGTGCGTCCCGCCGTCACCGGCTGACGCCCCGCACCCCCGCGGTTCGTGTGGCCCCGGCCCTCCGGCCGGGGCCACACCTCGTTAAGCGCCGGATCCACGTGTTGGGGTTGCCCCGCCCGCGGCCTCTGTGGTCGAATACCGCGCCATGAAGATGCCCCGTGCCCTCCCCGGGCTCGTCGCGGCGTGCGCGTGCGCGGGTGCTCCCGCCGCCGCGCCCGCCGCCACCGTCCCCGGGTCGTCGCAGACCGCCCGCGTGTTCGTCCCCACCGTCGCCCGCGCCGCCCCGGGCGTGGGCGCCCGGCCGGTGATGCGGCTGCACTCGTACACCGCGTTCTCCCGCGTCAACCAGGTGCTCATGGTGACGGGCGAAGCGACGGACCCGGCGGGGCGCCGCTGGGTGCGCGTGGCGCTGCCCAAGCGCCCCAACGGCGCCAGTGGGTGGGTTCCCGCGTCGCACGTGGCCCTGAAGACCATCCGTGTCCGCATCCGCGTCCGGCTCGGGGCCAGGACGCTGGAGATCTGGCGGTCCGGGCGGAGGGTCTTCCAGACCCGCGTCGGGGTGGGCACGGGTGCCACGCCCACGCCGCGGGGCAGCTTCGCCGTCCAGGACCCCGTGCCGACGCTCGCATCCGAGCGCCCGGTGTATGGCCCGTACATCATCACCCTCACCGCGTACTCGAACGTGCTCAGGTCGTTCCTCGGCGGCAACGGCCTCGTCGCCATCCACGGCACCAGCGACCGCTCGTCCATCGGGCGCGCGGTGAGCCACGGCTGCATCCGCGTGCCAAACGGCGCGTTGCGCCGCGTGAGGGCCGCCGCGGCGGCCGGCGTGCCCGTCGACATCGTCAGGTAGCGAACACCGCGCGAGCTCTCCGAGATCGCGCTGGACATCGGGGTACTCGCCCTTTGGCCAGGTTGGGCGGTGAGCCAAAACTGGCCGGGCGACCGGCGTCCCGGAACGGGTTCGGGCCTAGCTTTCGTGGCATGAGCACACACCTCGCTCTGGGCCCCGCGCCCAGCCACACGCACGCCATCGCCGCGCCGACCCGCCGGGGGCGCGTCGCCACCGTCTCGGCCCGCGTCATCGAGATGCTCGGGGCCTGTGTCGCCGCGTCGGCGGCGCTCGCCGTGCTCACGGACATGACGGGCGCCCAGGTGGCGTTCGTGGCGGCGCTCGTGGCGCTCGCCGCCACCGGGGTGATCGCCCTCAGCGTCCCCACCGCCGAGCGCGGGCGTTCCGTCCTGGTGCGCCGCTTCCTGTTCGGCCGCCTCGCCGCGATGAGCATGGGCCTGGCCCTGGCACTCGCGGTGGTCGACCAGCAGCTCGACCTGGCGGGCCTGACCGTCACCGGTGCGCTGCTCGTGAGCGCCGCCGCGGTGGGTGCCGCGTGGCTCGTGGCCGTCACGATGTCCCGCGCGTTCGAGGACCCCTGCCGGGTCCTGGTGGTGGGCACCGGCGAGGTCGCCCAGCACCTGACGTCGTTCCTGCCCCACGACCGCCGCTTCGAGATCGTGGGCAGCGTCGACGACAGCCGCCTGCCCGAGGGCGACGCCCCGGTCATCGGTGACATCCACGACCTCGGCGACGTCGTGCGCGAGCGCGAGGTCGACCTGGTGGTCTTCTCGTTCGTCGGGTCGCCCGACAGCGACCTGCAGGGCGCCGTCCACTCGTGCCGCGCCGCGGGGGCCCAGGTGGCCGTCGTGTCGCGTCTGTTCGAGGGGTTGCACGGCTCGCTGAGCGTGCGCCGCCTGGAGGGGCTGCCCGTGGTCGTCGCCGGCTCGGGCCGCCGCGACGCCGGCGTCGAGATGGCCCAGCGGGTCACCGACATCCTGATCTCCGGGTTCCTCATGCTTCTGACCGCCCCGCTGTGGCTGGCGCTGGCCGTCGCGATCAAGGTCGACTCCCGCGGCCCCGTCGTCTACCGCGGGCGGCGCATCGGCCGCTACGGCGAGCCGTTCGCGATGCTCAAGTTCCGCAAGATGCACGACGGCGCCAAGGGCCCCGCCCTGACCATGGACAACGACGACCGCTTCACCCGCATGGGCCGCTTCCTGGCGCACTCCAAGCTGGACGAGCTGCCCCAGCTGTGGAACGTGTTCAAGGGCGACATGAGCATCGTCGGGCCGCGCCCCGAGGACGCCCGGTACGTCAACGCGCACCGCGAGGCCTACGACCACGTCTTGACGGTCCGCCCCGGCATCACCGGCCTGTCGCAGATCCGGTACCGCAAGGAGTTCGAGCACCTCGTCGGCGACGACTTCGAGGCCTTCTACCTCAGCACGCTGCTGCCGACGAAGCTGGCCATCGACAAGTACTACGTCGACCACCGGTCCTGGATGCTCGACATGAAGGCCCTGCTGTGGACCGGCGTCGCCCTGCTGCGCGGCGGCGAGCTGGAGCTGAGCCACCTGGCCGGCCACGTCCGCTTCCGCAAGTCCCGCGGCCGCAAGGCCCAGGCGGACATCGCGTCCTAGGGTCTTCCCCCGGCGGGGCGGGCCGCTCCGCCGGGGATCGCACCCCGAGGGCCGCGCGGCCGCCCGCCCGGGGTGCGGCGGCCACGCGCGTCGTCGGCGGTGGACTGGCCTGGGGTGCGGATCCCGGGCGGTTGATGGTTGTCCGGACGCGGAGGGCTCACCAGTTCACCCGTGGCGTTCGGCGTGCTCCGGTGGGTCGGCCGGCGTCGGCGGTGCGGATCGAACGCCGGGTTGGGCGGTGGCTCGTGGGGAGTTGCCCATCACCGCCACGCCACCGTCGTCGGCGCCCCACGCATCAGCCGCGTCGACGCGACCCACCGGGGCGCGAGACCTAGCGGGTCAGGCGGGCGAAGCGGTCCCGGCCGCCGGCCCCGCGCAGGACGTCCCACCAGCCCATCCACGTGCCGATGCCGTAGCCCACGTGGTGGGCGGCGATGACGGCGGGAAGGCGGGTCACGAGTCCGGCCGACCAGCGGCCCGCCCCCTCGGCGGCCGCCAGCGTCAGCGCGATGACCGCGGCCGCGTAGGCCAGCAGCAACCCGACGGGCAGCAGCCACGGCGCCCCCAGGAGCGCGGCCAGGGACAGCACCGCGGCGAGGCCCACGAACACCCCGGGGATCAGCTGGCGCAGGGCGGCCGGCTGGCCGTGCTTGCGCATCACGAACGGCTTCCAGTAGCCGTACTGCGTCCACTGGCGGTACAGGCCCTTCAGCGAGCTGCGCGGGCGGTACGTGGAACGGATGCGGGAGCTCTGCCACACCTGCCCGCCGCCGGCGGTGATGCGCAGGTTGTGCTCGTCGTCCTGGTTCCGGACCAGGTTCTCGTCGAAGTCGCCGAAACGGTCGAACGTCGCCCGCGGCCACGCGCCCAGGTAGACGGTGTCCACGGGCCCCTCGTACCCCAGGTCGCGCGACAGGGCCCCGCCGGACACCCAGCGCGACTGGAACGCGGTGGCGATGGCGTCGGCCCACGCCCCCTCGCCCTCGGCCCGCCACGGTCCCCCCACGTTGTCGGCACCGGTGCGGTCCAGGGCGGACAGGCACTCCGCGACGTAGTCGGGGGCGTACGTGGTGTGGACGTCCATCCGGACGATGACATCGCCGGTCGACTCGCGCAGCGCCCTGTTGAGGCCGGTCGAGACGATGCGGCCCGGGTTCTCGACGACGCGCAGGCGCGGGTCGCGCCGGGCGAACGCGCGCAGCACGTCCGCCGTGCCGTCATCGCTCATGCCATCGGCCACGAGCAACTCCATGCGCCAGCCCTCCGGCAGGTCCTGCGCGAGGGCGGAGGTGCAGAACGCGTCGATGTGGCCCCGCTCGTTACGGCAGGGGACGATGACGCTGACGGTCTTCACGCCACCCAGCCTAGCGCGGGATGCTGTCCGGTCCGGTCCCCGTCAGGCGCAGGGCGCCCGCGCCGCGCGGCATCGCGGGGATGGCACGGGTGAGCGTCACCCGCTGCACGCGACCCCGCCGCAGCGGGAGCGTGGCGTGGATGCGGACGCGCCCGGCGGCCGCCGCCGACCGGGTGCTGACCTCGATGTAGCACGCGGCGGGGCGCGGGCGGGTGAAGCGGCGTCGGCAGTTGCCCACGATCCGGCCCCCGGCGCGGGCGACGATGGACACGCGTCCGGCGAACGGGCGCGTCGTCACGACGAACGCCCGGCGCCGCTTGAGCCACCGCACCTTCACCGCGGCCGCGCGGACGACGGCGCGCTTCGTGCGCTTAGAGGGCGCGGCGGACCGGGCGACGGACGACGGGGCAGCGACGAGCACCGCGACACTTGGCGGCGGGGCGGCGCTTGACGACGAGCCGGGGCTTGGGGGTGCCGCGGAGTCCGCGGCGGGGCCTTTTCCCGCGCACGGGCTCCCCGGGGACATGGCGAAGTTCTTCGCACCGCGGTCCACGTACTGGGGGTTCTGGATGATGGAGCCCGACACGCTGAGGCCGCTCGACTCGCCGACGTTGCCCTTGCGAGCGTTCCACAGGCAGTTGCCCTGCGCCTTGTTGCCGCTGCCCTGGCCGCTGCCCCAGTACGTCTCGAGGTTGGACGTGTCGGTGGAGTTGGAGATCGTGTTGTTCACGATCGTGTTGTTGCTCGACGCGTAGCCGTTCTCGCCCGAGACCGTGATACCGCGCCCGTTGCCGTCGATGACGTTGTTCGCGACGTACGTGCCCTGCGCGTCCGGGTACAGCTGGATGCCGTAGTCCGCGTTGTCGTAGATGTAGTTGTTCGTGATCCGCGTGTTGCGCGCGGTCTCGACGTAGATGCCGTGGTCCAGGCCGGTGGCCGGCAGGCGGCCGCAGTCGTGGATGCGGTTGCCGTCGATGACCGTGTTCTCGGCCACGCCCTCGCCCACCTTGCCCAGGTGGAAACAGATGGCGTGGTGGTTGTCGGTGACGTCGTTGCTGAGGAAGCTGATGCGGTCGCCGAGGATGTTGGGCGAGACACGGAACGACGACTGGCCGTTGAGGTTGAGGTTGCGGTACGTCACGTCGTGGCTGTCGGCGGGCAGGTAGATCTCGCCGACGATCGTCGCGCGGCCCGCGCCCGGACCGCTGGTCATGACGATCGGGTTGCCCGGGGTGCCCGACGTGTTGCCCCGCAGGCGGCCCGAGAACGTCTGGCCCGGCGCGAGGCAGCCCACGTCGCCGGGACGCAGGCTGTCCTGCAGTCGTTGCGCAGTGCGGTACGGCGACGAGGCCGAGCCGCTGGCGCCGTCTGAACCGCTGGCCGAGGCGTAACGGGTGCAGCTGACGTCCGCGTGGGCGGGGGTGGGCGACGCGCCGCACGCCGCCAGGGCGAGGGCGACGAAGGCGGGGACGCCGGCGGCGCGAATCAGGGCGCGTCCGTTCACACCACGGGGCAACGGCAAATTGACGTCCTTCGGGCGATGGCGGGGTATAGGCCGCGTCCGATGTGGGGCGGATCGGTGCGCGGCGGCGGCCGTCGACGAAACAGCCGGGTGGACCATAGGACGAGCGCCGGGGCCGGGTCAACCGCCTCCAGTGGCGATGTCGTCCGTACCCGTCCCCAGTGCCGCGACCAGGACGGACGTGGTTCCGATGGCCAAGAGGCTCAGCGCCGACGTCGCTGACATGAATACCGGATGGGCGCGGACGAATGTCATCGCCGCCTCGTCCGGGAAGTGGTGCAGCCCCCAGACGGCGGCCGCGCCGCCCGCCGTCACGCCCACGAGCGCGGTCGCGGCCCCGGCCCCCCAACCGCCGCCCGTGCGCCGCAACTGGGTGCGGCCGGGGCCGGCGGCCAGGAACGCCAGGCACAGGGCGAGCATCGCCAGGAATCCGGCGGCGATGTCGCTGGGGTAGTGCCATCCCAGCGCCACCATTCCGACCGCCACGGCCGCGGACGCCGGCCCCGCCAGCCCGCCCGTCGCGACGCGGGCCCGCGGCGGGACGGCGATCACCAGCGCCAAGCACGCGATGGCCGCCCCCGACGCGTGCCCGCTGGGGAACCCGCCAGTGGTCTGACGCAGGGCCTCGCCGCCGAACGGATCCCATGCGCCCAGCAGGTGCGCCAGCACCGCTGCCACCCCGAAGCCCGTCACCATCAGGCCGGCGACCGCAGCGGCCAGCACCCACCGTCGCCGCGCCAGCACCACCAGCAGCGCGAGCACGCACACGGCGGCGATGCCCGCGTTCGCCGCGTCCTCGAACCGCGGGTTCGCGATGTCACCCCAGCGCCAGTCGCCCACCACTTTCGGGGCGCGCACGCGGGCATCCAGCCGACGGGCGGCCGGGAGCCCGGTCGCCACGGCGTACAGCAGCGCGGTCAGCGCGAACGCGGCACCGGCCCCCCACAGGCAGGCGGCAGCGCGACGATCCCGGCCGCGCGGGGCGGTTCCGCGGTGCGCGCCGCTCACGTGGCGAGCGTCTTCGACCTCTTGGTCGGGCGGCGGGTGCGCAGCGCGGCGGCCCGGAACACCGCAGCCGTCGTGCCCTGGACGTGTAGACGAAAGCGGCACATGTCGTCGCGGCGGCTGATGGGAACCCGCGGCAGCACCATCGCCCGCTCGGAGATGGCGCGGCCGCGCACCGGCCCGAGCTCCATCGTGAAGGCCATCACCAGCCCCGCGTCCCGGCCGGCCTCGACCACGCTGTCGTCGTAGCTGCCGTTGGGGTAGGCCATCGCGACGCAGGGCCGGCCCGTGCGCTCGGTGACGCGCGCGCACGAACCCGCGACCTCCGCGCGGGCCCGGTCCGGGTCCACCCGCGTGAGGATGGGGTGGCTCACCGTGTGCGGCTGGAAGTCCATCCCGCTCCTCTGCGCAGCCGTCACCTGGTCCCACGACATGAACAGGGGGCGGTCGGGCGTGGCGGGCGCGACGTCCAGCACCTCCTGGGCCAGCGCGAGCGTGGGGTCGATGAGATCCGTCCCCACCGCCTTGAGCTCGGCAAGCATGCGCACGCGGGCGGCGCGGTTCGCGTCGACCCCGTCCAGCGTCACCGTGCCCACCATCGGCAGCTCGTACGTGCCCGGCGTGGCCCGCGCGAAGATGTCGGCCAGGCGGTCCCACCACGGCACGTGCGTGCTGTCCACGAAGTCGGTGGCCAGGAACACGACGCTCGGCAGGTCATGCTCGCGCAACACCGGCAGGGCGTGCTCGAAGTTGTCGACGTAGCCGTCGTCGAACGTGATCAGCGCGGGCCGTTGCGGCAGCGGCGTGCCATCGGTGATGTGGTCCGCCAGGTCCCACACGCTGACGACCGAGAAGTTGCGGGCCACGTACGCCATCTGGGCGGCGAAGTCCTGGGGGGTCGCGCTCACCAGATCCGGATCGTGGGTGCCGACCGCCCCATCGGGCAGCACTCGGTGGTAGGCGAGGACGCTCAGGCGGTCGCGTCCCCACAGGGCGTCGGCGGCCGGGGCGTTGGCGAGCGTCCGGGCGAGGGCCTGCAACGCCATGCGTCGTCCGGCCGGAACGGCCGGAGCCGCCCGATGCGGTGAGCTGACGGGATGCGCCTCCAGAGTCTGCATTTCGTTCATCCAGCCGGTCGTAAGGATTCCGTGGATCATTGTGGCCCGGGCGCCACCGCGGCGGGAATCGACGAAGGAATAGGAGCAAACCTATACGGGGGGGCATGCTCGCCACGCGGCGCCGGTGCGACCCTTCGTCTGCCCCCGCACGGGGGCGCCGGACGGGTAACCGCGGTGCGCGGTGTGGGTTTCCCCCGGCGATACCGATAAACGAGATCGACCTGTGCCCGACGAAAGGTGCGACATGAGCACGGATGTGGTTGACCAGGCGCCGCGTGTTCCGAACACGCTCAACGGCAAGCCACTGCCCGCGTCGGTAATCCTCGCCGGCGGCAAGGGCACGCGTCTCGCCCCGTTCACATCGGTTCTGCCGAAGCCGCTGATGCCGCTGGGGGATCGGCCCATCCTCGACGTGCTCCTGCAGCAGCTGCACGGGCAGGGCTGGGACGACGCCACGCTGGCAGTGGGCCACATGGCCGACCTCATCCGCGCGTACTGCGGCTCCGGCGAGCGCTACGACATGAACGTGGACTACATCTCCGAGGACTCGCCGCTGGGCACGTGCGGCCCGCTGGCGAACCTGCCGGCGGACATCCGGGCCGGTCGCGTGATCGCGATGAACGGCGACCTGCTGACCACGCTTCGTTTCCGTGACCTGGTGGCCGCCCACGACGAGAGCGGCGCCGTCATGACCATCGCCGTCATCCGCCGCCCCATCAAGGTGGAGTTCGGCGTGCTGGACCTTAGCCCCGGCCTGGGCGCCACCCAGGAGATCACGCGCTACCGCGAGAAGCCCGAGCTGGACTCCACCGTCTCGATGGGCGTGTACGTGTTCGAGCCCGAGGCGCTGGAGTACATCACCCCCGGGCAGCCCATGGACGTGCCGCAGCTCATCAACCTCCTGCTGGAGGACGGCAAGAAGGTCAGCGGCTACCCGTTCGACGGCTACTGGCTCGACATCGGCCGCCACAGCGACTACCAGCGCGCCATGGACGAGTTCGAGCGCATGCGGGACCAACTGCTCGCGCCGGCCCAGGTGGACGCGTGAGCGGCCAGCCTCAGCTCCCCCTCTCGGCGCCCAGCTTCGGCGAGGAGGAGGCCCAGGCCGTCGCGGACGTGGTTCGTTCGCAGTGGCTCACCATGGGTCCCGTCACCGCGGAGTTCGAGAAGGAGTTCTCGGCCTACGTGGGCTCCACGCACGGCATCATGGCCTCGTCGTGCACGGCGGCGCTGCACCTGGCGTTCGCCGCCCTCGGTCTGGGCGCCGGCGACGAGGTCATCGTCCCGTCCCTGACGTTCGTCGCCACGGCCAACGCCGTCGCGTACACGGGCGCCACACCGGTCTTCGCCGACATCGTGTCGGTCGAGCATCCCCTGCTTGACCCCGCCGCCGTCGAGGCGGCCATCGGCCCCAACACCAAGGCCGTGTGCGCCGTCCACTACGCCGGTTACGTCTGCGACATGGCCGCGCTGCGCGACATCTGCGACCGTCGGGGCCTGGCGCTGGTGGAGGACGCCGCGCATGCCCCCGGGGCCACGTCCCCGCAGGGGCCCGCGGGGTCCCTGGGCGACCTCGCCTGCTTCTCGTTCTTCTCGAACAAGAACCTCGTGACCGGCGAGGGCGGCATGGTCACCACCGATGACGAGACCCTGGCCAAGAAGATGCGCCTGCTGCGGGCTCACGGCATGACGGCGACGAGCTGGGATCGCGAGCGCGGGCACGCGTCCGGCTACGACGTGATCGAGCGCGGCTACAACTACCGGCCCAGCGAACTGGAGGCGGCGCTCGGCCGCGTGCAGCTGGCCAAGGTGCCCGACCTCACGGCGCGCCGCCGCGAGCTGATCGGAATGTACCGCACCGCCGTCGAGCGGATGCCCGAGGTCGGAGTGATGCCGTTCACGGCCGAGGCCGACGCGATGAGCTCGTGCCACATCATGCCGCTGGTCACGCCGTCCGCCGAGGCCAAGGAGGCGCTGCGCGCCGCCGCCGCCGCCGCCGGCATCCAGACCAGCGTGCACTACCAGCCGGTGCACACGTTCCAGGTGTTCCAGCCGCAGCCCGCGCTGCCGGTCACCGAGGAGTACTACGCCCGCGAGGTCACGCTGCCGCTCTACCCGGCGATGGCCGACGCCGACGTTGAGCGCGTGCTGGCGATGCTGGCGGCGCTGCCCGCACCCGCGGCCACCACCGGCCGCTGACGAACCGGCCCTTCGCCCGCCCGCTCCCGCGGGCGGGCGAAGGGCCGTGACAGACCCCCGGGGATATGATCGTCTGGGCCCTCTCGACGACGGTCCGGCATGTCAACCCGACAAGGGGCAGGTGTGGATCTCTTCGAGTACCAGGGCAAGCAGCTCTTCGCGCGCCATGGCATCCCGGTTCCGTCCGGCGAAGTCGCCGAGACGCCCGAGGAGGCCCGCGCGGCGGCCGAGAAGATCGGCGGCACCGTGGTCATCAAGGCACAGGTGCAGGTAGGAGGGCGCGGCAAGGCCGGCGGTATCAAGCTGGCGGCGAACCCCGACGAGGCCGAGGCGCGCGCACGCGAGATCCTCGGCATGGACATCAAGGGGCACACCGTCCACCGCGTGTGGGTCGAGGCGGCCTCCGAGATCGTCAAGGAGTACTACGCGTCCGTCACGTTCGACCGCGGTGAGAAGAAGCCGCTGGTGATGCTGTCGGCCAAGGGCGGCGTCGACATCGAGGACGTGGCCGAGAACGATCCCGACGCCCTCGCCCGCCTGCACGTGGACCCGCTGACCGGATTCCAGCAGCACCACGCCCGTTGGCTCGTGTACCACGCCGGCATCGATGAGGGTGCCCAGAAGGGCGTCGTCGCCATCCTCGAGAAGCTCTACGACGCTTTCATCGAGCTGGACGCGACGCTCGTGGAGATCAACCCGCTGATCTGGACCAAGTCCGGCGACGTCGTCGCCCTCGACGCGAAGGTCAGCCTTGACGGCAACGCCATGTTCCGTCACCCGGACTACGCCGCCCTGCGGGAGTCGGTCACGGCCGATCCCCAGGAGAAGATGGCGTTCGAGCGCGGCGTCACGTACGTCAAGCTCGACGGCGACGTCGGCATCCTCGGCAACGGCGCCGGCCTCGTGATGAGTACGCTCGACGTCGTCGCCCTCGCGGGCGGCCGGCCCGCCAACTTCCTGGACGCCGGTGGAGGCTCCAAGGCCGATGAGGTCGTCGCGGCGCTCGAGGTGCTGCTGAGCGACGAGAAGGTGAAGTCCCTGCTTGTCAACATCTTCGGGGGCATCACTCGCTGCGACGAGGTCGCCAACGGCCTGCTGACCGCGGTTGAGCAAACGCACGCCACGCTCCCAATCGTGGTCCGCCTCGACGGCACGAACGAGGAGGAGGGGCGGAGGATCATCGCCGAGAAGGCGCCGTCCAACGTGGTGGTCGAAACAACGATGCTGTCGGCCGCCCAGCGCGCCGTCGAGCTGGCGAAGGGGGCCTGAGTGAGCATCTGGGTAGACGAGAACACCAAGCTGGTCGTCCAGGGCATCACCGGACGCGAGGGAGGCTTCCACGCCGGCCGCAACAAGGCGTACGGGACGAACGTCGTCGCGGGCGTCACCCCCGGCAAGGCCGGCCAGGACGTCGACGGCATCCCGGTGTTCAACACCGTGCGCGACGCTGTGGACGAGACGGGGGCCAACACCGCCATGGTGTTCGTGCCGCCGCGGTTCGCCACCGACGCCGTGTACGAGGCGCTCGACAGCGGCGTCGACCTGGTGGTGTGCATCACCGAGGGCATTCCCGCCCACGACATGATGCGCGCGTACACGCACCTCAAGAGGGGCGACCAGCGCCTGCTGGGCCCCAACTGCCCGGGCATCATCA
>JAGQUM010000030.1 GCA_020438485.1 Thermoleophilia bacterium | reverse complement strand
CCCGGCGCGCGCGACCTCCCGTCGCCTCCCGCCGGCGCCGTGCGCTTCGACGACGTGCACTTCCTCTCCTCCACGGGGCCCGAGGTGCTGCGCGGCGTCAGCATCGACGTCCCCGCGGGACAGACGCACGCCATCGTGGGTCTGACCGGCTCGGGCAAGAGCACCATCGTGAAGCTGCTGCTGCGGTTCTACGAGCCCACGTCCGGCCGCGTGACCGTGGACGGGGTCGACGTCCACGAGCTGTCGTTCGCGTCGCTGCGCGGCGCGGTGGGGCTGGTGAACCAGGACACGTTCCTGTTCGACGGCACCGTGGCCGAGAACATCGCGTACGGTCGCCCCGACGCGGCCCGGGGCGCCATCGAGAACGCCGCCCGCCTCGCGGAGGCGGAGGAGTTCATCGCCCGCCTGCCCGACGGGTACGCCACCATGGTGGGTGAGCGCGGCCAGAAGCTCTCGGGGGGCCAGCGCCAGCGCCTGGCGATCGCCCGCGCGATCCTGCGGGACCCCGCGATCCTCGTGCTGGACGAGGCCACGTCGGCCGTCGACAATGAGACCGAGGCGGCCATCCAGCGCTCGCTGGCCATCGTGTCGCGCAACCGCACCACCGTCGTCATCGCGCACCGCCTGTCCACGGTGCGCCACGCCCACCGCATCCACGTGCTGGAGCGCGGCCGCATCGCCGAGGCGGGCACGCACGACGAGCTCATCGCGCACGACGGCCTGTACCGCGCGCTGTGGCGCGTGCAGACGGGCGAGGGCACGCGGGAGCACCTGGAGGACTACGAGCGCGGGTGACCGCCCGCGGCGGCCGCGCCGCGCCGACGAGTTGCGCCCCGCCGCCCACGACTCGCGACGCGCGACGCGCGCCCGTGACGGGCCCACGGGGTGACGCGGCCGCAGCCGCGCCACCCCTCGCGGTCGACACCTCGCTGCACGAGGCCCGGGTCGCCTTGCGCAGCGGCACGAGCCGACTTCGTCGACGGTGTTCGTCGCCGGGCGGCGTCGGCTTGCGGGCCTGCACGCTGAACGGCCGGCGGCCGCGCGACAGCAGGTCGTTCGTGGGGATGACGCCGCCGGTCCCCAGGCGCCGGGTCCCACCGGCGCGCCGTCGCGGCCGGTACGCCGGCTCGACCACACGGGTGCGGGACATCCCCGTCCATCTCGTCCTGGTCGATGTCCAAGCACCCGTGGGGTCGTCGCGACCCGCGACTTCGTGGTTCCGTCCTCCTGCGCGATCAGCAGGGTCGCGGCTGACGCCGATGATGTCCAGGCTGATGGGCCCGTCCACGCCGACGGCCGTGTCGACGTCGACGTCGGCATCGACCTCGATCGCCGGCGACGCGCACCGCGAGCCGCGCGCCGCGCGCCGCCGCGACGATCGAGCCTCGGCGAGTGCACGCGGTCCAGCGCGTTCGCGCCCGGGGCGCCGCGGGGTCGACGAAGAAGAACTCGCCGCGGGAGTCGGGGTTGAACGCGGGTCCTCGGGGCCGCCCACCGTGGGGCGGCGTCAGAGCGCGACGGTGCCGCGGATGACCGCGCGCACCCGCCCGCCCACCCACAGCGCGCCCGCGTCGTCGCGCGTGATCTCCACCACGCCGTCGGCCCCCACGCCGCGCCCCTGCCGCACCGTGTAGGGCGGCACTGCCCAGCCGCGCCTCACCCACCACTGCGCAACCGACGCGTTGAGGCTGCCGGTGACGGGATCCTCTACCGGGCCGCCCGTCCCGCGCGTGAACGCGCGGACGTGGTAGGCCGACCCGTCGTCCGCGGGGGCGGCCACGCCGATCGCGAGGTCCGACGCGCGGGGCGTGATGGCGTACAGCGCATCGAGGTCGGCAACGCGGGCGCCGATCCACCCCGGCCCGTTGTCGACCCACTCGCACGCCTCCAGCGCTTCCGGTGCCAGGCCGAGCGCGGCGGCCACCGCCGAGGCCTCGCCGGCGGACGCGGGGCCGCGGCGCAGGCATTCCGGCGCCACGAACCACGCGGTGTCACCGTCGACCCGCACGCGCACGAGGCCGATGCCGCACTGCTGTACGACCACGCCGTCCGTGCCCGGCCGGCCGCCCGCGCCGAGCCACGCCCAGGCCGAACCCAGCGTGGGGTGCCCGGCGAAGGGCAACTCACCCGCCGGGGTGAAGATGCGCACGCGGTAGTCGGCCGCGGGGTCGGTGGGGGGCAGCAGGAACGCCGTCTCCGAAAGGTTCGTCCAGCGGGCCAGGGCGGCCATGTCGGCGTCGGCCATGCCGTCCGCGTCGACCACGACGGCGAGCGGGTTGCCACGGCACCACCCGGCGCCGAACACGTCCACCTGCACGAATCGCCGCGGGTTCAATCCCCGCCTCCGCCACAGCCGCCCCCGCAGCTCGATCCGCATCCGCCGCCCGATCCGCACCCGCCGCCACACGAGCCCCCGCCGTCGCCGCCGCAACCCGCGCCGCACGTGGACGTGGAGCCGCACGGCCCGGCCGCGAACCCCCCGTCGGCGGGCTTGCGGCGCAGTTCCTCCTCGCCGGGCGGGCCTCCGGGACCGAACGCGGCCGCGCCCGGTACGCCCAGCTCGGCGTCCAGGGCGAACAGCAGCGGCACGGCCAGGGCGGCCCCGGGGCCCGCGGCGCCCTGAGCTGCGCGCGCGATGTCCCACGTGCGGCGCATACCCACGCGCATCGCGAGCGGATCGTCCACCTCCCGATCGGGGGCGTGATGCAGCATCCGCCCGAATGCCCTGTCGCAGAAGTCCTGGTACGCGCGGGTGTGCAGGATGAACGCGTGCCAGGCGTCGTCCACCAGGCGCGACGGCATGGTCACGAACGTCCTGGCGGGCCGGTTGAGGCACACGATGAACCAGTCGCGAAGGCCCTCCAGCACCCTCGCGCGCTGGGTGGGCGTGAGGTCCGGATGAGCCTCGGCCAGCTTCTGATCCACGCTGGGATGGAACGCGTACTCCCGGATGAACCGGGCGCGGCGGTCCCGCCCGCGCGTCGAGGCCGCGTGCGCGAGGCGCGCCAGCGTGCGGCTGCGACCGAACGCCCTGCCGCCCGCCCGGAATCCTCCGCGCACCGCGCGGACGAACAGCCACCCGAGGACCACGACGACGGCGACGGCCGCAAGGCTCGCGAGGACCTCCGTCACGGCCTCAGCGTGCCCTTCGCATCCTGCCGCGCATCGCGTCGAGCGCCGACGGGGGGCGATCGCCGTAGACGACGCCGCTCATGAGGCGCTGGATCTCGCGCTCCGCCGCGGCGGCGCGCCGGCGGCGCGTGGCCACGATCCCCGCGGCAGTGGCCGCGCCGACGGGCACGGCGAGGATCCACAGGGGGGCCAGCGCCACGGCCCCGACCACGCCGGCCACGGCGATGCCCCCGCCCACGACGCCGGCCCGCCCCAGGGCCTTGCCGCGCGAGCCCGGGTCCAGGTCCACCCGCACCACGCAGCGCCCGTCGCCCACCGGCTCGACCCGCGTGGTGATGCCCTGGATCCCCTCCAGCACGGACTCGCCCGCGATGGAGCGCGCGCCGCGCAGCAGCGAGCCCGCGAGGCCCGCCGCGGGTTCCCAGTGGGTGGCGCCGCCCTCGCGCGCACGCACCTTCATGCAGTGGGCCACCCGCACCCACTCCTCCAGCAGCGGCGCCACCCGCGCGGCGGGCGCGTCGACCACCTCGTGCCCCTCCGCCACACGCGGCCCGGCGGCCCGCACCAGCCGCCCTCCCCGATCGGGTTCGCTGCCCAGGCGTTCGACGGCGGCCGCCGTTCGGACGTCCTCCTCGCCGATGCCGATCTCGCGCCCGAGCTCGATGAGGTCCTCCAGCGACAGGTCGGACGCGGTGCGGTCCAGGCGCTCGGCGTTCAGCGTGACGGCCCGCTGCAGCGCACGGGCGGCCTGGTCGGGCGTGAACCGCGGCTCCGGCTCGGGGGCGCCCCGCGCCTGGGCGCCGCCGCCCCTGGTCACGGCGCCCACCGGGGTGGCCGGCGTTCGGCGGCGGCCTCGAGCCCCTCGGCGAACTCGGGCGACGCGTACGCGGCGGCACGCAGGCGCTCCACGTCCTGGGCGGCCTCCGGCATCGGGGCGGCGTGCAGCAGCGTGATCGCCGAGCGCGTGGCCGCGACGGCCCCGGGGCCGGCCAGGGCGATGTCGGCGGACGTCTCGGCGACGCGGGCCTCCAGCTCGCCGGCGGGCACCACCTCGTCCACCAGCCCCAGCTCGCGGGCCCTGTCGGCGGTGACGGGCCGCCCGGTGAGGAACAGCATGCGAGCCCGCGCCGGACCCATGCAGTCGATGAACCGCAGCAGCCCCTCGGGGGCGTACACCACGCCCAGGCGGGCTGCCGGCATCCCCAGGCGGGCCGAGGCGGCCGCGACCCGCCAGTCACACGCGACGGCCAGCTCGAGACCGCCACCGAACGCCGCACCGTTCACGGCGGCCACCACCGGCAGGCGGCACTCCGCCAGGGCCGCCGTGGCGCGGCGCAGCAGGCCCTCGCCCTCGCGCAGCCGCGCCTGCAGCTCCTCCCCGCGGGCGCCGCTCAGGTCGAGCCCGCTGCAGAAGTGCCGCTCGCCCGAACCGGTCAGTACCAGCGACCGCACGTCCCCGGGCGGGTCGGACGCCAGCCGCCCCAGGGACGCCAGCATCGCCGGGGTCAGCGCGTTGGCCCTCCCCGGGTTGTGGATGCGCAGCACCAGCGCGGTCGCAGTACACTCGACAAGGATCTCACCGGTATCGGGGGCGTCTTCTGGCATCTGTGGTGGTGATCGGCGCGGGGGCGGTGGGCTCGTACTACGGCGCGCTTCTGGCGCGCGCAGGGCACACGGTCAGCCTAGTGGCGCGGGGGGCCCACCGCGACGCCCTGGCCAGGTCGGGAACCATCCGCGTACGCGAGGCCGACGGCGCCGACTGGGACGCGCGGGTGTCCCCCCGGTTCCCCGACGCCCCGGCTGACCTCGCGATCGTGACCACCAAGTCGCATCACAGCGCGGACGCGGCCCGCGAGCTGCGCGCCCACATGGGCCCCTCGACGCTGGTGCTGTCGCTGCAGAACGGGGTCGAGAACCCCGCGGTGATCCGCGACGCACTGGGGGGACACCCGGTGCTGGCGGGCATCGCGTTCGTCGGATTGCGCATCGAGACGCCCGGTGAGGTGCGCCACGAGGCCGAGGGGTGGGTGCGCGCCGGCGACCCCGCCGGCGGCATCACCGACGCGTCCGCGCGCCTGCGCGACACGGTGGGCGACGCCTGGACCCTTGAGATCAGCGACGACATCGTCCGCGCCCAGTGGTTCAAGCTGCTGTGGAACATCGGGTTCAACGCGATGTGCGCCATCACCGGGGCCACGGCAGGCGAGACCCTCGCGACGGCCGGCAGCCGCGCGCTCGTCCGGGAAGCCATGCGGGAGGCCGTCGCGCTGGCGGGCGCGCACGGCGTGACCCTCACCGGCGACGACGTCGAGACCATGGCCCGCTACAACCCCCAGTTGCGTGACTACCGCCCCTCCACGGCCCAGGACATCGCCGCGGGCAAGCCCGCCGAGCGCGACGCGCTCACCGGTTTCGTGGTGCGCGCCGGCACCCGGGTGGGCGTCGACACGCCGGTGAACCGCGTCCTGGACGGCCTGCTGGTCCTTCAGCAGGACCGCGCCACCGGCCGCTCGGCCCAGCAGCTCGCCGCGCTCGACGCGGCATCCACGCACCCCACATGAGAGAGGAGCACGTATGAACACCCCCGAGGCCCTGCTCGACGACGTCGGCCCCCTGTCGCTGCGCGAGATGGGCATGCTGGTCGCCGACCTGGGCGGCCGGCACATCCTTGACGGCGCACCGTTCGGCACGCGCGTGATCGTCGACGTCACCGGCATGCGCATCACCGGCGACCGCCTCAACGCCACGATGGTGGGCACGGCCGCCGCCGACTGGGGCGCCCGCGCGGCCGACGGCACGTTCCAGCTGGACGTGCGCGCCACGCTGCGCACCGACGACGACGCGCTGGTGTTCATCCAGTACAACGGACGCGTGGACTTCAGCGACCCCCAGCGCCCGGGCCCCGTCTATTGCACGCCCCGGTTCGAGACCGGCGACCCCCGCTACGCGTGGCTCAACAAGATCCAGGTGGTGATGAAGGGGCGCTCCAACGGGGCCACGCTGATCGCGTACCGGATGTACGAACTGGTCTGACCCCGCGCGTCACCCCGGGGGGTGCCGGTGCTTGCGCCCGCCCGCCCGCCCGGGGTGGCCGGCGACGATGTCGCTCAGACGGTCCAGCAGCGGGTCCCAGCGGGCGTCGAACCGCGCCGCGCGCGCGGCGGCCCTCGCGCGCCGCTCCGGCCCGTAGTGCCGCGCCCACCACGATCCCGGGCGGGCCAGGTGCAGGCCCGCGGCCCACGCGAACAGCGGCACGAAGCAGCCGATCAGCGCGAACCGGTACTTGCCCTTCAGCACCGCGACGACCACGAGCAGGTAGTGCAGCACCACGGCGCCCAGCGCCGTGAAACGCAACACGCCGCCCGTGCCGGTGGCCGTCGCCGCACTGATCGGCGTGATGCCCACCAGCGCGAAACCGAGGCACGCGGCGGCCAGGCTGACCATCTCCACGGACGTGCGCCCCTCCGCCGCCCAGTAGACGTCGCTGAGGTGGAGGATCAGGGCGAACTCATCGAGTACCAGCGACGTGCCGACGCCCACGAGCGCGGCGGCGACGCAGTTCACCGCCGTGGTCTGCGCGCCGACCGCGACGAACGCGCCGATCACCAGCAGCGCGATGCCCGGGACGCTGTGGTGCACGTGCATGCCGTTGTGGGTGACGTTGCGAAACGGCCCGCGCCCGGCGCGGATGAGGCGCGTGATGGCGCGGGTCACCAGGAACGTCAGCACGAACGTGCCGAACAGGATCAGCAGCGGCAGCTTGCCCTGGGCAACGACGTCGTCGTGCCACCATTCGCTCATCGCGGTCGGGGGGGCGTCATCCCCCCAGCGCGGCCTGGTCGAGTACCCCGGCGATGAGCTCGTCGAACTCCATGCCGGCGGCCGCGGCCGCCTTCGGCATGAGGCTGGTGTCGGTGAGCCCGGGGATCGTGTCGATCTCCAGCACCCAGAACCGGCCGTCGTCGCCCAGCATCATGTCGACCCGGCCGAAGCACCGGCAGCCGATCTCGCGGTAGCACGCCAACGCCAGCCGCGAGGCCTCGTCGGCCTGCTCGGGCGTGAGGTGGGCGGGGGCGATGAACTCGGTCATGCCGGCCGTGTAGCGGGCCTCGAAGTCGTAGCTCTCGCGCTTGCGCGGCACGGGCTCCACCACCGGCAGCGTGCGCGGGTCGTCGGTGCCCAGCACCGACACCGCCAGCTCGCGGCCGGGGACGAACCGCTCCAACAGGACGCGGTTGTCGTACGACAGGGCCGACATGAGCGCCGGCGGCACGTCGGCGGCCTGGCGCGCGATCGTGACGCCCAGCGCCGAGCCCTGCTTGGCGGGCTTGACCACCAGCGGCAGGCCCAGCCTCTCGCGGATCTCGGCCAGCGTGTCCGCGGCGCCCAGTTCGCGGAACGCGTCCTCGCCGAACGCGTACGAGTCGGGGGTGGCGATGCCCGCCGCGCGGAAGACCGCCTTCGCCACGACCTTGTCCACCGAGCGCTCGCACGCCCGAACTCCGGAGCCCGTGTACGGGAGGCCGAGGATCTCCAGCAGTTCCTGGACGGTGCCGTCCTCACCCCCGCGGCCGTGCAGGGCCACGAACACCGCGTCGGGCGCCTCGGCGCGCAGCGTGCGCACCAGGTGCTGGTCGACGTCGACGCCCACCACCTCGTGGCCCAGGCGCCGCAGCGCGGCCTCGACGTTCGCGCCGGAGCGCAGGCTGACCTCGCGCTCCAGCGATCGCCCGCCCTTGAGCACCACGACCTTGCTCATGTGCCGCCTCCGAACATGCGCTGAAGCTCCATCATCTCGTTGATCGCGGTGCCGATGCGCGCCACCCCCTCGGAGATGACCTCCTCGGTGACCCCCGAGAAGTTGAGGCGCATCGCGTTGCGGCCCCGCCCGTCGCAGAACGCCCCGGCGCCGGGCACGAACCCCACGGCGTGGCGCTCCAGCGCGCGGGCCGCGAGCTCGCCGGTATCGATGTAGTCCGGCAGCGTCGCCCACAGGAACAGACCGCCCTGGGGCCTCGACCACGTCGCCTCTGCCGGGAACTCCTCCTCCAGGGCCCTGAACATCGCGTCGCGGCGGCGACGATAGATGCCGTTGAGGTGGGCCAGGTGCTCGCGGTAGTCGAACCGGCGCAGGTACTCCACGATGAACCGCTGCGACGTCGTCGACGAGCACAGGTCGCCCGCCTGCTTGCCCAGGTTGAGCTTGCGCACGATCGGCGGCGGTGCAGCCGCCCACCCCACGCGCAGGCCCGGCGAGAGGATCTTGGAGAACGTCGACAGGTACACCACCCAGCCGGCGCCCGCATCCAGCTGCCACAGCGTGGGCAGCGGGTCGCCGTCGAAGCGCACCTGCCCGTACGGGTTGTCCTCCACGATCAGCAGCTCGCGCTCGTGGGCTAGCGCCACGAGCCGCTCGCGCCGCTCGCGTGACATCGTCACGCCCGACGGGTTCTGGAACGTGGGGATGGTGTACAGCAGCTTCGGGGGGGTCCCGGCGCGGTGCAGCGCGTCGAGCTCCTCCTCCAGCGCCTCGATGATCATGCCGTCGGCGTCCATCGCCACGTGCCGCACGCGCGCCTGGGCGCTGGTGAAGCTGGGCACCGCGCCCGGATACGTGGGCCCCTCGGCCAGGATCCAGTCGCCGGGGTCCACGAACGTGCGCATGGTGAGGTCGATGGCCTGCTGCCCGCCCGTGGTCACCAGCACGCTGTCGGGGTCGGTGTGCGCCCCCTCCTGGGCCATCACCATGCAGATGGCCTCCCGCATCTCCCGCAGGCCCTCGGTGGGCCCATACTGCAGCAGCGCCGCCAGGTACTCGCGGGCCAGCACCTCCTGGACCTCGACGTACTTCTCGCGCGGGAACGACGCCGTGTCGGGGAAGCCTCCGGCCAGCGTGATGACGCCGGGGCGCTCGGCCAGCGCCATCAGGTCGCGCATCACCGACGACACGGCGCCGGCGGCGCGCGCGCTGTACCGCGCCTCGTAGTGCGAGGCGTCGGCGCCGCGGCGCTGGGTCGTGGGGGGCGTGGGGTCCGTCACGGGCATGATCCCGGGCGCGCGGGGCGCGCACGTGCAGTTCCTGAGTGTATCCCCCCAAGTCCTCGCGGCCGGCCGCGCGCCGGAGCCGTCCGCTAAGGCCCGCCACACCGGCCGCTAACGCGGGGGCTGGTACATTTCCGACCGCGATGACCACCACGGAACTCCCCGACGCCCCGGCGCCCCCCTCCGGCCCCCACCGCGTCCTGCGCATCCCGGACCTGCGGAAGGCCACGCGCAAGGACTGGAGCCAGCTCGTGCGGTTCTGCGCGGTCGGTGCGTCCGGCTTCGTGGTCAACCTCATCGTGTTCAGCCTCGCGTTCGAGCTTGCGGGCATGCACCACACGGCGGCGGCCGTCGTGGCGTTCTGCGTGGCGTGGGTGAACAACTTCATCCTCAACCGCCAGTGGACGTTCACGGCGGTGCACGGCTCGCCCCTTCGCCAGGGCGTCCGCTACCTGGCCACCAGCGTCCTGTCCCTGGTCCTCAACCTGGGCATCCTGGAGGTGCTCGTGCGGGCCGGCGCGCCGGAGATCCCGGCCCAGGCGGTGGCGATCGTCGCCGTCACACCCGTCGGCTTCCTGCTGGGTCGCCGCTGGGCGTTCCGGTAGGCGCCGTCCCGCGATGACGGGCGCCCGCCGGCCGTTCGCGGTGGTGGTGGTGCTGCTGCTCTTCGTGGCGGCGTTGCCGGCCACGGCGTGGTCGCAGTCGTCTGGGCGCGCCACCGGGCCTATCCCGCCGGACGTGCTGACGCGGGTCATCGGCAGCCTCACGGACGACGTCAAGGTCCCCGACCCGCCCGCCGGCCGGGCGCCGCGCCTGACGAACGAACGGGTACTGGCCATCGCCGGGCGGTCTCGGGAGGTGCGGGACTGGATCGCCGACCACCCCGTCACGCGCACGACGCCGGAGTTCAAGGAGAACGACGGCAAGCACATCGTCTGGTACGTCCGCAAGAAGGCCGACGGCGGCGAGGTCACCGAGGCCCAGGTGTGGGTTGACGACGCCACCGGGCGCATCACCGAGACGCGGGTGGGTCCCCAGGTGGCGTGGATGATGGCGCGGGGCGTGCCGGGGGCGTTCGGGAGGGCCGTCACCCGCCCGGCGATCTGGCTGACGCTGTGCGCGCTGTTCCTCGTGCCGCTGCTGGACGTCCGCCGGCTGGTGTCGTGGCGCACGCTCGACCTGCTGGTCCTGCTGTCTTTCGGTGTGTCGCTGGTGTGGTTCAACCGCGGCGAGATCTTCACGTCCGTGCCGCTGGCGTACCCGCCCATGCTGTACCTGCTGGGCCGCCTCGTGTGGATCGCGGTGCGCCGGGTGAGGGCGCCGGGGGTGCAGCCGGGCATGGTGGACGAGGACGGCGCGCCGGCCCGGCCACGCTTTCGCGGGTGGGCGCCCACCTGGCTGCTGGTGACGTGCCTGCTGGTGTCGCTGGGGCTGCGCTACGGGCTGAACGCGTTCGACTCGAACGTCATCGACGTGGGGTACGCGGGCGTGATCGGCGCCGACCGCATCGGCCACGGCCAGACCCCGTACGGCACGTTCCCGGCGGACTGCGGGCGCTGCGACACGTACGGGCCCCTGGCGTACCTGACGTACGTGCCGTTCGAGCTGGGAGCCCCGTACACCGGCAAGTGGAACAGCCTGCCCGCCGCACACGGCGCCGCGGTCGCGTTCGACCTGCTGTGCATCGCCGGCCTGGCTCTCCTGGGCAACCGCCTGGGCGGCCGCCGCCTCGCGGCGGCCCTGGCCCTGGCGTGGGCGGCGTACCCGTTCACGGCGTATGCGCTGGAGTCCAACAGCAACGACGCCCTGGTGTCGGCGACGCTCATCTGGATGCTGGTGCTGGCAGCGAACCCCGTGTCCCGCGGGCTGGCGCTCGCCCTCAGCATCGCCACCAAGTTCAGCCCCGCGATCCTCGTCCCCGTGATGTGGCGCTCGCCCTTCCCGCGCCCGCGGTCGACGGACCGCGGCCTCGCCGGATCGCTGAGATTCGCCGGCGGTCTGGCCGCGGGTGCGGTGCTCACCGGGTGGGTGCTGCTACTCGACGGCGACGACGGGCTGCGGGCGTTCTGGTCTCGCACCATCCAGTACCAGTTCGACCGGGATTCGCCGTTCTCGATCTGGGGCCAGCATCCGGGCCTTCGCCCGGTGCAGCTGGCCCTCACGGCTGCCGTGGCACTGGGGGCTCTGGCGCTGTGGCGGTGGCCGCGGCGACGCGATCTGCTGACCGCGACCGCGCTCGCGGGGGCGGTGCTCATCGCGACCCAGCTGACGCTGACGCACTGGTTCTACCTCTATATCCCCTGGTTCGCGCCATTCGTGCTCATCGCGACCGTCCCGGCCTGGCCCGCCATGGTGGCTCCCCGGGTCGCGGCCGCGCCAACGCCGCCGGAGCCCGCGGCGGCGGCCGCCGGGGACGCCCCGTGAGGCGTGCCTCGGTGGTGCTCCCGGCGCTGATGGCGGCCCTGGCCCTCGTGTTGTGGGCGGGCCCCTATCGCCACCTGGGCCTGTGGACCCACTCCGTCATCACGGACATCCCCGTGTACCAGGCGTCGTCCGACGCGACCGCTCGAGGCGACCTGCCGTACCTGGACGTGCCCCTGGAATACCCGCCGCTCGCGGCCGTGGTGTTCTGGCTGGCCCGGTTCATGCCCGGCGATTACACCGGGGGGTTCATGGCCCTGATGGCCCTGGCGTGGGCGACCGCCACGGCCGGGGCGACGTATGCGGCGATGCGGATGGGGTACGGCAGGCTCCGCCAGCTGGCCGTCGGTGTCGCGATGGCCGCGGCGCCGCTGCTGCTGGGGGCGCTGGTGGCCACCCGGTTCGACGCGGTGGTCACGGCGCTGATGGCCTGGCTCGTCGCCGCCGCCGTCACGGAACGCTGGCGCCTGATGTGGACGCTGCTCGCCGCCGCCGTGCTGGTGAAGCTGGTGCCCGTACTCCTGGTGCCCGTGCTGGTGATCTGGCATGCGCACCGCGCCGGCGGCCGCGACGCGGTGCGCGGGGCCGGGGCCGCGCTGGCCGGCGTGGCGGCGGTGTTCGGCGCCATCGCGCTGGCGGCACCGGGTGGGCTCTGGGACATGTTCTCGTACCACCTCCACCGCCCCGTCCAGGTCGAGTCGACGGCGGCCTCGTACATGCTCGCGCTGCACGCGCTGGCCGACGTGCCCCTGGGGGTGGAGTCCTCGTACGGCAGCCAGGGGCTGACCGGGCAGGGGCCGGGCCCCATCGCCGTACTGGTCCAGGTGCTGGCGTTCGTGCTGATGGTGGCCGTCGCGCTGGTCCTGCGCCGGGCGCTGCCGCCCCTTCGCCGCGGGCCCGACGCGCGCCTGATGGTGGCCGCCCTGGCCACGACGGTGGTGCTGGTCGTGGCGGGGGCCAAGGTGTTCTCCCCGCAGTTCATGCTGTGGATGCTGCCGGCCGCCCTGCTGGCGGGCGGTCCGTACGGGACGCTGGCCGCGGGCATCACGGTGGCCGCGCTCGTCGCCACCCAGGCGTACTTCCCGCGCCAGTACTGGGACCTGGTGGCCCTGCACAAGGACGTGATCTGGATCCTGGTGGCCCGCAACGCGCTGGTCGTGACGCTGGTCGCGGCGTGCTGGCCCCGGCCCCGGGCGTTCCGACATCGGCCGGCCGTCACGCTGCGCAGCTCCGGCAACGTGTCGGCCGTCGCCGAGCACGCGCCGAGGGCCCGGTACCTGGCCGACTGACGGCGCCGCGCCGTCCCGCGCGACGGGTCCCGGCCGGGCGCTCCGGCGTAAGCTAGGGGGTGACCACGCACGCGCATCCACACACCGGGGAGGACCTGATGGCGCCGAAGAAGACCGGCTACGAGGGGGTCGTGTCGATCCTGGCGGACAAGGGCGATGACCTGCTGGGGCACACCTGCACGACGATCCCGAAGAAGCGCCTGACGGCGCCGGGACCCGACTTCGTCGAGCGCAGTTACCTCGACAGCGACCGTCCCGTCCCCGTGCTGCGCGCGCTGCAGACGCTGTTCGGCAACGGGCGCCTGGGCGGCACCGGCTATCTGTCGATCCTTCCCGTCGATCAGGGCATCGAGCACTCCGGCGGCGCGTCGTTCGCGAAGAACCCCGACTACTTCGACCCCGAGAACATCGTGAAGCTGGCCATCGAGGGCGGCTGCAACGCGGTGGCCTCGACGCTGGGCGTGCTCGGCGCCGTGTCGCGCAAGTACGCGCACCGCATCCCGTTCATGCTCAAGCTCAACCACAACGAGTTCCTGTCGTACCCCAACGGCTACGACCAGATCATGTTCGGGTCGGTCCGCCAGGCGTACGAGATGGGTGCGGTCGCCGTGGGCGCCACCATCTACTTCGGCTCGGACGAGAGCAAGCGCCAGATCCAGGAGGTCTCCCAGGCCTTCGAGATGGCCCACGAGCTCGGGATGGCCACGGTGCTGTGGTGCTACCTGCGCAACGGCGCGTTCAACAAGACCAAGGACGGCGGGGTCGACTACCACGTCGCCACCGACCTCACGGGCCAGGCCAACCACCTCGGCGTCACGCTGCAGGCCGACATCATCAAGCAGAAGCTCCCCGAGGTCGCGAACCCGGGCTTCGACGACCTGAAGTTCGGCAAGAGCGACAAGAAGATGTACTCGGACCTGATCTCCGAGCACCCCATCGACATGACCCGTTACCAGGTGGCCAACTGCTACATGGGGCGCGTCCCGCTGATCAACTCGGGCGGCGCGTCGGGCGCCAACGACCTGCAGGACGCCGTCATGACGGCCGTCGTCAACAAGCGCGCGGGCGGGTCCGGCCTCATCTCCGGCCGCAAGGCGTTCCAGAAGCCGCTGAAGGACGGCGTCACGCTGCTGAACGCCATCCAGGACGTCTACCTGGCGTCCGAGATCGACCTGGCGTAGGCCCCGGATCGCGTGGGGGTGGCGGGAGCACGTTGCCACCCCCACGGCGCGCAGACCGCGAGGGCGAACGCCCCCGGCTCGGCCCGCGCGTGCGGTAGGTTTCTCGGCCCCCGCCGCGAGGGCCAATGGACGCCGACGAACCGCACACAACTCCCCCGCCCGCCGACCATGCGGTCCTGCTGCTGGGCGACGGCGACATCGCGCGCGCGGTGGCGTCGGCGCTGGGCCGCCAGGGCGTGAGCGTCGACTGGGTGCGGCGTCCCGACGACGCCGAGCTGTCGCGCCACATCGGGCGCCACGCCGACACCGTGCTGGTTGTCACCCGAGACGACATCGAGGCGTTCCGCCTGGCGCTGCTGGTGGAGCACGCCCGGCCGGGCCGCGACCTCATCGTGACGATCTTCGACCGCACCATCGCCCAGCAGCTGCGGGACGCGGCCCCCGGATGCCGCGTGGTGTCGATGGCCGAGCTTGTGGCGTCGACGCTGGCCGGGCCATGCGTGGCGCCCGGCGTGCTGTCCGTCATCGACGGCCGCGACGGGCCGCTGGCGATGCGCCGGGACGGCGACGGCTTCCGGCTGGAGCCGCTGGACCCACGGCCCGAGAGGTTCGGCGGGTGGCTGCGTACACGCTGGCCGGTGGACTCCAGCGCACGGTTCCTGCTGGCCGGCATCCTCGGGTTCCTGTCGATCCTCGCCGCGGACACGCTGATCGGCATCGGCGTGCTCCACGAGCAGCCGATCGCCGCGTTCTACGCGGCGGTGAAGGCCCTGCTCACCGTCGGGCCCAACCCCGCCGTCGACCACGGGCCCGCGTGGGTGCGAGTGGTGGAGCCACTGCTGATGCTCGCCACGTTCGGCTTCGCCGCGATCCTCACCGCCGGCATCGTGACGCGGCTCAGCGAACGGCGGCTGACCGCCATCGCGGGTCCCAGGTCGGTGCCCCGCCGCCACCACGTCGTGGTGGTGGGATTCGGCCAGATGGGCCTGCGCATGGCGATGCGCCTGCGCGAGCTGGGGGTGCCCGTCGTGGCGGTCGAGCGCAACGCCGGCTCGCCGTACCTCGAGCGGGCCCGGCGCGCAGGCATCCCGGTGCTGGTGGCCGACGGCGTGGACCGCGCGCTGCTGCAGCAGCTGTCCCTGCGCGGGGCCCGGGCGCTCGCGGCCGTCACCTCCGACGACCTGTCGAACGTGGCGATCGCCGTCGCCGGGCTTGCCGTCGCGCCCGACCTGCGGGTGGTGCTGCGCGCGGGCGACGGCGACGTGACGGCCGAGACGCGGTCGCTGTTCCACGTCGGCGTCGTGCGGGACATCCACCGCATCGTCGGTGACGTGCTGGCGGCCACCGCACTCGGCGTCGCGTTCGAGGCCGTGGCAGACGCGGACGGCACGACGTGGCTGGTGGACGACGTTGACGGCGCCCCCGCGTTCCGGGCGTTCCAGCCGTCCGCGTAGGGCCGCCGGGTCCCCGGAACGGCCCGGGGGCCGCGCACGCGTGGTGCGCGGCCCCCGGGGAACCTCACCCCGTGACGGGGAAACTCAGCCCTTGCGCTCCTTCACCAGCTCGGTCAGCTTCGGGACGACCTCGTGGAGGTCGCCGACGACGCCGAAGTCGCTGAACTCGAAGATCGGAGCGTTGCCATCCTTGTTGATGCTCACGATGGTCTGCGAGCTCTGCATGCCCACCTTGTGCTGGATCGCGCCCGACACGCCCGCGCCGATGTACAGCTTGGGCGACACCACCTTGCCGGTCTGGCCGATCTGCGTGGCGTACGGGTACCACCCGGAGTCCACCACCGCGCGGGTGGACGCCACCGCGCCGCCCAGCGCCTTGGCGAGGTCCTCCAGCTCGCTGAACGCCTCGGGCGAGCCGACGCCGCGTCCGCCGGTCACCAGGATGTCGGCCTCCTCGATGGAGGGACCCGACGATTCCTCCTGGTCCTGGGCCGTCAGCTTCGCGCCCTGCGAGAAGTCCTGCACGTCGGCAGAGGCGTTCTCGACCGCCCCCGCCGCGCCCGACTCGGAGGGGTCGAACGAACCCGCCCGGAACAGGGCGAGGCGCGGCGTCGCGGTCCAGCCGACGTCGACCAGCACGGTGTCGCCCAGCGCGGAGCGCCTACCCACCAGCTCGCCGCCGTCGTTCGTGATGTCCCCGAGGTCCCAGTTGAGCCCGGCGCCGAGGCGGGACGACAGCCCGCCCGCGATGTCGGATGCCAGCACGGACGCGGCGAACAGCACGTTGTCGAAACCCTGCGCCTGCACCAGGCCGGCGATGGCGTCGACGCGCGGCTGGGGCAGCGGGGCCTCCAGTGACGCGTCGTCGATGACGAATACCTTCGCGGCGCCGTACTTGCCGGCCTGATCGGCCAGGCCCGCAACACCGGAGCCGACGAGCACGCCCGCCGTGTCGGGGTCGACGGACGCGGCCTTGCCGAGGACGCCGAGGGAGCCCTTGGTGATGGTCGAGCCGTTGTGCTCGAGGAAAACGAGGGTGCTCACACGTACTTCCTTTCCATCAGAAACTCCAGGACCTTCTGCGCGCCCGACCCGTCGTCCTCGACCTTGACGGTCTCGCCGCGCGACGGGGGCGGGGCCAGGTTGAGCACCGTCGTCTTGGAGCCGGCTTCCCCGGCCTCGCCGGCGTCGACGCCGACGTCCGCCAGGCTCACGACGTCCTGCGGCTTCTTCTTGGCGCCCATGATGCCCTTGAGCGACGCGAACCGCGGCTCGTTCACCGCGTCCGACACCGACAGCACCGCCGGGACCGCGGCCTCGATGGTGTCGTAACCGAACTCCGTCTGGCGCTTGGCCTTGACGTTGCCGCCGGATACCTCGAGCTCGGAGATCTGCGAGATCACCGGCATCTTCAGGCGGTCGGCCACCGCCGCCCACATGACGGCGCCGTCGCCGTCGGATGCCTGCTGGCCGAAGATGACCAGCTCGGCACCCTCCTTTTCGATGGCCTTCGCCAGCACGGCGCTGGTGGCCACCAGGTCCGAGCCCGCCGCGGCGTCGTCGCTGACGAGCACGGCGCGGTCGGCGCCCATCGCGAGCGCCTTGCGGATGGACTCGAGGGCCTTGGGCTGGCCCATCGAGATCAGGACGACCTCGCCGTCGCCGGCGGCCTCCCTGATCTTGAGCGCCGCCTCCACCGCGTTCAGGTCGAACGGGTTGAGGGTGCGCTCACCGGAGCGGTCGATCCGCTTGCTGCCCGGGTCGATCTTCCGGGCCGGGCCGGAGTCCGGCACCTCTTTGACGCAGACCGCGATCTTCATACACGTCCCCCACTTCAGGTTCCGGGCCGGGGCCGCCGCCCCCGCCCTGTCAGCGTGCTCCGCGCGACGTGGCGCGAACGGTCAACGACCGTGCCTGCGCGACGCGGCCATCCACGCCGAATATACCCGCAGATCGGCGGCGCGCGCGGCCCCGGCGGCGGCCACCGCCGTTCGCGTGGGCGGAAGGGGCGGTCGTCACGCCCCGCCGCCGGGCGCTACGCGCAGACCACCGAGTGGGTGCCTCCCATGCCGTTGGCCTCCAGGCGCGCCTCGGGGTCGTCGAAGAACTCGCCGTGCTCGGCGAGGTAGCGGAACCGGATCTCGGTGCCGGCCGGTACGACGAGGGCGGCCGACCGGGTGCCGTTCGTGCGGCGCTTGAGGGGGGTGGCGAACGGGTCCCATCCGTTGTGGTCGCACACGAGCGACACGGGGCGGGCGTCCTCCACGGCGAACGTCACGCGGACGTCACCGGTCTTCTCGGGGCGGTAGCGGATCATGCGGGCGTCTCCGGATGAGGGGGGTGTGACGCCCCGTCATTCGACGCGGCGCGCCGCGTTCCCTGCCGGCCCGCGACACCTGTGTCAGGGGGCGCCGCGGGCGCGGGTCGCACCCCACCCGCGACTTGGCCCCCGGCCCTATTGGGGATATTTTCTGAAGTGTTATGTGAGTTTCGCCCCGGGAGGTGGCACGGATGCGGCGGTGGATGGGATTTCCCGACCCGGTGGACGAGGTCTCGGCCCGGCTCGTGGCCGGGGGCGTGGCGGCGGCGAGCCTCGCGTACCTCGCCACGGGCTCGGCCTGGGTGCTGGCCGCGCTGGCGTACGGCTTTGCCGCCCGCGTGCTCTCCGGGCCCCGCCTGAGCCCGCTGGGGCGGCTGGTGACGCGCGTCGTGAGGCCGCGCGTGCCGGTCGCGCCGCGTTACGTCCCGGGCCCACCGAAGCGGTTCGCGCAGGCCATGGGCGTCGCCATGTCCGCGGCGGCCCTGGCGCTGCACCTGGCGGGCGCGGGCTCTGCGGCCCTGGGCGTCGTCGCGGTGCTGGGGTGTTGCGCACTGCTGGAGTCGGCCCTGGGGCTGTGCCTGGGCTGTGTCGTGTTCGGGCTGCTCATGCGCGCGGGCATCGTTCCCGAGGAGACGTGCGCGCGCTGCGCCGCGTGGGGCACGTCCGACCGACCCTGACCCGTCAGACCAGCGCGGGGCTCTCGGCGCCCCGCAGGGCCGCCAGCAGCGCCGTGATCTGGCGGCGCTCGGCGGCGTCCAGGCCGGCGGCGTGGCCCCACCCGGCCGCGACCAGAGCCTCGACGGCGCGCTCCACCAGCGTCTCCCCCTCGTCGGTGAGCACGACGTAGTTCACGCGCCGGTCGGCCGGCTCGGCCTCACGCCGGACCCATCCGCGCAGCTCCAGCCGGTCGACGAGGTACGTGGCGCTCGAGCCGTGGATCAACAGCAGGTCGCGCAGGCGCATCGTCGGCAGGCGCCGCTCGGCGGAGAACGACAGCAGCAGCAGCACCTCGAACCTGGTCAGGGTGAGGCCCACGGGCTTCAGGATGCGCTCCAGCTCGCGGATCATCAGCGCGTAGGTGCGCAGCATCGAGACGACGACGACGAACCCCGACTCGTCGGGGTATCGCTGGGCCCATTGCGCGCGGGCGCGCTCGACGGGGTCCTGCTCGCGCGGGGTGCGGGGCGGCGTGGTCACTCTCGGAAGAATACTCGGTCTCGGGATGTTTCGTATTCCGACTATCTGTGGTAGACATGCCGGGTCAAACCAAAGGAGGCGACGGTGGACCGCACGACGACGAGAACGGCCCCCGGGAGGCGTGCGTGAGCGGCCTCTTGAACGACACGCAGCGCGAGGTGCGGGAGTTGGCCCGCGATTTCGCCGAGCGGCGCGTGGCACCCCACGCGGCGGAGTGGAACGCGCGGCACGAGATCCCCCGCGACGTGCTGCGGGACCTCGGTGCCATGGGATTCCTGGCCGTCGCGGTGCCCGAGGAGTACGGCGGTGCGGGGCTCGACTCGACATGCCTGGCTCTCGTCATCACGGAGCTCGCCCGGGCCGACGCGGGGCTGTCGGTGACCGTCGCGGTACAGAACGGCCTGGTGTGCTCCCCCATCCTGCGGGCGGGCACGGAGGAGCAGAAGCGCACGTGGCTGCCGCGGCTGGCCTCCGGCGAGGTGTTCGGCGCGTACGCGCTGACCGAGCCCGACGCGGGCAGCGACGCGGCCAGCCTGCGCGCGACGGCGACGCGCGACGGCGACGGCTGGCGCATCTCGGGGTCCAAGATGTGGATCACGAACGGAGGCTTCGCCGGCGTTCTGGTGGTGTTCGCGCGCACCGGGGGTCAGGGGTCCGGCGGAGTCAGCGCGTTCATCGCCGAGCCGGGTGAGGGCTTCGAGGCGGGGCCGGAGCTGGCCAAGATGGGCCTGCACTCCTCGTCGACCGTCGGCCTGACGTTCGACGGCCTGCGCGTGGGCGCCGACGCGATGCTCGGCGAGGAGGGGCAGGGGCTGAAGCTGGCCCTCGCGACGCTGGACGGCGGCCGCATCACGGTGGCCGCACAGGCGTGCGGGATCGCGCAGGCGGCCGTCGACCTGGCCGTGGACTACGCCCGCCACCGGGAGGCCTTCGGGGGCAGGATCGCGCGTTTCCAGGGGGTGCAGTTCCCCGTGGCGGACGCGTCGGCCAAGCTGGACGCCGCGCGGCTGCTGATGCTGCACGCCGCGGCGCTGCGCGACGCGGGGCTGCCGTACCGGGCCGAGGGGGCGAAGGCGAAGCTGTTCGCGAGCGCGGTCGCCGTGGAGGCCGCGGATGTGGCGGTGCAGACGCTGGGGGGCTACGGGTACTCCGCGGAGTACCCCGCCGAGCGCCTGTACCGGGACGCGAAGATCACGGAGCTGTACGAGGGCACCAGCCAGATCCAGCGCCTGGTCATCGCGCGCGAGTTGTGGGGCGCGGATGCCCGGTGACCCCGTCGGGGTGGTGGGTGCCGGCGCGATGGGTTCCGAGATCGCGCTGGTGGCCGCGCTGGCGGGCCGTGACGTGGTGCTGCGCGACCTCGACGCGCCCCGCGTGCAGGCCGGCATCGCGCGCGCCCAGCGGGTGGCCCAGCGGCTGCTCCAGAAGGGGCGCATCGCGGGGGACCCGGACGCCGTGGAGCGGCGGATCGCGCACATCACCCCGTCGGTGCACGACCAGGACCTGCGCCACTGCGCGGTCGTGATCGAGGCGGTCAGCGAGCGGCGCGAGGTCAAGGAGCGCGTGTTCGCCGAGCTGGGCCGGACGCTCGACCACGACGCGGTCCTCGCGTCCAGCACCGCCGGCCTGTCCGTCACGGCGCTGGGCCGCGCGGCGGGGCGCGAACGCACGACCATCGGCCTGCACTTCTTCCACCCTCCCAGCGAGATGCGCCTGGTGGAGGTGGTGCGTGGCGAGAGGACGGGCCCGACGACGGTGGTGCGCGCGCTGGACGTGCTGCGCGACATGGACAAGGTCGCCGTTGTGGTCAAGGAGTGCCCGGGGTTCCTCGTCAACCGCATCCTGACGCGGGCCGCGTGCAGCGCGTACCGCGAGACCCTGCGTCGCGACGCCGACCTGGCGGGAGTGGATGCCGAGGTCCTGCGCGACGGACAGGCCGCCGTGGGGCCGTTCGCGCTGGGCGACGTGGTGGGCCTCGACACGATGGCCCGTTTGCGCGACGACCTGACGCGGGCCTACGGCGCGCGGTTCTGGGACGACGGCGTGCTGGACCCGTACGTGGCGGCGGGGCGCCTCGGGCGCGGCACGGGGCCGGGGTTCTTCGAGGGGCCCGTGACCCCCCACCCTCGCGTGGGCGCCGCCGAGCGGGCCGTCGCGCGGGCGTTCTACGACGCGGCGCGCGACGAGGCGCGCCGGTGCGTGGCCGAGTCCGTCGCGGCACCCGACGACGTGACGACGGCCATGAAACTGGGGGCGGGGTGGTCGGGGGGCCCGTTCAGCCCCTGAGTCAGCGGACCCGAAGACGCCAGCGCACCGCCGCGTCCGGCCCCATGTCGTCAAGCCACGTGTACCCCTCGTACAGCGCCGCAACGGTGGCGTCGTAGTCGCCGGAGGCCACGGGCGGCAGCCGCACCGCGACGTCGGCCGCCCGGCCGTTGGGCAACGACCGCGACAGCGCGGCGCGGGGCCCCTCCACGACCGTCCCGTCGGCGGCCACCAGGCGCGCGGCCAGGCCGAACGGCTGCAACCCCGCGGAGGCCAGGGTCACGCCCGTGAGGTTCGCGACACGAACGACAACCACCGGAGGAGCGCCGGACGTCTCCTCGCGCGGGGCGGGCGCGGCGCTCAGGTCCAGCCGGCCGTCCACCGCGAACCGCGGGCCGCGACCGGGGACCGCCTCGCACACGCGGCCCACCAGCGCCAACGGACCCGGGGGCGAGGGACGCCGGGCCGAGCACACGATGTCGCCCACCTGCTCGCGGCGCAGGACGCGCCGCAGGGCCCCGTAGCCGCGCAGGCGGACCAGCGCCCCGCCCCTTCCCACCCACCAGACGCGGGGGTAGAGGCCGGCGGCGAGGTCCCACAGCTCGCGGGGGCCCTCACCGGCGACCCGGCGCAGCATCATGGGGTTCACCTCGAGGATCAGCGTGGGGCGCAGCCGCTCGATCGTCCGCCGCCCGCCGCGCAGGAGCGCGGTCTCGGATCCCTCCACGTCGGCCTTCAGCAGGTCCAGGCGCGTGAGCCCCCGCTCGGCGACGAGACGGTCAAGCGTCGTGATCGCGACGCGGGCTCCGCCGCCGCCGCCCACGGTCGATCCGGACGAGTAGTGCTCGTTGGACGCGAACGCCACGGTGCCGATGGTGTCGCCGAGCGCCGCCGGTACCACCTCGACGTGCGACGCGCCGTTGCGCGTCGCGTTCTCGGCCAGCAGCGCCGCGTGGCGGGGACCGGGCTCCACGGCCAGCACGCGGCCCCGCGGGGCCGCGTGGGCCGCCGCGAGGGCGAACGCCCCGATGTGCGCGCCCGCATCGACGACGACCCCGTCGGCCGGGATGAAGCGCCGGACGGTGCGCATCAGCGCGCCCTCGTACCGTCCGCCGTGGCGGGCGATGGCGTCGAACATGACGCGCTCCTGCCGGTCGCCGGCCAGTGCGACCGGGTCGCGCCTGCCGGGAACGCGCAGCGACGCCTCGATGCGGCTCACGGGCGGCTCCCGCACGGCCCGCCGCGGCGGCGGGGACGACGACGTGGTGAGGTGGGCCGTGTAGGGATCGAACCTACGACCTTGGGATTAAGAGTCCCCTGCTCTGCCAGCTGAGCTAACGGCCCGCGTGCATGTTAGCGAAACGGCGCGCGAGGTTCATCCCGCACCGGAGCCGAGGGTCTTGAGCTGGTCCCGCACCTGCGCGGCGCTCGGGTTGTTGGGGTCCAGCTCCAGGAACTTCTGGTAGGCGAGGCGCGCCACCTGCGTCTTGCCGGCCGCCTCCGCGGCGCCGCCCAGTTGCAGGTATGCGTCGGCGTTGCGCGGGTTCTTGTCGATGAACGCCGACACCACCCGCATGGCCTGGTCGGGTTGGTCCTCCTGCGTGTAGATGCGCACGAGGGTCTGGGTGCGCGAGAAGTCGTTGGGCGCCAGCGTGATGGCCTTGCGCGAGGCAGCGATCGCCTCGGCCTTGTGGCCGGCGGCGTACTCGGCGGTGGCCAGCTGGTCCCAGGCGGCCGCGTTGGTGGGCTGCGACTGGGTCCGCTCGCGGGCCTGGTCGACGCGCTCCTTGGTGGCGTCCGTGCTGCCCCCGAGGCCACCGAAGATGATCGCGACGATGGCGACCAGCGCGATGCCGCCGAACGCGATCGACGTGAGGATCGCGGAGATCTTGACGATCCGCTGCGTGCGCTTCTGGTCCAGGAGCATGGCGGCAGACGCTAACAGACCGCCAGCCGACGGCCGCCCGCGCGCGTTTCGATCTCGGCCGCGTCGACGCGCACCGGTATGCCGTCCCGCAGCAGCGGCTCGCCGTCGACCCAGACGTGCTCCACGCGCGAGCCCGCGTCGAGCGCGGCCGCGTGCGGGTCGCCGGGCAGGGCCTCCGGCCGGGGTCGGATCGCGACGACGTCTGCGCGGCGCCCGGGCACCAGGGCCCCCACGTCGTCCCGCCCGAGCGCATGGGCGGCGTCCCGCGTGCACATCGCCAGCAGTTCGCGCGGGGTGTGGTGCAGTCCCGCCGCCGCGTGGGTGGCCAGGCAGGCGCGCGCCTCGGCGCGCAGGTCGTACGTGCCGGCGCTGCCGGGCGAGTCGGTGCCGAGCGCGAGCGGGACGCCCGCCGCGCGCAGCATCTCGACGGGGCTGCGCCCGCACCGGAGGGTGGCGTTCGAGACGGGGCAGTGCGCGGCGCGCACGCCGTGCCGCGCCAGCAGCTCCGCGTCGCGCTCGTCGACGTGCACGAGGTGCGCCGCCACCAGGCCCTCGCCGAGCACGCCCGCCTCGGCCATGGCGCGCACCGACGACCCGTGCGCCGCACCGGGCCACCGGGCGATGCCGACGCCGATCGGCGCGAACACGTCGGCCAATCCGCCGGCCCGGCCCGACAGGGCGTCGCGTTCGTCCTGCGACTCCGCGATGTGCGTGCTCCACGACACGCCGTCGGGCAGCGCCCGGGTCAGGGCGTGCCACAGCTCCGGGCCCGCCGAGTAGGGGGCGTGGGGCGACACCCCCACCGCCACGCGGGGTCCCGCGGCGGCGGCCAGCGCCGCGACGCCGTCAGCGGTGCGCCGGGCAACCTCGCCGGCAGCCGCGGGGTCGGACCCGAACGCCTCCAGGTGCACGGTTCCGCGCAGGCCGGCCTCGGTGAGCGCCGCGACGCCCGCACCCGTGGGGCCGTTGTCGTGCAGCGTGGTGGATCCCGCCTGGAGCGCCCGCAGCGCCGCCAGCCGTGCCGCGTCGTCCAGCAGGCCCTCGGCCAGGGGGAACAGCGACAGCAGGCCCGCGATCCAGCGCCCGAAACCGTGGGCGCCCGAGAACAGGCCTCCCACCAGGCTCCACTCCAGGTGGCAGTGGACGTCGATCAGCCCGGGAATCAGCACGACGCCGCCCACGTCGTCCACGACGGCGTCGGGATGGTCGGCGCGCACTCGCTCCCACGGACCGACCGCGACGATCAGCCCGCCATCGAGCGCCAGGGCGCCGTCCGCGACGGGGTCGTCCGCGATCGGCGCGACCCACGCGGCGCGCAGCAACCGCACCGCGGGGGAACCGCTCAGGTGGTCTCGTCCCCCTGGCGGCGGGCGACATGCTCGTCACGCGGCGACGGGAGCTGCTGCTCCTCCTCGCCCGAGATGCCCTTCTTGAACTCGCGGGTGCTGGAGCCGAGGCTGCGCGCGATCTCCGGCAGCCGCTTGGCGCCGAAGATGAGCAGCACGATCACCAGCAGGATCAGGATCTGGGGAAGCTCCACGCCGCCTCGCACGGTCGCTTGCGCGCGGCGGGTCGCCGCGTCGTCGGCCCAGGCTACCACGGGGCCCGCGGCGGCCGGCCCGCCCGCGGGTGCGTCACGCGGACGGGTCGAAGTTCCTGTGGTACCGGCTCGCCACGGGCCCCTCCTGTCCCAGGTACTTGCCTGTGTACGGCGCGTCGACGGGAGTGGTGAGCTGCAGGAACGACAGCTGGCCGATGGGCATGCCGGGATAGATCGTGATGGGCAGCCGGGCCACGTTGGACAGCTCCAGCGTGATCTGGCCGTCCCAGCCGGGATCGACATAGCCCGCGGTGGAGTGGATCAGCAGGCCCAGGCGGCCGAGGCTGGACTTGCCCTCGAGCCGCGCCACCAGGTCGTCGGGGATGGCGACGCGCTCGAGCGTGGAGCCCAGCACGAACTCCCCGGGGTGCAGGATGAACGGCTCGTCCTCGGCCACCGTCACGAGCTCGGTGAGGTCCTCCAGCGGGCGGCGGACGTCGATGTACGGGTGCCGGTTGTTGTGGAACACCCGGAACTCGCCGGTCACGCGGACGTCCAGCGACGAGGGCTGAAGCAGGCGGTCGTCGAACGGGTCCACCACGAGGCGACCGGACGCGAGCTGCTCGCGGATGGTGCGATCGGACAGGACCACGCCGGGAACCTACAGGCCCCGCGTGCCCCGTGACGCGGCGGGCGGGCGGCGGCTCCGCTACCCTCGCCGAGGTGAGCACCGTGCGCGCCATCGCCGTCGACCGCGACCCCACCCCGGACGTGGTGGAGGACGTCCGCGAGGCCCAGCGTCGCGGGGCCCTGCCCGACGTGCTGCTGGCCGGCACGCGCGTGGGTCCCGACGCGCGGGCGACCGCCGACGTGGCCGCCGTCCCCGCCGAGCCCGGCGAGCTCGACCAGGTGCTGCGCGGCGGGCGCCTGCCGCGATGGGTGATCGCCAAGAACCCTCTGTCCGGCGGGTATGTCGACACCAAGGCGCTGATGCGCTCGTCGGCGCTCACGACCGTCTGCGAGGAGGCGGCGTGCCCGAACATCGGGCGCTGCTGGCAGCGGGGGACCGCCACGTTCATGATCGCCGGGGCCGTGTGTACCCGGGGTTGCCGCTTCTGCAACGTCGCCACCGCCCGCCCGGCGGGCCCTCCCGACCCGGACGAGCCGCGCCGCGTGGCCGAGGCGGCCGCGGCAATGGGCCTGCGGTTCGTGGTCGTCACCGCCGTGGCACGCGACGACCGGCCCGACGGCGGGGCGGAGCACTTCGCCGCCACCATCCGCGCGCTGCGCGACACCGTGCCGGGGGTCCGCGTGGAGGTGCTCATCCCCGACTTCCGCGGCAACTGGGACGCGCTCGACACCGTGTTGGAGGCGGCGCCGGACGTGCTGAACCACAACACCGAGTCCGTGCCCCGCCTGTACCGGCGCGTGCGGCCGGGCGCCCGCTACGAGCGCACGCTGGAGCTGCTCGGCCGCTCCGCCGCCGCGGGCCTGCGCACGAAGAGCGGCATCATGGTGGGCCTGGGCGAGGAGCTCGACGAGATCGACGCGGTGTTCGCGGACCTGGCCTCCACCGGCTGCGAGCTGGTGACCGTGGGCCAGTACCTGCAGCCGTCGCCGGCCCACCTGCCGGTGGAGCGCTTCTACTTCCCCGCGGAGTACCCGGACCTGGCCGAACGCGGGCGGGCACGGGGGCTGGCGCACGTCGAGGCCGGGCCCCTCGTGCGCTCGTCGTTCGAAGCCGACCGGGTGGCCGAGTCCGGCACCCCCGCCGGGGTCTGACGCCCGCGCGCCGGGCCTCGTCCCAGCGCTCAAGTCACGGCCCGCGGGGCCCGATACGGGTGGTGTCCAAACGGGACGACCACACCAAACGGAGCGCCACGGATTCGGCGGCCGGGTCGTCCTTGACCAGGGGAAGGCCATGAAGGGCTACCGGACGAAGAAAATCGCGCTGCCCGGAGGGCGAGTCATCGAGATCGTGTACTTCTCGGATCCTGAGCCCGGCGACACGCCGAGCGGGGATGCCGACGCCAAGGGTCACCCGGCGGACGTGTCGTCGGCTGTCGACCTGCACGTGTGCGAGTCGTGTTCGAGCGACCTCGTGTACCCGGTGTCGTGGGACGAGCGCTCGGACGACACGTGGTTCGTCGAGCGGCGCTGCCCCAACTGCGAGTGGCGCCACGAGGGCGAGTTCCACCAGAGCGAGGTCGAGCTGTTCGACGACGTGCTGAACGACGGCACGGAGCGCCTGCTGACCCGGCTGCGCGAGTACTCCCGCGCGAACATGGAGGAGGACGTCGAGCGCCTCATCGCGGCCCTCGACATGGACCTCATCCAGCCGATGGACTTCTAGGGATCTCGCCCGCCCCGCCCCGCGCGGGGCGACGCCGGTCCCTCACCCGGGTGCCGGCCGCGCGTGGAGCGCGGCGCGCACGCCCGGCCGACCGGTCCGTCACCACCGAATGAACCGCGGAGGCGGAAGCGGCGTCGCACGCCCTCGACCGGCCCCCGGGCGCGCGGTCGCCGGGCGGCTGCGCGCGTTGCGGACGTCGGTGACGGTGTGCACGCGCGGGCGACGCCACACGCGTGGAAGGCGTGCGCGAGCGGCGGGAGCCCTGCCTCGGTGGTGACGGGAGTCCGCCGCGCCGGCGACGGTGGCGCGAGCCGCACGGTGACGTGCCCGTCGGCGTCGCGGTGTCCACGGCGCCGCCATCCCGGCGCGATGTACCCTGATGCCGAACCTCTCGAAATCTGGAAGGAGCGGCGCGTGCAGGAGATGACCCCCCAGGCGGCCTTCGACGCCTGGCAGGCGGGCGATGTGGCGATCGTGGACGTGCGCGAGCAGGACGAGTACGACACGACGCGCGTGGACGGGATGCCGCTCATCCCCATGAGCGAGTTCGGCGGCCGCGCCGGCGAGTTCCCCGGCGAGCTGCCCCTGGTCATCATGTGCCGCAGCGGGCGCCGCAGCGCGCAGGTGGCCGATGCGCTACTCACGCAGGGTGGCCGCGGCGACGTGCGCAACCTGACCGGCGGCATCATCGCGTGGGCAGAGGCGGGCCTGCCCTACGTGGGCGAGCCCCCCCAGTAGCTCAGGCGGCCGCGGGCACCGGGGCGAACCGCCGCACCTCCCGGTACAGCGTGTCGCGTTGCACCGCCGTGCGGTTGGTCGCCTCGATGGCACGCACCATGCGCTCGGTGTCGAGGCGGAACGCGGTGCCGGCGGCCCGCACGACGTTCTCCTCGATCATGATCGAGCCCATGTCGTCGCAGCCGAACTCCAGCGCCAGCTGCCCGATGCGCAGACCCTGCGTGACCCATGACGACTGGAAGTGGGCGAAGTTGTCGAGGTAAAGGCGGGCGACGGCCAGCATCCGCAGGTAGTCGGTGGCGGTGCCGCCCGGGTGGTCGTCCCCCGCCTTGCTGCAACCGCCCGACTGGTAGCTCCAGCACACGAAGGCCCGGAACCCGCCGGTCTCGTCCTGCAGTTCGCGCAGGCGGCGCAGGTGCTCCACCCGGTCCGCGGGGGTGTCGACGGTTCCGTACATCATCGTGGCCGTCGTGGAGAGCCCCTTGCCGTGTGCGGCCCGCATGACGCCCAGCCACTCGGCCGTGGTGGTCTTCTTCGGGGCGATCACCTGGCGCACGCGGTCCACCAGGATCTCGGCGCCGCCGCCGGGGATCGAGTCGAGCCCCGCCGCCACGAGGCGGTCGAGCGTCTCGTCCAGGCTGATGCGGGAGAAATGCGCGATGTGCAGCACCTCCGACGGCGACAGCGCGTGGAGGTGGATGGGGTAGCGCCCCTTGAGGCTGCTGAATAGGTCCTCGTAGTACTCGATGCGCAGGCCCGGATGGTGGCCGCCCTGCAGCAGCAGCGCCGTCCCGCCCAGGTCCAGCGTCTCCTCGGTCTTGCGGAAGATGACGCTCTTGGGCAGAACGTAGCCCTCGGGGTCGCGCGGCAGGCGGTAGAACGCGCAGAAGTCGCAGTCCGTGATGCAGAAGTTGGTGTAGTTGACGTTCCGGTCGATGGAGAACGTCACGTCGCCGGCGGGCGTGAGGGCCTCGCGGCGCTCACGGGCGGCCTCGCCGAGGCTGACCAGGTCTGCCTCGTCCCACAGCGCCAGGGCCTCGGCGTCCGTGATGCGCTGCCCCGCGCGGGCGCGGTCGAGGATCTCGGTGACGGTGTCGACGGAGTGGGTGCTCATGCGCGGTGTTCCGTGTCAGGCCGCGAGGGCGGGGACGCGAGCGAGCTCGCCCGCCTCGACGGCGCGGTCGTAGAACGCCGCGAGCGCGTCGCGCTCGCGGCTGCCGAAACCGTAGCTCAGCCGCGCCAGATACGTCGACACGTACGGCGCGGGGAACGGGAACCGGCGGGCCGCGGCGGCCACGACCGCCTCCGGATCGGCGTCGTACGCGCGGCGGGCGTCCTCCAGCAGCCCCGCCAGCGTGTCGACGTCGGCGTCGAGGGCCGGGTCGAGGTCGCGCCGCACGGCCCAGACGGCGAACACCATGGGCAGGCCGGTGCGCTCGGTCCACAGCGCCCCCAGGTCGGTGGCGACGGGGGCGAGGCCCGACCGGCGGGCCTGCAGGGCCTCGTCGCCGATCAGCAGCACACCGTCCGCCTGCCCCAGCGCCTCGCGCGGCTCGCCACGCTGGGGCACGAAGCGCGGCCCGGGACCCACCAGCACGCGCAGCAGCGCCACGGACGTCGCGCTGTTGGGCGTGATCGCGATGGTGCCCAGGTCGCCGAGCGGCCGCCGCGAGAACACCGCGATGGAGTCGACGGCGCCGGACGCCGTGATGGACGCGACCGGCAGCAGGCGCAGCGCGTCGTGATTGCGGGCGAACTCGATGGACGACATGGCCGACACGTGGATGCGGCCACCCAGCAGCGCGCGGTTGAGCGCGGTCGGAACCCCGTCCGTGTACGCGAAGCGGTCGCCCGCAGCCGATTCCAGGTGGTGGTACAGCGGGTACATGTTGAGCGCCGCGATGCGGCCTACGGCCAGCCCGGGGCGGGTCATCGGGTCACCGCGCAGCCCGCCGCGCGCGCCAGCCGGTCGAGGTCCGTGTCGTCGCCCTCGGGCACGGCCCACTCGGTGGCGCCGAACGCCAGGGCCACCTGCGCCGCGGGGGCGCCGAGGGTCTCCCACGACGGACGGATGGCGGCGCCCGGGATGACGCCCCGGGCGGCCGCGATCACCACGAGGTCCTCCACGCCCCACGAGCCGGGGCGTGCAGACGATCCCTCGGAAGGCACCGGCGTTACCGCGACCAGCATCCCCGTCTCGCGCGACAGCTCGCCGAGGGCCAGCAGCCGGTCGGCCACGGCGGCGCATGGGACGCCGTCGCCGTAGGCCACGACGGCCTCGCTGCGCCGTCCCCCGGAGTGCGCGGCGCGGTGGTCGTCGATGGCCCCCTCGCGGCCGGCGTCCACCAGCCGGCCGTCCTGCGCGGGGGCCGCGACGCGCACCGCCGTGGGCGCCCGGATGCCGAAGGCCCGGACGGCCTCCAGGGGGTCGCGGCCCTCCAGAAGGCGGATCAGCCCGTCGCGCGTCACGAGTAGCGGTCCACCACGCCGTCGGCGATCGCCGCGAGCGGCAGCGGATCGATGCCGTCGAGGGGCGCCTCGACGGCATCGCGCGCGTCGGCGATGAAGCCCAGCGCCCGCTCGCGGGCCGCGGCCGTGCCGGGATGGGCGGCCAGCTCGGCGCAGACCGCGTCCACGTCTCCGCCACGGTGCGCGTCGCGGATGCGGGCGGCGAGGCCCGGCTCGTTCCGCATCGCCAGGATCATGGGCAGCGTGACGGTGCCGTCACGCAGGTCCGCGCCGCGGGTCTTGCCCGTGGCGTCGGCGGTCGCGGTGAGGTCGAGGATGTCGTCGAAGATCTGGAACGCCAGTCCGACAGACGTGCCGAACCGCGCCAGCCGTCGCTCTACCTCGGCGGACGCTCCTCCCAGCAGGCAGCCGAGGCGGCACGAGGCGGCGAACAGCGACGCCGTCTTCATGCGGCAGCGTTCGAGGTACGCGTCCTCGGTCAGCGCCACGTCGTGCCCGGCGCGCCCCTGAAGCAGCTCTCCGTTGGAGAGGTCCAGCGATGTGGCGGCGAGTACCCGCACCGCGTCGGCGCTCCCGGTGCGAGCCAGCACAGAGAACGCGCGGGCGAATAGGAAGTCGCCCACCTGCACCGCCCGCGACGCGCCGTGCGCGGCCACCACCGTGGGCCTGCCGCGGCGCAGGTCCGCGGCGTCCAGGATGTCGTCGTGCACGAGCGTGGCCATGTGGATCAGCTCCACCGAGGCGGCCGCCGCAACCAGGTCGGCGTCGAGGGGTCGCTCGGTGGGGGAGCTGCAGAACACCAGGAGAGGACGCAGGCGTTTGCCGCCCGCCGCCAGCGTCTGCCCGGCCGGGCGGGTGACGGCGCGCGGCCCGTGGCCAACCACGTCGGCCAGCAGACCCTCCGTGGCCGCCAGACCCTCCAGCGCCCGCTCGGCGGCGGCCTCCGGCACGGCGGCCGAGCTCAACGCGGCACCCGGGCGTAATGCAGCGCGATGATCCCCGCCGCGAACAGGCGCCAGCGGATGTCGGTGAGGCCCGCGCCGGCCATGCGGGATGCCAGGTCCCGGGGACCGGGGAAGCGCTTCACGGACGCCGGCAGGTAGCCGTACGCGGCGCCGTCGTCGCCCAGCACCCGACCCATCACGGGCACCAGGCGATCGAACCAGGCGCCGTAGAACGCCTGCAGCTTGGCGGGCATGGTGATCTCAAGCACCACCACCCTGCCGCCGGGGCGCACGACGCGCGCCATCTCGCGTAGGCATCCGTCGAGGTCCGCGACGTTGCGGATGCCGAACGCGACGGTCGACGCGTCGAACTCGCCGTCGCCGAACGGGAGCGCCAGCGCGTCGCCCTGCACGAACGCGATGTCCGCCTCGGCCGCCGACGCCTTGGCCCGTGCCAGCTCCAGCATGTTCTCCGAGAAGTCCACGCCCGCGACGCGGCCCGACGCGGTCACCCGGCGGTGCAGCGCCAGCGCCAGGTCGCCGGTGCCGCAGCACACGTCGAGCGCGGATCCGCCGGCCGAGACGTCGGCCGCGGCGGCCGCCCGCTCGCGCCAGCGCCCATCCAGTCCCACGGTCATGACCCGGTTCAGCAGGTCGTACCGCCGCGCCACGCGATCGAACATCGCCCGCACGTCGGCGGCGGACAGCGTGCCCGAGAGGGGGTCGGTGCGTGAATCCGTCACGTGGCCCGCGCTCCCCAGCGCCCTGTCAGGCGGTTGTCGACGCCCAGGTGGTCGAGGGCCCTGGCGACCATGAAGTCGACGAGGTCGCCGACGGACGCCGGCAGGTTGTAGAAGCCGGGCGCGGCGGGCATGACCGTGGCGCCCGCCCGGGTGACGGCGGCCATGTTCTCGATGTGGATGAGGCTGAGGGGCGTCTCGCGGGTCATCAGCACCAGAGTACGTCGTTCCTTCAGCATCACGTCCGCACAGCGATGGATGAGGTTCTGCGCGGCGCCGGACGCGATGTGGCCGAGCGTGGCGCCCGAGCAGGGGCAGATGAGCGCGCCGGGGGCCAGGGACGAGCCCGACGCGAACGGCGCGACCATGTCGTGGAGGCCCAGCACGCTCACCTCCCCCGGAGCGCGGGACTGCGTGTCCGCGAAGCGGGCGACGACGCCGGCCGGGTCGGCGGGGGCCTCCCGGCCTCCGCCGAGGAGCTCGTGGTTGATGACGTGGGCCCCCGCGTCGCTCACGCACAGGCCCACGTGACAGCCGGCGGTGGTGAGCGCCTCGAGAGCGCGGGCCGCGTACGCCGCGCCGCTCGCGCCGGTCACGCCCAGGAAGATCCGCTTCACAGGCCCATGCTAGACGCCGGCCGCCCGCGCCCGTCTGTCGTCAGGCCCCGGAACGACGTGGGGCCCGGACGAAGCCGGGCCCCACGCAGCACCACCGACGGACGACCAGACGGACGGACTCAGTCGACCTTGTACTTCGTGCCCATTCCGTCCATGACGGTGGCCAGAGCCTTGAGGTCGGGTTCGGACAGCGCCGCGAACGCTGGCATGGCCGACCCCGGCACCTTGGACGAGGGGTTCTTCAGGTGGTCGATGTGCCACTGCACACCCTTGCCCTGGCTGCCGATGTTGTTCAGGTTCGGGCCCAGAGAGCCACCGCTGGCGCCGATGACGTGGCAGCTCAGGCAGGGCTCTTGCTTGATAACGCGGGCCGCTATCTCCGTGTTGGCGTCAGAGGGTGTGAACTTGAGGGCGCCCGCCGCGGGGGCCTCCGACGTCGCGCCCTTGTAGGTCAGCCACGCCAGCGACGTGAAGATGATGATCGCGACGGCCATGGCGAAGGGACGCTTCTCGATGCGCCGCTCGGGGCTACGGTCGATGAACGGCGTGAGGATCAGGAGCGCCATCAGCACGTTCGGGACGATGAACGTGGCCATGATGACCGGGGTGAGGAAATTGTCGCCCTTGAAGATCTTGAGCAACTCGAACAGGAAGAAGAAGTACCACTCGGGCCGCGGCACGAAGTCGGTGGTCGCCTCGTAGATCGGCCTACCCACCTCGACCCGGTGCCAGATGGCCATGCCGATGATCCAGGCGAAGCACAGGATCGCGACGATGTGGTCCTTGTAGATGGCGTAGGGGAAGAACGGCTTCCCCTCCTTCTTGGCCTGCGCGTAGTCGCGCTTGTAGGCCTCCTGCTGTGCCTTCTTCACCGCTCCACCTCCGCGTTCGCAACCGGCGCGGCGGGCGCGGCGGTCACCTCACGGCGCCCCTGCGGGGCCCGCGCGCGGGCCGCCGCGCGGGCGGCCGCCTCGGCCTCATAGCGCGCCTTGTACGAGCGCTTGGACCACGGCGGCTCGGAGATGCCCAGCTTCGCGACGAGGAACATGTGCAGCCCGATGAACGTCGCGATGCCGCCGGGTATCACGAGCATGTGGATGGAATAGAACCTGGACAAGGTGTCGGGGTTCATGTCGGAGCCCGCACGCATGATGTCGGCGACGAACGGACCCAGGATGGGCGCCGAGGCCGTGATGTTCATGGCCACGACGGTGGCCCAGTACGCCTTCTCGTCCCACACCAGCAGGTAGCCGGTGAGACCCATGAACATCGTGAGGATGAGCAGGATGGCGCCCGTGACCCACGTGAGCTCGCGCGGGTATTTGTACGACCCGAACAGGAAGACGCGGCCCATGTGGAGGAACACCAGCACGATCATGGCGGTGGCGCCCCATTTGTGCATGCCGCGCACCAGCCAGCCCCACGTGACGTCGTGGGTGATGTGCTGGATGCTGGCGTACGCCGCGTCCGGCGCGGGCTTGTAGTACATGGCCAGCACGATGCCCGTGATGGCCTGCAGGCCGAAAACGGCCATGGCCGCGAAGCCGAGCGTCTGGAACCAGCTCGTCTCCTTCGGGATGTTGCGGAAGAGGAACCAGCTGATGCCCGTCTTGGCGCCGGTGCGGTCTTCCACGTAGTCGACGGCCCCGTCAGCGACCTGGCCGGCCGGGCCCTTGGGTCCGATGTCCTTCGTCGTCACCTGGGTGCTCCTGGGTGGATGCGTTCGATCATCTGCCGGTTCCTAGAACGGGTAGAGGTACTTGAGGATGCCCTCGACCTCTTCGCCGGGGCCGTGGATGCGGTAGGGCCGCTGCTCCGGGTCGATCGAGAAGGCCTTGCCGACAAGCACGTGCGCGTCCTTCGGTGCGCCGGTGGGGTCCCACGTGCCCGCGATCTCACCCGGTTTGCCGCCCTTCGTGAGCTTCACATCGAAGCGGTCGAGGGGGCGGGGCGGCGGGCCGGCCGTGACGCGGCCCACGGAGTCGTACGCGCCGCCGTGGCACGGGCAGACGTAGGTGTCGCCACCGGCCGAGTAGTTCACGGGGCAGCCCAGGTGCGCGCACCGGTTCCAGATGCCCATGAGGACCCCGTCCTTGCGGCGCAGGAACACGCGGCGTTCGGGCAGCCCGGCGGGCTGGGAGATGGCGAGCGACGTGGTCTGGCCGTCCGGGAAGTCGGACAGGGGGCCGATGTCGACCCAGACGTCGTCCTCGCCCTTCACGCTGTCGGTGACGGCGAAGCCCACGAGGGGCACCAGGATGGCGCCCGTCAGCACCGCGCCGCCCGCCACCGCCACGCCGCTCAGAAACTTCGTGCGCGTGACGTAGTTGGGGTCGTCGTCGTGGTTCGCCTCAGAGACCGGGTCGATGGCGCGGGGTCCGGCGTAGACGCCGCCCGTGTCGGGGGGAACCCCGTCGCCCTGCGTTTCTGCCACCGTCTGGAACCTCCTGGTGCATGTCGAAGTGCGGCCACGCGGGCCACACGCCCGAGTAAACCAGAGACAGCCTATCCGCCCACGTCCCGGAACGCGTGCCAAGTGTCCCTCTCGGGCGGGCGCGACGGCCCCAGCCGGGCCTCGGGGGCCGCGGCTCCCGTCTACCATGCCCCGGATGCCCATGCTCACCGCCGCGGCCGGCCGCGTCCGCGCCGCAGCCGCCGCCGCCGCTGCGCTGGCGGCCGTGCCCGCCGCCGCCCAGCCCCCTCCGCTCGCCGTGACACCGTGCACCGGCCTGCCCGCGCTGGGATGCGCGACGCTTCCGGTGCCGCTGGACCGGGCGGCGCCCAGCGAAACGCTGCGCCTGCCGGTGCGCGTGGTGCCGGCGACCGACGCCCCCGTGGGAACCATCGTGTTGCTGGCCGGGGGCCCGGGGGAGGCCGCGCTCGCGCCCTCCGCCGCGTTCGAGCGCCTCGTCTCGCAGGCGGCGCCGCGCTACCGGGTGGTGGCGTTCGACCAGCGGGGCACGGGCCCCACGGCGCTGCGATGCGGCGCCCTGGACGGCGGGGAGACCTCCGGCGACCTGGCGTTCGCCGCCGCCCGCTGCGCCCGGCAGCTGGGCCCGCGGCGCGCGCACTTCACCACGGCCGACTCCGTGGCCGACCTGGAGGACCTGCGCGTGGCGCTGGGCGCCCCCCGCCTGACCCTGGTGGGGGTCTCGTACGGCACGCTCGTCGCGCAGCAGTACGCGCGGACGTACCCCGGCAACGTCGCCGCGCTCGTGCTCGACTCGACCCTGCCGCCCGAGGGGACCACGCTGCTGGAACCCGACTCGTACGCGGGCGCGCGCCGGGCCCTGCGCGCGCTGTGCGCGGGGCGCGCGTGCCGCGGGATCACGACGAGCCTGCCCCGCGACGTGGCGCGCCTGTCGGCCCGCCTCACCCGGCGAGGGGTGCCCGGGATGCGGGTGGACGCCCGCGGCGTCGCCCGCCCCGCCGTGTTCGGCGGGCCCGGGCATCCCGGGGCGCTGTTCGACGTGTTCGGCCTCGGGGACCTCGCGACGCCCGTGCGGGCCGCGTTCCCCGCCGCGGTGCGGGCGGCGCTCGACGGCGACTCCAGCCTGCTGTGGCGGCTGGCACGCACGCCGGACGACCGCGGTGCCAGCCGCCCGGAGGCGTTCTCGACGGCGTTGCTGGCCACCACGCTCTGCGGCGAGTCCCCGCTGCCGTGGACCGAGCCGACGCCGGGCCCGCAGCGCATCGCCGCACGCGACGCCACGTTCGCCGGGGCGCCCGCGTCGGCGTTCGCGCCGTTCCCCCGGCCGGGGCGCGGCGACACCCTGGCGAGCCTGTGCGTCCTGTGGCCGGAGTCGGGCTCGGGGCGGCTGTCGGCCGCGCCGCTGCCCGCCGTGCCGACGCTGATCCTGGGCGGCGACCAGGACGTGCGCACACCGCTCGAGGCCGCGGCGCGGGTGCGCGACCAGATCCCCGGTGCGCGCGTGCTGGTGCTGCGCGGCGCCGGCCACAGCATCCTGGCCCGAGGTGACGCATGCGTCACCAGGTCGCTGACCCGCTTCCTCGCGGGCGGGACCCCGGCCGCCGCGTGCGGGCGGGCCGCGCTGGATCCCTGGCGCGTGCCCGTGCCTCCCCGGTCGCTGGCAGCCGTCGCCCCGGTGCGCGGTCTGCCCGGCCGGCCGGGTCGCACGGTGCAGGCCGTGCGCCTGACCCTGCGCGACGCCAGCAACGCCATGAACAGCGGGCGACGCACCGCGGGCGGCGTGGCCTTCACCGGACCCCGCGGGGGCACGGGACTGGTGCGTCTGCGCGGCGGGGCGCTGCGCCTGACGCTGCGGCGCTACGTGTTCGTGCCCGGCGTCGCGGTGTCCGGCACGGCCGAGGTGTCGCTGTCCGGCGACCGGCGCGCCCACGACCTGGTGGTCACCGGCCCGGCGGCGTCACGGGGCGTCGTGCACATCCGCCAGCGGGCCGGGTTCGGGACGCTGGACGGCCGGCCGTTCAGGGTCACGCTGCCCCCGCCGGGGCGCTGACCCCCGCCCGGCTCCCTACCGCTCCGGGACGTCGATCCCCAGTTCGGCCCACCGCGCCGTGACACGCGCACGGACCTCCTCGCTCATCAGCGCCTTCTCGGGCCACGGCCGCACGACGCCCTCGCCCTCCCACTTGCGGGTGGCGTCGAACCCGATCTTCGAGCCGTACGCGAAGTACGGGGCGGCGTGGTCGAGCGCGTCGACGGGACCCTCCACCACCAGCGAATCACGCTTGGGGTCGACGTTCGAGAACGCGTGGAACGCGACGGCCGAGAGGTCGTGCACGTCGACGTCGTGGTCGACGACGATCACGCAGCGGGTCAACGACAGCAGACCCAGGCCCCAAACGGCGTTCATCAGCTTCTTCGCGTGGCCGGGGTAGCGCTTCTTCACGCTGACGACGGCGCAGTTGTGGAACACCCCCTCGAGCGGGAGGTTCATATCGATCATGTCCGGCACGCTGGTGCGGATGAGCGGCAGGAACATGCGCTCGGTGGCCTTGCCCAGCCAGAAGTCCTCCTGCGGCGGCAGGCCCACGATGGTGGTGGCGTAGATCGGGTCGCGGCGGTGCGTGACGGCCGTGACGTGGAACGCCGGGTACTCGTCCACGGGCGTGTAAAAGCCGGTGTGGTCGCCGAACGGGCCCTCCGGGCGCAGGTCGTTGGCGTCGACGTAGCCCTCCAGCACGATCTCGGCGTTCGCCGGCACCTCGACGTCGACGGTGCGGCACTTCACCATCTCGACGCTCCCGCCGCGCAGAAAGCCCGCGAACATCATCTCGTCGATCGCCGGCGGCAGCGGCGCGGTGGCCGAGTACGTCGTCGCCGGGTCGGTGCCGATGGCAACGGCCACCTCCACCCGCCCCTGGGAGTCGCGCAGGTGGGCGGCGCCGTCCTTGTGGATCTGCCAGTGCATCATCGCGGTTCGCTCGTCGACGACCTGGATGCGGTACATGCCGCAGTTGCGGGCCCCCGTCACGGGGTCGCGACTGAACACCAGCGGCAGCGTCACGAACGGGCCGCCGTCGTCGGGCCAACACGTCAGCACGGGAAGCCGCGTGAGGTCGGGCTCGGTGTGGACGACCTCCTGGCACGCGCCGGTCCTGACGTCCTTCGCACCGAACGACGCCAGCTCGCGCAGTGTGCCCAGCGCCTTCACCTTCTCCAGCAGGCCCTGGGGCGGCTGCAGCTCGATGAGGTCCTTGATGCGCCTGCCGGGGTCGTCCAGCGAGTCGACGTCGAGGGCCATGCACATGCGCTTCTCGGTGCCGAACTGGTTGATCAGCACGGGCATGTCGCTGCCGGTGACGTTGCGGAACAACAGCGCCGGGCCGCCCGCCTTCGTCACCCTGTCGGTGATCTCCGTGATCTCCAGGCGCGGATCGACCTCGGCCGTGACCTCCACCAGCTCACCGGCCTTGCGCAGGCGGGCGACCCAGTCTCGCAAGTCGCGGCTCACGCCAGCGCCTCGTCGAGGCCGCGGGCGGCGGCGCGGGCGCCCAAGGTGCGCAGGGGCGCGTCGTCCCCGGCGTCCAGCGCGTCCAGCGCGGAATCGAACGCCGCGATGCCCCCGGCGCCGGGGTCGGCGATCGCCTCCATCGCGGCCCGCCACAGGGGCGGCAGCACGTCGGGGCCGTCGGCCACGAGCCCCGCGGACCGCGCCACCAGGTCGGCCAGCACGCGGATGACCTCCACGTCGCCGGCGTCGGCCACCCGGACGAGGCCCGCGGCGTAGCAGTAGTCGCCGGCCAGCACGTGCCGGTCGGGAGCGGGGGACAGATGACGGGGCGTGCCATGATGCGCCAGGAATCCCTCCAGGATCAGGTCCAGGCCCGTGGCCTGCGCGCGGTCCAGGCGGCCGCCCGCGGCGGGCGAGAGGATCGCGGGCGCGGCCTCGGGGCGCAGGCGCGCGGCCAGCGTGGGATCGCCGGCGAGTTCGTCGCGGATCACGCCGGCAGCGCCTCCACCGCGCGGGCCAGCGCGTCGCGCGTGGCGGCGAGCTCGGCGCCGGTGTGCGTGAGGCCGGTGAACCATGCCTCGAACTGCGACGGCGGCGGGTACACGCCGTGCCCCAGCAGCGCGCGAGCGAACGCCGCGTACCGCTCGGTGTCGCACGCCGTGGCGTCCGCGTAGTCGGTCACCGTCGCGTCGGTGAAGAACGGCGTCAGCATGGAGCCGACGCGGTTGATGGTCACCGGGGCACCCGACGCCAGGATGGCCTCCTCGAGGGCCGCACCCGACTCCTCCAGCCGGTCGTACACGCCGGGCTCCCCCAGCGCGCCGATGACGGCCAGGCCCGCGGACGTCGCCAGCGGGTTCCCCGACAGGGTGCCGGCCTGGTAGCACGGCCCCTCCGGGGCCAGCTCGGCCATCACGTCGGCGCGGCCGCCGAACGCCCCCACGGGCAGGCCGCCGCCGATGATCTTGCCGAAGCACGTGAGGTCGGGCGTGACACCGAAGCGTTCCTGCGCGCCGCCGTGCGCCACCCGGAAACCGGTGATGACCTCGTCGAAGATCAGCAGGGCGCCGGCCGCGTCGCACGCCTCGCGCAGCCCCCGCAGGTACCCGTCGGCGGGCGGGACGACGCCCATGTTGCCGGCGACGGGCTCGATGATCATGGCGGCGGCGCCGTCGAGCGCCTCGCGGGCCTGGCCGAGGTCGTTGTACGCCACCATCCGGGTGGAGTTGGTGGCGGCGGCGGGAACGCCGGGGCTGGTGGGCACGCCCAGTGTGGTGGGGCCGCTACCGGCGTCCACCAGCAGGCCGTCGATGGCCCCGTGGTAGCCGCCGATGGTCTTCACCACCACGTCCCGCCCGGTGGCGGCGCGGGCCAGGCGCAGCGCGCCCATCACGGCCTCACTGCCCGACGACGTCATCCGCAGGCGCTCGATGGACGGCACTGCGCCGGCGACGGCCTCGGCGAACCGCACCTCGCGCTCGGTGGGGGCGCCGTACGACGTGCCGCGCGGGATGGCCTCGCGCAGGGCGTCCTGCACCACAGACGGGGCGTGACCGAGGATGGCGGGGCCCCACGTGGACAGGTAGTCGACGTATTCCCCGCCGTCGACGTCCCACACCCGGGGACCCTCGGCCCGATCGATGAACAGGGGGTCTCGGCCGATGCCGCGCATGGCGCGCACGGGCGAGTTGACGCCGCCCACCAGCACCCGGCGGGCCCGCGCGAACAGCTCCCGGCTGCGGGCGTCGGGCGGGGTTGCGGCCGTCATGCGCCCCAGCGGGGAAGCTCGCCGCCGGCCAGCGCGATGTCCTCCCACTGCCGGTACTCGGGCGTGTAGTAGACCAGCCGGATCTTCTTGTACTCCAGGGTGGAGTAGAGGACGGCGCGGTCGTCGGGCCCGGTGAAGCCGGTCTCGTCGGCGATGCCCTGGATGACCTCCTCGCACGCCTCCTTGCTGCGCGAGTGGACCATCGTGAACACGTTGTACGGCCAGTCCTCGTACGTGGGGCGCCGGTAGCAGTGAGACACCGATCGGAACGCGGCCATCTGGGGGCCGACCTCCTCGATGCGGTCCTCGGGTACACGCCACACGGCCATGCCGTTGGCGCCGAAGCCCGCGCGGCGGTGGTTGAGGACGGCCGCGAACCTGCGCATGTAGTTGCGCTCCTGGAAGCGAGCGGCCTGGTCGAGCAGCTCGTCAGCGCCGACACCGGCCTCGTCGGCCCACTGGCCGAACGGGTCGCTGACGCCCGGGAGGTCGCGCTGCAGGATGCAGATGAAGCGGCGGTCCTCCTCGGTGGGCAGCACGCCGTCGCCGCGCTTGGGCGGCGGTTTGGGCGCCTCCTCCTTCGCGGCCTTGTCGCCGGTCATGTCCAGCTGCACGTTGATCTTGAACAGCTTCAGCGTGGGCAGCTGCCGCATGCTGACGGCGCCGGTGCGCTCGGCCAGGATGTCGACGGTCTCGTCGAGGCCCAGGCGCGCGTCGGGCTCGACGGCCAGCGTGAACCACAGGTTGAAGTCGTGGTTGCGGCGGTAATTGTGACTGACGCCGGGGTGGCCGCCCACGATGGCCGCGCCCTCGTGCAGTTTGTCCTCCGGGTAGCGCGCGGCGACGAGCATGCTCTTGTAGCCCAGTGCGCGCGTGTCGAAGATCGCGGAGACCTGGCGAACGATGGCGGCGCGGCGCAGCACCTCGAGGCGGCGCAGCACCTCGTCCTCGCTCATGCCGATGCCCCGGCCGATCTCGGCGAACGGCGCGCGCGACAGTGGCAGCCCCGCCTGGAGCGCGTTCAGCAGCTGCTTGTCGGCCTCGTCGGGCTTGTGATGGATGGGGCGCGGCGCGGTGGTGGTCATGCGGACTCCTCGGACAGCCAGCGGGCGGCGTCGTGGGCGTAGTACGTGATGACCAGGTCCGCGCCCGCGCGGGTGATGGCCGTCAGCGTCTCGAGCGCGGCGCGGCGCTCGTCCAGGAACCCCCGCTCAGCGGCGGCGGTGATCATCGCGTACTCCCCGCTGACGTGGTACGCGGCCAGGGGGAGGTCGCTGGCCCGGCTGACGTCGCGGATGACGTCCAGGTACGTCGCGGCGGGCTTGACCATCAGGAAGTCGGCGCCCTCGGCCTCGTCCAGCAGGCTCTCGCGGACGGCCTCGCGCGCGTTGGCGGGGTCCATCTGGTAGCCGCTGCGGTCGCCGAACCCGGGGGCGGATCCGGCGGCGTCGCGAAACGGGCCGTAGAACGCCGACGCGTACTTGCTGGAGTAGCTCATGATCGCCGTCTCGGCGTGACCCTCGGCGTCGAGCGCCTGGCGGATGACGGCCACGCGGCCGTCCATCATGTCGCTGGGGGCCACCACGTCGGCGCCGGCGTCGGCGTGGCTGACGGCGGCGCGGGCCAGGATCTCGAGCGACGGGTCGTTGTCGACACGGCCGTCCACCACCACGCCGCAGTGCCCGTGCGACGTGTATGCGCACAGGCAGACGTCGGTGATGACGCACATCTCGGGGACGCGGTCCTTCACGGCGGCGACGGCCCGCTGGACGGCTCCGTCGGGGTCGTGCGAGGCGGTGGCCTCCTCATCCTTGGTGTCGCTGACGCCGAACAGCAGGACGGCCGGCACGCCGTCGGCGTACGCCCGGGCGGCACGGGCGGCGATGAGGTCGGCCGAGAGGCGTGAGTGCCCCTTGAGGGACGCGATGGGCTCCTCCACCCCGGCGCCGTCGACGGCGAACATGGGGAGGACGAGCTGGTCCGGGTGAAGGCGGGTCTCGCGGACCATGCGGCGAATCGCCGGCGTGGTGCGCAGGCGGCGGGGCCGGATGAGCGGGAAGCCGGCAGCGGTGACCCGGGGATGCTCCATGCGGGGCAGTCTAGAGGCCACCCCCAGCGGGCGCCGGGCGTGGGGGTGGGGCCACCGCGCGGGCGAGCCGGGCGAATACCGTGACGGCGCCGTCCGTCGCCTAGACGGTCCGTCCCGGCAGGACGGCAAGCGGTCCTCACCGGAACGAGCGCCGATCCGGAGTGCACGACCGCCCGTCGCGTCCCGCAGAGAGCGGGTTCGCGCCGCTCGGGCACCCGGCCCGGAGCCCCGACGCCGGGTACGACCGGACGGCAAGCCCGCCCGTACCGCGGCCCGGGAGGGCGACCGTTGCACACGCGGGTCCTCGAGGGACGCCGGAGGCGGGGGACATGCAAGGCCGGACGGCGAGCCGGCGGCGTCAACGCCGGCCCCCGGCCCGTCCGACCGGATGGGGCCTCGAGCCCCGGACGGTGCGCCCCGCCCTAGCCGTGCGCGGGATCGCACCGGCTCGCAACGCCTTCGGCCGGGGAATCTGGCGATTTCGTCCGGTGGGGGGTGAAACCCGTTCGTTCGTTCATCTTCACGAGTGACCCCCTATGAGGGGATCATCTTGTGTGTGTTTCGTGACAGATCAGTGAGCTTTCGTTGAATCCCCCTCCCACGGCACTCCAGGCTGCGCTGCCCACGTCGGACCAGCGGCACGCGGCCGTGCTGGCGGCGCTCGCGTCGGCTCCCCGCCTGCTGCGTTTCGCCGCCCGCATCACCCGCGACCTGGACGACGCCGAGGACGCGTACCAGCGCTCCATGGAAATCGCGCTGCGGTCGGCACCCGTCGTCGAGGCCGACCGTTTCATGGCCTGGCTACGCACGGTGCTGCGCAACGAGGCCATCAGCGTCGCCCAGCGGCGGCGGCGCGAGGGCCCCGGGCTTTGCGAGGACGCCGCGGTCACCGCCGACCGCTCCGGCGGCACCCGCGAGCCGACGGGCCTGGAGGCGTGGCGCCACCGCTACCAGGCGGTCACCGAGGCGTTCGACCACCTCACCGACCCGCAACGCGTCTGCATCATCCTGCAGGCCCGCGGCGCCAGCTATGCCGACATCTGTCAGGCGACCGGGTTCACGCGGCGCAAGGTCGAGCGCTCCATCCTGGAGGGACGGGCGGCGCTACGGCGCTGGGAGGGCATGGTCGAGACCGGAGAGGCGTGCGCACGGGTGCGCGGCGACTTCGACGACGTCGTCGCGGGCACGGCCGACGGGCGCCAGAGGCGGCGGGTCCAGCACCACACGCGCCACTGCCTGCACTGCCACGGCGTGCTGCGCACGCGTCGCATCCACCGCGATGCGCTGAGCGCACTGGCGCCCGCATGCCTGCTGCCCACCGCTGCCGAGATGACGCCCGACCCCTCGTTGGCGGCGGCGTGGTTCGACCGCGTGATGCTGGCGACGTCCGTGCGGGCGGGGGGCGCGCTGCAGACGCTGGTCGACGCACCCGGGCCGATGGTGGTGAAGGCCGGTGCCGCCCTGACGGCCGCCGCCGTGGCCGCCGGCGTCGGCGGGCCCCTGCTGAGCGGCGCGGGTGAGCGACCGGCACCGGCCTCCCCGACCGCGGCGCTGGCGGCCCCCACGGCGCCGGCGGCGAGCACGCATCCCC
>JAGQUM010000029.1 GCA_020438485.1 Thermoleophilia bacterium | reverse complement strand
CGACGGCGACCAGATGGCCGTGCACCTCCCCCTGTCGGTGGAGGCACAGGCCGAGGCGCGCATCCTGATGCTGTCGGCCAACAACATCCTGTCGCCCGCGCACGGCCGCCCGATCGCCGTGCCGTCGCAGGACATGGTGCTGGGTCTGTACTACCTCACCAACTGCCGCCAGCTGGACGTCCGCAAGAAGGGCGAGGAGGGCAAGGGCACGGGGATGGAGCTCGTGGAGCTCGTCGACCCCGAGACCCGCCAGTGGAAGCTGCCCAGGGGCACGGAGGCGCGCTTCGAGGGCGACGAGTTCACGCACCCCGACGACGGGTGGACGAAGGACCCGTTCAGCCGCGCCGGGCTGCCCGCGCGCGTGCCGGCGTTCGGTGACGTGCAGCAGGTGCTGACCGCGTTCGACCAGCAGCAGGTGGGCCTGCAGGACGCCGTCCAACTGCGCGACCGCGCCAGGGGCATCGTGGAGGTCTCCACGGTGGGCCGCATCCTGTTCAACCACGAGATCGAGGCGTCGGTCGCCGACCTGGTCGGCCCCGACGTGATGGCCGAGCGGCCGTTCCCTCGCCGCAGCCGCACCATCACGAAGCGCGAGGTCACGGACCTCATCGAGACGATGGTCAACATCTACGGCCCCACCACGGTGTCGATGGTGCTCGACGCGTTCAAGGCGCTGGGCTTCCGCTTCTCCACCAAGTCCGGCATCACGATCTCGAAGAACGACATCGTGATCCCGCCGGAGAAGGAGGACATCCTCGCCCGCTACGACGGCGAGGTGGAGGAGATGGAGGGCTACTTCGCCCGCGGCGAGATGAGCATGGAGGAGCGGCACGACGCCGTGGTGCGCATCTGGGACCGCGCGACGGACGAGGTCGCGAAGAAGATGGAGGAGCACCTGTTCCGCCTGAACCCCATCTACATGATGGCCAACAGCGGGGCCCGTGGCTCGTTCAAGCAGATCCGTCAGCTGGCGGGCATGCGCGGCCTGATGGCCACGCCGAAGGGCGAGACGTTCGAGCGCCCGATCAAGAGCAACTTCATGGAGGGGCTCTCGGTTCTGGAGTACTTCATCTCCACGCACGGCGCCCGCAAGGGCCTGGCCGACACCGCCCTCAAGACCGCCGACTCCGGGTACCTCACCCGGCGCCTGGTGGACGTTTCGCAGGACATGATCATCCGCGAGACCGACTGCGGCACCCCCGACGGGATCATCATCGAGGTGTTCCGCGATGACTCGCTCAACCTGAGCCTCGCCGGCCGCACGCTGCAGGGGCCGGTGCTGGACGCCGCGACCGGCGAGGTCATCATCGACCTGCGCTCCGACGAGGACAAGGACGCCGACGAGGAGACGGGCGGCACCACGCTGATCTCCAACGACATGGCCGAGGAGATCGACGCCGCGTGCCGCGACGCCGACGGAAAGCCCCGCCAGGCCATCGTCGAGGTCCGCTCGCCGCTCAAGTGCCGCAGCGACTTCGGCGTGTGCTCGTGCTGCTACGGGCGCAACCCGGCCTCGGGGCGTCTGTGCGAGCCCGGCGACGCCGTGGGCATCATCGCCGCGCAGTCCATCGGCGAGCCCGGCACGCAGCTGACCATGCGCACGTTCCACACGGGCGGCGTCGCCGGCGCCGACATCACCCACGGTCTGCCGCGCGTGGTGGAGTTGTTCGAGGCCCGCAAGCCCAAGGCTCTCGCCCACGTGGCGAAGGTCGACGGCTGGGTGCGCATCGAGGATGACGAGGCCCGCCCCGGCGGCGCGGTCCTCACGGTCATCGAACCGGAGTACATCCCGGTGGAGGACGCCGGCACGGGCGCCACTCGCCAGGCCGTCAACGAGCACGCATACCAGGTGGCCAAGAAGACCCACATCACCGTGGACAACGGCGACTGGGTCACCGCGGGCCAGCTGCTGACCATCGGCTCGGCGTTCCCGGCCGACATTCTCGACGCGCGCTCCGGCGTGGCCCTCGGGGTGCTCGGGACCCTCACGTCGTTCACCGAGGAGAAGGGCGGGGGGGACAGGGAGCGGTGGTTCGCCGCGGTGGTCAACACCGAGGCCGGGCCCGTGACGCGCCACCTGCGGCTGCCGGCCGATCGCCCCCTGCCGCAGTTCGAGGTGGGCATGGAGGTCACGCCGGGGTGGCGGGTGATGCCCGAGGCGGAGACCCGTGACCGCTCCACGAAGACCGAGGTCTACCTGGTCCGCGAGGTGCAGAACGTGTACCGCTCGCAGGGCGTGGACATCAACGACAAGCACATCGAGATCATCGTGCGCCAGATGCTGCGCAAGGTCCGGATCGAGGACAACCGCAACACGTCGTTCCTGCCGGGGCAGCTGGTGGACAAGCCGGTGCTGTATCGGGCCAACGCCCGGGCGCGCCGCGAGAGGTTCCAGGAGCTCGTGAAGGCCCGGGAGGCCGGCGAGTGGACGGGTACGGATGTCGACCTCGAGCGCGAGATCGACGAGGCGCAGGCCACGTACGAGCCGCTTATCCTGGGCATCACCAAGGCGTCGCTGGCCACCGAGTCGTTCCTGTCGGCGGCCTCGTTCCAGGAGACCACGAAGGTGCTCACCGATGCGGCCCTCGAGGGCCGGGTCGACAACCTGCGCGGGCTCAAGGAGAACGTGATCATCGGCAAGCTGATCCCGGCGGCGACGGGCCTGAAGCGGTACCGGCAGCTCGAGATCGACTCGGCGCGCCGCCAGCCGGCGCTGCTGGAGTTCGACCTCGACGAGCCCTACGCCGAGCTGGAGGACGACTTCAGCCTGCCGGCCCTGGGCGAGACGGGTCAGACGTTCCACTTCGACCCCGACGCCGACGACCTGTAGGCGGCGGCTCCGGTGCGCGGGCCCGGCGGGGGCGGCCTTCGGGCCGCCCCCGCCGTCGTTAACCGACCTGCGCAAACGCGCACTCCGTAGGCGGGACTGGACCATTGGGGAGGTGCGTGCGGGGGCGCGAGGCCTTACAAATCCCCCATGAATCCCCGTCGCCTCGCGCCCGCGCTGCTGGTCGGCGCCACAGGTATCGCCGCCGCCGTGTCCATCCTCGCCGCCGCGGCGCCCGACGGGGCCGTGATGCCCGACCTGGTGTCCGATCCGCCGGCCTTCCCGGTGCTGCAGCAGTACACGTACCCCGACGCGACGCAGGCGCTGCTGCTGCGCTTCGACGGGTACGTCCACAACATCGGCCCCGGCCCGATGGAGCTGCGCGGCTCCGCCCGCACGGGGGCCGAGTACTCCACGGTGCGCCAGTACGTGCAGACGCCCACGGGGATGAAGGAGACCGACCCGCCCGTGGGGGGGTCCCCCCGCGCGTCATCTACGAGACCGAGGACGGCCACAACCACTTCCACCTGAAGTACATCGCCCGGTACTCGCTGTGGAACCAGGCCATGACAGCCGAGGTCGCTCCGGGCCAGAAGGTGGGCTTCTGCCTGGAGGACACCCAGGGGCGCGAGGCCAACGGGCCGGCGACGGGGGTGTACCAGAACCTCGACTTCTGCCACCAGGGAAACCCCACGGCCTCCAGCATCGCGATGGGCATCTCGCCCGGTTGGCGCGACCGCTACGGGGCGAACCTGGCGATGCAGTGGGTCGACGTGTCCGATACGCCGCCCGGCGCATACCGCCTGGCCGCCGAGATCGACCCCCAGAACATCATCGCGGAGGCCGACGAGACCAATAACCAGCGGGCGTTCGCCGCCGGCGAGACCATCATCCCCGGCTATCGCGCGCTGCCCGTCAACGCGGGGACCCTGCCGGGCGCGGCGGCGTCGTCTATCGCCCTCCGGTCGCAGGCGTTCGGCAGCCCGGGTGCCCGGCGGTTCCGCATCGTCACGCTGCCCGCGAACGGCGTGCTACGCGAGGGCTCGACGACGCTCGCGGTGGGCTCCACGGTCACGGGCGACACGGTGACGTACACGCCGGGCGGCGGCGCGAGTGGCGCGGACGGCTTCACGTACGCGGCCGTCGACTCCACCAGCCAGTTCCCCCGTACGCCGGCCGCCGCGTCGGTGACGTTCACGGTGGGTCAGGCACCCGCCCAGACCACGGTGGCCATCTCCGGCGCCCCCGCGAGCCTCGACATGGGCACCGGCGCGCAGCTCACGGCGACGGTGCTGAACGGGGAGGCGGGTGTCGCGTGGTCGGTCAACGGCGTCGCGGGCGGCAACGCCGCCGTCGGCACCGTGTCGGCCACGGGCCTGTACCAGGCCCCGGCGGCCGTACCGCCGGGCGGCACGGTGACCGTGCGGGCCACGAGCACCGCGGCGCCGTCCGCGTACGACGAGGTGCAGATCCGCATCACCAACCCCGGCCCGCCCGACCCCGCCCCGAACCCCGGCACGAACCACGTGGCCAACGGGTCGTTCGAGGCCGGCACGTCCGGGTGGGGCACGTGGAACGCCGCGCTCACGCGAGAGCAGGCGGCGGACGCCCCCGCCGGCGTGTGGGTCGCCCGCGTGGCGCGCACCGGCGGCACGTCGTTCACCCTCGACGACTCGCCCATGTCCGTCACGTCGGCGCAGGCCGCCAGCGCGTACACGGGACGGGCGTTCGCGAGGGCCGGCTCCGCGTCGTCCGTCGGCAAGGGCGTGCGCGTCTACCTGCGCGAGCGCGCGGCGTCGGGGGCGGTCGTGCGGACCGTCTACGGGCCCGTGGTCACCCTCACCAACGCGTTCCAGCCCATCACGGCCGAGCTCACGGCCCGGTCGGCCGGGAACCAGATCGAGATCTACATCGGGCAGCTCGGGGCCACCACCGGCGACGCGTTCCTGGTGGACGGCATCTCACTCACCAACGGCCAGGGCGGGCCCCCCGTGAACGAGCCCCCGACCGCGAGTTTCGGGGCCAACACGCTGAACCCGCACGTGGGCCAGGAGGTCGTGTTCGCCGACCACTCCACGGACCAGGACGGCAGCGTCGCGGCGCGGGCCTGGGACACCGACGGGGACGGCCAGTTCGACGACGGCACGGCCACCACCGCCACCGCCACGTACGCGGTCGCGGGGCAGGTGACGGTGCGGCTGCGGGTTACCGACAACGCCGGTGCCACCGCCACGGCGGCGCGCACCGTCACGGTGACGGCCCAGCCTCCGGCAAACGAGCCGCCCAGCGCGTCCTTCACCGCGGCGCCCGCCGACCCCCGTGTCGGCGAGGACGTGACGTTCACCGACACCTCGACGGACGCCGACGGATCCATCACCGCCCGCGAGTGGGACCTCGACGCCGACGGCCTGTTCGACGACGGTACGGGCGCCACCGCCACCCGCGCGTTCCCGGACGCCACGCCGGTCACGGTGCGCCTGCGCGTCACCGACGACGCCGGCGCCACCACCATCGCGGCGCGCACGGTCGCGGCCACCACCGGCCCTGCCCCGGGCGGCCCCAACCTGGTGGTCAACGGCTCGTTCGAGGCGAGCGTGGCGGGCTGGACCACCTGGCAGGCCAGCCTGCTGCGCGAGCAGGTGCCGGGAAGCCCCGCGGGCGCGTGGGCCGTGAAGGTCACGCGCACGGCGGGCACGTCGTTCACCATCGACGACTCGCCCACGTCCGTCGTGTCGGTGCCGGCGTCCGTGCCGTACCGCGCCACCGCGGCCGTGCGCGCCGCCACGGCGTCGGCGATCGGCAAGCCGGTGCAGATCTTCCTGCGCGAACGCACCGCGTCCGGCGCGGTCGTGCGCAACGTCGCGGGCCCCGCCGTGCCGCTCACGACGGCATTCCAGACGGTCACCGCCGAGCTGACCCCCGCGGTTGGTAACCAGGTCGAGATCTACCTGGGGCAGAAGTCGGCCGTGGCCGGCGACGCGTTCCACGTGGACGACGTGCAGCTGCGGGCCGTGGGGTGACGGGCCGGGGCGGGTCCCCGCGACCCGCCCCTCCGCGCCGATAGTCTGCGCGGGATGGAGTCCGCCGCGATCGTCCTGTTCGTCGTCGCGCTCGGCCTGATCGCCAGTGAACGCGTGGACCGCACCAAGGTGGCGCTGGCCGGCGGCGCCTTGGCGGTGCTGCTGGGCGTCATCCACCAGCACGAGGCCGTGGAGGCCGTCGACTGGGGGGTGCTTGGGCTGCTGGCCGGGATGATGATCCTGGTCTGGGGGACGGAGCAGACCGGCGTGTTCGACTACGTCGCCGTGCGCGTGGCCCAGTGGTCGCGGGGCCGCCCCGTGCGCCTGGTGGTGGGACTCACCGGCGCGACGGCGCTGGCGTCGGCGTTCCTCGACAACGTCACCACGGTGCTGCTGATGGTGCCCGTCACGCTGGCCATCGCCGACGCGCTGGAGATCCCACCGACCCCGCTGGTGATCGCCGAGGTGGTGGCCAGCAACATCGGCGGGGCGGCCACGCTGATCGGCGACCCGCCCAACATCATCATCGCGGGGGCCAGCGGCCTGGGCTTCATGGACTTCATCGCGGGAGTCGGCCCGCCCGCCCTGCTGGCGTTCGCCGCCGTGACGGCGGCCACGCTGCTGACGTACCTGCGTCGCCTGCGGCCATCACCCGAGCGGGTGGCCGAGCTGGGGTCGCTCGACGCCTCGGCGGGCCTTGGCTCCCGGCGCGACGTGTCCATCGCGCTGGGCTGCCTGGGCGTCACCCTGGCGGCGTTCTTCGTGCACCAGTTTGTGGGCCTGGAGCCGCCGACCATCGCACTTGCCGGGGCGGTGCTGTTCCTCGTCGCGGGCCGCATCGACGTGGAGCGGGCGCTGCATGCCGTCGAGTGGCCCACGCTGCTCTTCTTCATGGGGCTGTTCGTGCTGGTGGGCGCGCTGGAGGTGACCGGCGTGCTCGAGCACCTGGCCGGGTTCCTCGAGGACGCCACGGCCGGGTCGCGCACGAAGGAGGCGATGGTCGTGATGTGGGGATCGGCGCTGGCCAGCGGCGTCGTCGACAACATCCCGTTCACGGCGGCCATGAGCCCCGTGGTGGACCGGCTCAGCGCACCCGGGGACGACGCCGCGTGGTGGGCCCTGTCCATCGGGGCGTGCTACGGCGGCAACTTCACGCTGGTGGCCGCCAGCGCGAACCTCGTCGCCGCGGGGGCGCTGCGGCGCGCCGACCACCGCATCACGTTCGGGCAGTTCCTGGCCGTCGGCGTGCCCATGACGCTCCTGTCGCTGGCGGTGGCGACGGCCTGGATGCTGCTGGTGGTGTTATGACGGCGCGCGTACCATTGCCCGCCATGCGCCCCGACGCCGGCCCGGTGGCCGATGGCTGACTCCGACCCCCTCGCCGCGCTCGTCCGTCGGGTCGAGCCGCTGCGGCCCGACACGCCGGTGGGTGAGGCCGCCGAGCGCATCTGCGCTGCGGGCCACGGCCTGCCGGTGGTGGCCGCGGACGGCACGCTGGCGGGCTTCGTGGGCGAGGCCCAGGCGCTGGGCGCGATCAGCCCGGGCTACCTGCGCGACCTCACCGGGTCGGGCGTGTTCACGCGGGACCTCAGCGCCCTGCGGCGCCGGGTGGTGCAGGGTTCGCTGCGGCCTGTCGGCGAGGTCATGCTGACCGAGCCGGCGTTCGTCGACACCGACGACTCCGAGATGCACGCCGCCGCGCGGTTTCTGCACTGCGACCAGCACGACCTGCCGGTGGTCGACGCCGCCGACGGTCGCGTCGTCGGGGTGCTGCGGATGGCGGACCTGGTCAGCGACATCGTCGCGAAGGCACGGGCGCGGTCCGGATCCGAGCCCACGGGTTAGCGGGCCGCGGCGTCCCCCCAGCCGAGGAACGCCCCCATGCGGGTCAGCTCGTCCCGGGCAGCGACGGCGAACGCGGGGTCCGCGGGGGGCTCCCCGCCCGGGTGCCCGAACGCGCCCGCGACCTCGCCGCCGGCGGCGGACGCGTTGCACCAGCCCACCATGGCGCCGCGCCACAGCACGGGCAGGGCGTAGTAGCCCATCACCCGTTTCTCCGCGGGTACGTACGCCTCGAACCGGTACCGCCACCCCCACAGGCGCTCGAACCGCTCGCGGTCCCACGCGATGGGGTCGAACGGCGCCAGCAGCCGCACGTCCTCGTCCAGGCGCCAGCGGCGTGACCGGGGGTCCTCGTTCGCCGGCCAGTACCAGCGGGTGCCGTCCACGTCGGCCTGCCCCAGCCGGTCTCGGGCACGGGCCATCGCCGCCGCGCGCCCCTGCGGGCCGAACGGCCCCGGAGCCCCCCACCGCAGCATGGCCGCGAGCATGGTCAGCGTGCGGGAGGGCAGGGGCGCGTAAAGGCGCACCACGACGTCGAGCAGCGCGTCCGCCCGGGCGGCGTCGTCCATGTCGTGCGGGTGGTGGCGCGGCAGGCCGTAGCGCCGCTGGCCGCCCGCCCGGCCGTGCACGCGCAGCATCCCGCGGCGGTGCATGGCGTCCAGCAGGTGCGTGACGGCGTTCGACCGCCCGCCCCACGCGTTCGTCACCGTCCGCTCCCGCAGCGCCGTCTCGACGTCTCGCGGCAGCACCACCCGGCGCCGCCGCACCAGGGCGTGCAGCTCGGCGGCCTCGGCACGCTGTTCGTCGGTCCACGGCCGGTGCTCGGCGCGGGGGTACATCAGCCCTGCCACGCGGCGAGGCATGAACCCGTAGTTGACGAGGTAGTCCTCCTCAAGCCGCAGCCGCGGATAGCGGGCCTCCAGGTCCCCCGCCCTGTACCCGGCCACGCGGTGGCGCAGGATCAGGTCCTGCGCGCGGGCGGGCGCGCGGATGGGGTCGGCCTGCACGAAGCCCAGGCGGGCGACAGCGCGGGGCAGCGTGGTGGGCCGGAACAGGGTGCGGGCCACGGCGTGGCGGCGCAGGTCGTCCGGGCGCACGGGGCGGGGCCGGCGGGCGCGGGGTGCGGGTGCGGTCACTCGCCCCGGGGCACCAGCCTCACCTGCAGGTCGCAGCCCAGGGCGTCGGCGATACGCAGCAGGGTGTCGATGCGGGGCGGGCGGCCCCCCTTCTCCAGGCGTGCGATCGCGGGCTGGGTGGTGCCGGTGAGGTCCGCCAGCTGCTGCTGCGACAGGCCCATGGCGCGGCGCCGCTCGGCGACGTGCCCGGCGAGCTGCGCGAAGAACCAGCCGTTCTCGGCGCCCGAGACCTTCGCGCGCAGGCGTTCGTAGGCGGGAAGCGGCTCCTTCATCGCGCCACCCAGCCTACCCCCGGGGTCGCGCCGACCGCCCGGGTGGCGTCAGCCCAGCGGTGGGCGATCCGCTGGAGGTCGTCGCCGGCTCACGCCGGACAGGGGGCCGCACGCAGCCGGGCGACGGCCCCGGCCGTAGGGCAGGTGCCGTGCCATCGGGAACCCGTCCGTGCGGGTGTCAGATCGACGCCGGCCGCCGTTCGCCCGCGGCGCGGGCCCCGATGTGGGCGACGCGCCTGTCGGCGGAGCGAGCGCGGCCGCCGCCGGGCACATGTCGGGGGGACGGGCACGCCGACGGCCGCGCGGATGCGCCGGATCGCGTCCAGGGCGTCGTCCGGCGTCGCGTCCCAGTGATCCCGCGCGTCGGGGCGGACGCGAGCGCCGGGCTGTCCCCGCCGAGCGCCGCGGAGCCCGTGGCGGCCACCGCCCGGGCCGACCGCGCGCCCCACATGGCGTCGGCATCAGGACCGGGCCCGCGCGGCGCTCCGGCAGGCGGGCCCGGGCACGGACGTCATGCCCTGGGAATCAGGTGCGCGTCGCCGGTGTGGTTCCACAGGGTCCGGTAGTACGCGGTGCGCACCGGGTCGGGCGCCACGCCGTACGCGTTGAGGAACCGTTCCTCGTGGTCGCCGTCGTAGTTCCAGCCCAGGCTGAGGGTGGCCACGGCGATGTCGGCCCAGCGGTCGGCCACGCCCAGGCTGCCCATGTCGACGTGACCGGTGGGCCGGCCGTCGTCGCCGAGCAGCGTGTTGGGCGCGCACGCGTCGCCGTGGCACACCACGGCCACGTCCACCGGCGGAGGGTGCGCCAGGGCCTCGCGCACGTCCGGCGGGGCACCCGGCACGACGACGGCCAGGCGCTCGGCCACCGACCACGCGAACGGGCACGCGTGCACGGGCAGCGCGTCGTGCAGGGCCCGCAGGCCGCGGCCGAGGCCCTCCACCGCCCGCCCGGGGCGCGCCCGCCATGCCGGATCCACCGCGGCGCGGCCGGGAAGGAGCCGGGTCAGCATCCATTCACCCGTCGGCTCCGATCCCGCGTCGACCACCTCGGGCACCGTGGTGAATGCGCCCGCCCACCGCAGGCGGGCGATCTCGGGGCCGAGGGCCGGGGCACCCGGCGGCGACCACTTCAGCACCGTGCCGTCGCCCAGGTCCCATGTGACGCCCCCCAGCTCGTTGCGCCACAGGGGGCGCGCGCCACCCGCGCGTCCCGCGAACCGGCCGCCCGCGATGCCCGCGAGCGGGGGCGGCGTCGCGGGGGATGTCACCGCCCGGCCTGGATGATGCGGCGGGCCTCCTCGGCGCGGTCGCGGGTCACCAGCACGTCGTAGCGCGAGGCCACCATCGTCTGGATCGACGAGAAGTCGCGGCGGCCGCGGGTGGTCAGGTGCCCCAGGAACCCGTACAGCGATCCGAACGCGGCGCCCAGCGCGACGCCGCTCACCACGATGCGCAGCCACTCGCTGTCCTTGACGAACAGCCCCAGCAGCAGACCCACGAACAGGCCGAACCACGCCCCGGACATGGCGCCGAGGATCGTGGCGCGGAGGTTGGTCATCCGCCCCGTGACGACCTCGATCGACTTCATGTCGTGGCCGACGATGCGGACGTCGCGTACGTCGAACTCCCGGTCCGACAGCAGATCCACGGCCTCCTGGGCGCGCTCATACGAGGGGAAGCCGGCCACCCGCTCGTGCGTGTCGGGATCGGCCTCGGGGACGGGGGCGCCGGACCCGGTGGGTAGCGTCGGCATGGTCCTCCTTGCGTGTGTGTGCGCCTGAAAGGGTACGCCCCGGGGCGGTCAGCCCGGGAGCGGGTGGTCGTGCTGGGCTCTCCCGAGTGGTCGCAGGGCGACGACCACATCGCGTGCTCGTCTCAGCCCAGCGTGTAGCTCAGCTCGTAGCGGTGGGTGCCGTCTGCCTCGACCGTGAGCCTCATCACCCCGCCGACGCCGGCCAGCTCCCCGGTGCCGCTGCCGGGTACGACCACGTACTCGATGCGGCTCCCGCCCGCGTGCATCGTCCCCATCTGCTGCAGCGCGAACGTGCCGCGGCGGCCGTCCACCGCTCCGTCGACGGACTCGATGGCCACGTACCCGGCCGACCCCGCGGCCGGGTCGCCGGCCGCGAGCATCACGCCCGCACCGGCGCCCTCCACGCCCCCGTGCCACGTCTTCGTGATGTCGCGGCGCCCCCAGCGGGCGTCGTCTCCATCCGCGGGCGAGAACGACACGTCGAACGTTCCGCTGGTCTCGGGCATCTGGGGCCTCCTCGTGGTGTCGGTCCCGGCCGTGCCGGGTAGGCTCACGGCATGTCCGAGAACCCCGAGTATTACTACTGCCTCACCCACAAGTCCGTCGAGGACCGCGACGGGTGCCGCAACACCGATCGCATCGGCCCATTCGCCACGCGCGACGAGGCGGCGGCCGCCCTGCAGAAGGTGGCCGAGCGCAACGAGGCGTGGGACAACGACCCGAAATGGAAGGACGCCGGCGACGAGTGACGGCGTTCCGGGGGGTGAGCGCGTGAGGGCCGTCTGGAACGGCGCCACCATCGCGGAGAGCGACGACACCGTGGTGGTGGAGGGCAACCACTATTTCCCGTCGGGCGCGGTCGATCCGGCGTACATGCGTCCGTCCGCCACGCGCACCAGATGCCCATGGAAGGGTGGGGCGTCCTACCACGACGTGGTCGTGGGTGACGACGTGAACACCGACGCCGCGTGGTGCTATGCGGACCCGCTGCCCGCCGCCCGCGAGATCGCCGGGCGCGTGGCGTTCTGGAGAGGGGTGCAGGTCTCCTAGTTGCCTCCGCCGTCCGGGTCGGGCCAGCGGATGTGCAGGTGGTCGTCGTGGTTGGGCCACACGGTGACGGGGCCGTGAACGTCGAGGCTGGGGCCCACGAGGATGAGCTGCGCCCCCTGCGCGGCGGCGCGGTCGATGATGGCCTGCGTGAGGGCGCGGTCGTAATTGGAGGGGTTCGCCGGGCCCGCCACGCCGTCGCGGCGCGGAAGCCGGATGTCCACGTCCAGGCCGTTCTGGTGCGACGCGTGGCCCACGCCGGGGCCCCCGAAGAACCCGCCGTGCTGCTGCGAGAGGTCGCCGATGCCCAGGGGCGTCGCGTCCGGGTGGGTGCGGGCCCACCACTCGCCCAGCTCCATCACCTGCGACACCAGGAGGCTCGTGCCCCACCTCCGCGCCGGCGACTGCGGCCCCGACTGCACGGACGGGTCGTACGTGTAGAACCCCACGCCGCGCGCGGGCAGGCGCACCCCGCCGGAAAGGGAACCCCCGTTTGGCGTGCCGTGCGCGACGGAGCTGTCGGACAGCTCGACGATGGGGCCCGAGCGCTCGGTGTGCGCCACGTTCACCGTGATGTGCATGGGCAGCTCGGCGTCCGACGGGCCGTCCTCGATGGTCGCGCCCGCGGACGGGTCGACCGTGGCGGCCTGGGCCCGGCGCTCGTCGGCGCGGTCCCACGCCCCAACGGCGACGGTGCCGAACGCGGCGGCGACCAGTCCCGCCCACGCGGCCGTCGGCAGGCCCCGGCGGGCGGCCCGCCGGCGCGCCCGGCGCTGCTGGTGGCGGCTCGGCGGCTGCGGCGGGCGTTTGCCGCGCGGGGCGGGCAGCCACGGTACGGCGGCGGGGTGGGGTGCGGGCGGCGTTGGCATGATGCTCCGCCCACGGTAGCGACGAACCGCCGGATTCGGTGAAAGCCGGATTGCGGGGTGCCCCGGGTGGGGTAGCCTTCGATGCCGTGATCACCCGCATCCGTCCGCTGCACGCCGCGGGCTGGGGCGTCGCCGCCCTCGTCGCGGTGAGCGCCGTCCTGGCGTTCCAGCAGGCCCGCACCAGCACGCCGGTGTCCGTCTCGGAGGCGCTCGGCACGTTCCGCCACGACGGCGACGCGTCGGCCGCCGTGCCGCGGTTCGGCCCGGCGCCGGGCGTGTACACGTATCGGGCGTCGGGCAGCGAGGCCGGGACGGTCGGGCCGCTGCGCATCCGCCGGCCCGTGCCCGCCGACGCCCGGCTGGTGGCGACGCCCGCCCCCGGCGGGTTCCAGACGGAGTTGCAGGTCAGTAAGGAGCACATCGAGGGCTACCGCTTCCGCGTGCAGGGCGACTGGGCCGTGCTGGCGTGGCGGCGCGTGGACGTGACGTTCCTGGGCGTGGGCCGCGACGACCGCAATCCCGTGCGCGGTAGCGCCCGGTGGATACCGCTGCGCCCCCGGGTGGGCATGACGTGGACGCTCGACTTCTGGACCCGGTCGCTGCACGCCACCGGCACCGGGCGGGTCACCGGCCGGCGCACGGTCACCGTCGACGGGGCCCGGCGGACCGTGTACCTGATCGACCTGCGCACGACGACCGCCGGAGCCCACGGTGGCCCCCGGCGCGAGACGCTGTGGTGGTCGCCCGAGGACCGGCTGCCCCTGCGGTGGGTCAGCACCACGCGCCTGGACGGCGTGGTCGGTTTCCGCTCACATATGGACATGACGGCCGCGTCGCTGCGGCCCGCGCGGTGATCGGCGAAAAGCCCGGGCCCGCCTAGCGAGGCTTACGCGCGCGTGCTAACGTCCCTCGGCCGCCCGCCGGGTGGCCCGTACAACACTGCTCGAACAAAGGCGCTTGTGCCAACGATCAACCAGCTCGTCCGTAAGGGACGCCACCCCAAGGTCACGTCCACGTCGACGCCGGCGCTCAAGGGTGCCCCCGAGAAGCGCGGCGTGTGCACACGCGTGTACACCACCACGCCGAAGAAGCCGAACTCGGCGCTTCGCAAGGTGTGCCGCGTGCGTCTCACGAACCAGATGGAGATCACCTGCTACATCCCGGGTGAGGGCCACAACCTGCAGGAGCACTCCGTGGTGCTCGTGCGCGGCGGCCGCGTGAAGGACCTCCCGGGTGTGCGGTACAAGGTCATCCGCGGCGCGCTCGACGCGGCCGGGGTGAACGGCCGCCGGCAGGCGCGTTCCAAGTACGGCGCAAAGACCCCCAAGTAGCCCTATGCCTCGACGCCGCTCAGCCGTGCGCCGTCCCATGGACGGCGACCCGGTCTACAACAGCCAGCTGGTGACCCAGCTCATCAACAAGGTGCTCGTCGACGGGAAGAAGTCCGTCGCCGAACGCGTGGTCTACGACGCGCTGGAGCGCATCCGCGACCGCACGGGCCGAGAGCCCGTCACCGTGGCCGAGGAGGCCATCCGCAACATCACGCCTGCGCTCGAGGTGAAGTCCCGCCGCGTCGGTGGCGCCACCTACCAGGTACCAATCGAGGTGCAGCCCACGCGCGGCCGCACGCTCGCGGTGCGCTGGGTCGTGTCGTTCGCCCGCGCCCGCCGCGAGAAGCAGATGAGCGAGCGCCTGGCCAACGAGCTGCTGGACGCATTGGGCTCCCAGGGCGGCGCGTTCAAGCGCAAGGACGATCTGTACCGCATGGCCCAGGCGAACCGGGCCTTCGCGCACTACCGCTGGTAGTACCCCCGCGGCCCCGCCCCGGGGCCGGAGGAGGGCCGATCCGAATGCCCGTGCGCGCCTTTTCGTGGGCGCGCGCGGCACGACAGGGCAGGAGCAGACCAGGTGTCGACCACGAAGCGTGCCCCCCTCGATCGCGTCCGCAACATCGGCATCATGGCGCACATCGATGCCGGCAAGACGACGACGACCGAGCGCATCCTCTACTACACCGGCCGCCTTCACCGCATGGGTGAGGTGCACGAGGGTGGCGCCACGATGGACTGGATGGCGCAGGAGCAGGAGCGCGGCATCACCATCACGAGCGCCGCGACCACGTGCTTCTGGCGCGACCACCGCATCAACATCATCGACACGCCCGGCCACGTGGACTTCACCGTCGAGGTGGAGCGCAGCCTGCGCGTGCTCGACGGCTCGGTGGCCCTGTTCGACTCGGTCGCCGGCGTGGAGCCCCAGTCCGAGACCGTGTGGCGCCAGGCCGACCGGTACGGCGTGCCGCGCATCGCGTACGTCAACAAGATGGACCGCATCGGCGCCGACTTCGCCAAGGCCGTTCAGACCATGATCGACCGCCTCGGCGCCAACGCCGTGCCGATCCAGCTCCCCATCGGCGCCGAGAGCGAGTTCCAGGGCCTGATCGACCTCATCGCGATGGAGGCAACGCTCTACAAGGACGACCTCGGCACCGAGTTCGAGACGGGCGGGATTCCGGCCGACATGCAGGACGAGGCCGAGCAGGCTCGCGAGCAGCTCATCGAGGCCCTGGCCGACAGCGACGACGAACTGGCCGAGGCGTACCTCGAGGGCGAGGAGATCTCGAAGGAGCGCCTGCACAAGGCCGTGCGCGAGGCCGTCCTCAAGAACGCCATCACGCCGGTGCTGTGCGGCTCGTCGTTCAAGAACAAGGGCGTGCAGCCGCTGCTGGACGCCATCGTCGACTTCCTGCCCTCCCCGCTGGACGTGCCGCCCGCCGAGGGTGTCGACCCCGACGACGAGGAGAAGCGCCTCGAGCGCAAGTCGTCCGAGAGCGAGCCGTTCGCCGCTCTGGCGTTCAAGGTCATGAGCGACCCGTATGTGGGACGCCTCACGTACCTCCGCGTCTACTCGGGCAAGATGGACACGGGCGCGAACATCATCAACGCCACGAAGGACCGCAAGGAGCGGATCGGGCGCCTGCTGATGATGCACGCCAACCACCGGGAGGACATCGACAGCGTCCACGCGGGCGACATCGTCGCCGCGGTGGGCCTCAAGTCCACCACCACGGGCGACACGCTGTGCGATCCCGCTCACCCGATCGTCCTCGAGAAGATGACGTTCCCGGACCCGGTCATCGGCCTGGCCATCGAGCCGAAGACCAAGCAGGACCAGGAGAAGCTCTCCGTCGCCTTGCAGCGCCTGTCCGACGAGGACCCCACGTTCCGCGTGGCGACCGACGAGGAGACCGGCCAGACCGTGGTCAGCGGCATGGGCGAGCTGCACCTCGACATCATCGTCGACCGCCTGCGGCGCGAGTTCAACGTGGACGCGAACGTGGGTGCGCCCCAGGTGGCGTACCGCGAGACGATCCGCAAGCAGCTCGACAAGGTCGAGCACAAGTTCGTGCGCCAGACCGGTGGCCGCGGCCAGTACGGGCACGTCGTGCTGCGCATCTTCCCGAACGAGGCGGGCAAGGGCTACACGTTCGAGTCGAAGATCGTGGGTGGCGCCGTGCCCAAGGAGTACATCCCCGCCGTCGACGCCGGCATCAAGGAGGCCCTCGAGACGGGCGTCATCGCCGGATACCCCATGGTGGACGTCGGCGTCGAGCTGATCGACGGCTCGTACCACGACGTCGACTCGTCCGAGATGGCGTTCAAGATCGCCGGTTCCATGGCCATCAAGGAGGGCGCGCGCAAGGCCAACCCGGCGCTCCTGGAGCCCATGATGGCGGTCGAGGTGGTTGCTCCCACCGAGTTCGTGGGCACCGTGGTGGGCGACCTCAACCGTCGCCGCGGCCGCATCGCCGGGACCGAGCCGCGTCAGGGCGGGGTGGAGGCGGTCAACGCGTCCGTGCCGCTGTCCGAGATGTTCGGTTACGCGACGTCGGTGCGCTCGGCCACACAGGGCCGTGCGACGTTCACCATGCAGTTCGAGAACTACGCCGAGGTACCGAACTCCATCGCCACCGAGATCCAGTCGAAGGCCGGCGCGTCGGCATAGCTGCGGGCCCGGTTCACGCGGTTCCCTCCGGCGGCCGTGGGGCCGCCGGAGCTCGTTAACCGGCTCCGCGCCCGGGTGCGGCGTCAGCCGCGCACGGAGGCGTACGCGAGCGCGGCGGCCCCCACGAGGCGACGGGCACGGGGATGCGCAGGAAGCGCCGCGGGGTGAGAGCCGTCCGCCGGCGCGGCGGTGGTCGCCCGCACCCACGAGACGCCCGCCGGTGCGGCCGATCCGAAGCGGCTCCCGGCGGGCCCCGCCCGGTCGCGCGCCGCGCGACGGACGCCGCCGACGCCCCTAGCGGTCGCGCAGGCCCTTGCCCGCGAGGATACGGGGAACCGCCTTCTCCACGCGATCCTCGCGGGTCTCGGACCGCTTGGCGGACGAGAAGTGCAGGTGGTACTCCCGCTGGCGACCCGGTGTGAGCGCCGCGAACGCGGCCTTGAGGTCGTCGTCGGCCTTCAGCCGCCGCGTCAGCTCGGCCGCGTGTTCGGGCTCGGGCGCGTCACCGGCCGTGACGCCCTCCTCGTCGGCCTTCACGGCCCGCCTCACCATCGCGGTGATCGCCTTCTTTCCGCTCGTCACGTCCTTCACGGACGTGAACTCCATGCGCTTGGCCGAGCGGGAGTTCGGGCCTTGCTCGTGCAGCACGCCGTCGGGGTCGTCCAGCAAGGCGCCCTTGAAGAACATGAGGCCCAGGACGTCCTTCATGGGCTGCATGATCGCGACGTTGCCGCCGTCGTGGCAATACGTCGGCTTCTTCCACTTGATCTCCTCCGTCAGGCCACAGCCGACCAGGATCTCGCGCAGGGCCGCCATCTCGGGTTGCCACGCGTCCCTGCCGGCGATGTAGTCGTCGACGTCCGGGTTCATTGGGTGCGCCTTTGCTTCGGGGTCGAGGGGCCGGGCCGAGGATACCCAGGCCCGTCACGGGTTCGACGTGGCAGCATGCGCCGCCGTGACATCGACCGTCGCCGACCCCACACCCGCGCCCGATCCCGCGCGCGCGCGCCTGATCGCGACCGCGGCGCTCATCGCGCTGACAGCGGTGTGGGGATCGACGTTCTTCATGATCCGCGACCTCGTGGCGGTCATCCCGTCGGTCGACTTCCTCGCCGTGCGGTTCGGCCTGGCGGCGGCGGTGATGCTGGCGGCGTTCTGGCCGCGGGTGCGTGCCCTGCCGCCGCGCGAGTTGCGCGTGGGTGTCGCGCTGGGCGTCCTGTACGGCCTTGCACAGATGCTGCAGACCGAGGGACTCGCCCACACGTCGGCGTCGGTGTCCGGGTTCGTCACGGGCATGTACGTCGTGTTCACGCCGCTGCTGTCGGCCGCCCTGCTGCGCGAGCGGGTCTCGCCGGCGACGTGGGGCGCGGTGGCGCTGTCGGCCGCGGGCCTGGGCGTGCTGTCGCTGAGCGGCCTGGCGTTCGGCCCCGGGGAGACCATGACTCTCGGGGCGGCGCTGCTGTACGCCTTCCACATCCTCACGCTGGGCCGCACGTCCACCCCGGCCAACGCCGTCGCCCTGTCGGTGGTGCAGCTGGCCGTCATCGCGGTCGTGTGCGCCGTCGGGGCGATCCCGGGCGGGGTGGCGCTGCCACAGACCCCGGGGCAGTGGGCCGTCGTGGGCTACATGGTCGTGGCCGCCAGCATCGGCGCGATGCTGGTGCAGACGTGGGCGCAGGCCCACATGAGCGCCGTGCGGGCGGCCATCGTGATGACGCTGGAGCCGGTGTTCGCGGCGCTGTTCGCCGTGCTGGCCGGGGGCGAGAGCCTCACGTGGCGCATGCTGGTGGGCGGAGGCCTGATCGTGGCCGCCATGTACGTCATCGAGCTGGTCCCCGCCCGCCGTCGCGGACCGCCGACGGAGGCCCTGCATCACGAGGGGGTCGCGTAGGCGGGCGCGGGGAACGTCGCGAACGGGGAGGCGGCGGGCACCGCCGGGCCGTCAGGGGCCCGGCGGTGCCGGCGACGAGGAAGCCCGCGGGCGCGCCGGCGGCGCGCGAACATCGAGCGCCCAGTGGATCATCGGCCCGTTGTGCGGGCTCACGCTCGTGCCCGCGCGGGCAAAGCCGGCCCAAGATCGACAGTCTCGTGGATGGGTGGCGGCGCCTCGTGCCCGCGCGGGCGAAGCCGGCCCGCCGCCGGCGCGTGAGCGCGACGGACAGCGGCACCGCGCCCGGGACGGGGCCGGGCTCACGCGACGCCACGGACGCCGAACCCCGCTCCGTCGCCCGCGTCGGCGCCGTCGGCAGCGCACGTGTGAACGCGCGTCACCGACGCCCAGCGAGGCCCCGTGTGTGCCCAGGCCACCAGCGTGTCCAGTGCGGCCGGGCTGCCCGCCGCGACGGCCTCCACGGACCCGTCCGCGCGGTTGCGAACCCAGCCGCGCAGGCCCAGGCGGCGGGCCTCCGCGGCCATCGACGCGCGGTAGCCCACGCCCTGCACGCGGCCGTGGACGGTGATTCGGCGTGCGTCGGTCACGGTGGGATACTCCCACGGGACCGCCCACCCGCCCCGCGAGGTCGCAGCGCATGCCCGTCGTCGCCGCCCCGCCGCCCATCGCGGCGGCCCAGGCTCCCGCCCCGCCCGTCGTGCTGGCGTACTCGTACGCCCCCGGCGGAATCGTCGGCGACCGCAGCGGCCACCGGTTCCCCACCCGCGTCGACGGGGTGCTGGCCGTGCCGCCGACCCCCGGTCCCCACCCGGTCGCGTTCATCTTCCACGGTTCGTATCCGTCGTGCATCTGGCCCGCCCGCGAGCGGACGCTGTCCCGCACCCTCAGCGTCGTGCGGTGGCCGTCTCGCTGCTGGGACAGGCGCCACGCGGGGCCTCAGGGCACGTACGGGCCGTACGCGGTGCGCTGGGAGGCATCGTTCGCGGGCATGGCGCGGGCGCTGGCCGACCGCGGCGTCGCGGCCGTGGCCATTGACGTGGCCACGAAGGAGAACACCGAGTGGGGGGAGGCCGACCGCACCGTCACCCAGAGGCGGCTGTTCGACCTGCACCTGCGCGTGCTGCGCTCGCTCAACGCGGGCAACGGGCGGGGCATCGCGCTGCCCGCCGGCGTGCGAGGCTCCCTCGACCTGACGCGCATCGCGGCCGTCGGTCACAGCTCGGGCGGCGGGTTCGTGCTGTCCCAGCTGGAGGCCACACGGACCCGCCAGCGGATACTGCCCGGCCTGCGCGCGGTCGTGGGCGTCCAGCCCGCCGCCGGGTACCTCACGCGGGGCGCGTTCTCCAACCCCGTTCCGGCGCTGATCATCGGCAGCCGCTGCGACGAGCAGATCCCGTGGCGCGACACCAACCAGGTCGCCGCGCGGACCGTGACCCGCAACGGTTCCACCCCGACGGTGTTCGTGGGCCTGGGCAACACGCTGCATCTGTCCACGGTGGGTGGGGGGAACCCGCGCGTGGGGCCCACCGACCCGGTGGAGACGCCGGAGTGCACCACCGCACTGGCGGCCCCGGCGGCCGTCCGGGCGCAGGAGTCGGCGCTGGTGGCCGACTTCGTGTCCCAGGCCCTCTCCGGCGCGCGGTCGTTCGCGCTGCGCGCCGGGCCGTCCGTGCCCGTGGAGGTCCGCCGCGCCACCCCGGGCCTCGTGGTGACCACGGAACCGACGCTCGCCGAGGGCATGCCGGCCGAGGTCCCGGCCAACCGGGTGCGTTTCCGCGCGTCCCCGTTCCGCTGGCTGCCTCCGGCGCCGCGCCGGCTGTCGGGCGGGGCCGCCGGCACTTAAGCCCGCGTCGTCGGCCCGGAACGCGGCGCCGCGGGATCCACCCGGGGGCGTTCGTCAGCGGCCCAGGCCGTCCAGGTACAACTTGGACTCGGCCAGCCCCGCGCCCGAGTGCTCGCGGTAGCGCTTGATGGCGTCGATCGGCCTCCCGGCCCTCACCATCTCGCGCAGCTCCTCGTCGATGGGGTCGGCGGGGACGTCCACGTCCAGGTGGGCGACCACCGCGTCGAGCGTGCGCTGCAGGCGGTCGACGCGCAGCGACAGCGCGGCGATGTCGGAGGAGCTGACGAACAGCGGCATGGCGTTCCTTCCTCTCGTTGCTACTTCCCGCGACCACACCACACCCGGTGGGCGGGCGGGTAACGGTCCGGTTCAGCCCGGCTCGTCCCGCAAGATCTGCGCGGGATGGAGCGCCGCGACCCCCGCCAGCTCGCGCACCTGGCAGCGGCACGAGAACCCCGGGGCCACCACGAGCCGCGCGTCGCGCACCGCCGGCAGCAGGCGGTCGCCCGCCACGGCACGCGATTCATCGGGGTGGAGGTAGCCGAACGCGCCGGCCATGCCGCAGCACCCGGCGCCGGAGTCAACGCCGCCGGCCGCCGCAGCCAGCCGCGCCCGCGCGTCGGGGCGAGCGTCGTGGCAGTGCGCGTGGGTCACGACACCGTCCCGGGCTCGAGTTCCGCCCGGCGCGGCCACGGCCACGACGTCGGTGACGCGCGCCGCCACGCGCCGCAGCGCGCGGTCGCTGCCCAGCAGGCGGCGGGCGTCGTGGGTCAGCATCGACGCGCAGGAGGGCTCGAGCACCACGATCGGGCGGTCCGTGCCGTCGTCAAGGGCGTTCACCACCCGGCGCACGTCCGCGCGGGCACGGTCGACGAACCCCTGCGAGTACGCGGGGCGGCCGCAGCACCCCGGTGCGGCGACCACCACGCGGCCCCCCGCGCGGCGGATCACGTCCACGGCGGCGTCCCCCACGTCGTGCTCGACGTACCGGGTGAACGTATCGGCGAACACGACATGGGTGGGGGCGGCGTCTGAGGCACCGGGGCGCCACACGCCGGTCGGGCGCGGGACGCGTCGGCGGATGCGGCGCTCCACCCGCCGCGCCGTCGGCTCGGCCAGCCACGGGACTCGCGCGCCAAGGGCCAGCAGGCGTGGGGTGGCGGCCGCCGCGCGGGCGGCCGGAGACGGCCCGTGCACGCGGTGCCGGGCTGCGAGGGCCTCGGTCTTGAGCGCCGCCATGTCGACCGACGCGGGGCACTCGCGGCGGCACGCCGTGCACGCCAGGCACAGCTCCAGGGCCTCGTGCAGTCCCGGGTCGGCCAGGCCGCCCGGAAGGCGCCCCTCGAGCGCGGCCCGCAGCAGCACGGCCCGGCCCCGGGTGGAGTGACGCTCGTCGCCCAGAGCCTGGTAGCTGGGGCACATGGTGGCCCCGGCGGCGCGGCACATGCCGTTGCCGTTGCACGCCTCCGCGGCGGCACCCAGCCCCCGCTCGGGCGTGAAGTCCAGTCGCGACGGATGCCACCGGCGCGGAGCCGACACGAGGCGCAGGCCCTCGTCCACAGGCGCGGGGTCCACGATCACGCCGGGGTTGAGGATGCCCGCCGGGTCGAGCAGCCCCTTCACGGCGGCGAACGCGTCCATCGTCTCAGGCCCGTACATGCGGGCAAGCATCGGCGAGCGCACGCGCCCGTCGCCGTGCTCGCCCGACAGCGACCCGTCGTGAGCCACCACCTGGTCGGCGACGTCCTCGGCGATGCGCCGCATGGAGTCCACCGCGCCGGGGGCGCGCAGGTCCATCAGGGGGCGGATGTGAAGGCACCCGACGCCCGCATGCCCGAACCACACCGCCGCCACACGCTCGCGGTCGAGGATGCGGCGCACCTCGCGGGCGAACGCGGCGAGGCGGGCGGGCGGAACCGCCGGGTCCTCGATGAATGGGATGGGCCGGTCGTCGGGGCCGACGCGACCCACGCCCTCGCCGCGCAGCGCGCGGGCCAGCCCGGCGCGCCGCAGGGCCCACACGGCGGCCTGCGCGGCCCGGTCGCGCACGGCGCGGTCGGCGGGGTGGAGGGCCAGGCCGCGCTCCACGTCCCCCTCGTCACCCTGGTACTCGACGATCAACATGGCCCGGGCGTCGGGCGCCGGCACCGCGATGCGAGCCAGCGCGGGCGGCCGGTTGCGGGGGTCGAGCATGGCGGCGTCCATCAGCTCCACCGCGCTGGGGCCCGTGGCGAGCACGTCCACCACGTCGGCCAGCGCGTCGTCCACCGAGCCGTACTGAAGCAGGGCCAGGCCCCGGCGGGCCGGTACGGAAACCAGCCGCAGTCGCGCCCGCGTGACGACGGCCAGCGTGCCCTCCGACCCGCACACCAGGCGCGGCCAATCCGGCGCATCGCCGGCGAGGGCGTCCAGGGCGTAGCCCGACACGCGACGCATCAGCGATGGGCCGCGCCACGCCCCGGCGTGCGCGGCGCACGCCGCGACCGCCGGCGGGACGGCGCGCCCACGGGCCAGCCGGGCCGTGGTGCCGTCGGTCAGCACGACGTCGAGGGACTCCACGTGGTCGGCCGTGAGGCCGTACACCAGCGACCGGGCGCCCGCGGAGTTGTTGGAGACCATGCCACCGAGCGTGGCCCGCGACGCGGTGGCGACGTCGGCGCCGAACGCCAGGCCGTGGCCAGCGGCGGCGGCGTTCAGGCGGTCCAGCACCACCCCCGGCTCCACGACGGCGAACGCCCCGGCGGGATCCACGTGCACGCGGTCCAGCCGGGACGTGTCGGCCACGAGACCCGGCCCGACGGCCTGCCCGGCCAGGCTGGTGCCGGCGCCCCGCATCGTGAGCGGCACGCCCAGCCGGACGCACTCCTCCACGGCGGCGGCGAGGTCGTCGACGTGGCCGCAGCGCAGCACGGCCCGCGGCACCCGCCGGTACAGGCTCGCGTCGCACGCGTACAGCTCGCGCGTCGCGACGTCGTCGCGCAGCTCCCCCACCACACGCCGGGCGAGGGGCGCGAACGCGCCGCGCGTCACGCCCACGCGGCCGCTCCGTCATGCTTGCGGCCGACGGACCTCACGTTCGGGCCCCGGCGCGCGTCTACCGTGCGACCGGCACGACCCTGGGAGGAAACGATGCGACACGCCACGGTGGACTCCCCGCTGGGCGACATGGTGCTCGTCGCCGACGGCGACGCCCTGGTGGGCGCCTTCTTCGCCGGTCAACGCTACATGCCCCCCGCGGGGCGGATGGGCGACGCGGTCGGCACCGCTGACGAGCCCCTCCTGGCCCGCGCCGCGGCGGAGCTGGCGGAGTACTTCGCGGCGCGCCGCACCGCGTTCACCGTGCCGTTGCGGCCGGTGGGAAGCGCGTTCGCGCGGGGCGTGTGGGACGCTCTGCGGGCGATCCCGCATGGGGCCACCACCACGTACGGCGCCATCGCCCGCGGACTCGGCCGCCCGGGCGCCGCACAGGGCGTGGGGCAGGCCGTGGGCCACAACCCCGTCTCGGTCTTCATCCCCTGCCACCGCGTGGTGGGCGCCGACGGATCACTCACCGGCTACGCCGGCGGCCTCGCCCGCAAGGAGCGCCTGCTGGAGCTGGAGGGCGGGGCGGGCCGCTCGCTTGCGCTGTTCGGGCCCGCGTGAGGATGGCGTGGATGCGCCGTTCGACACCGTCGTGGAGACGCACGGGGCAACCGTGCTGCGGGTGTGCCGCGCGGTGCTGGGCGTCCACGCCGACGCCGACGACGCATGGTCCGAGACGTTCCTGGCGGCGCTGCGCGCGTGGCCCGAGCTGCCCGAGGATGCGAACGTGGAGGCGTGGCTCGTGACCATCGCGCACCGCAAGTCCCTCGACGTCACCCGCGCGCGGGCCGCCCGCGCCACCCCGGTGGCCGACGTCCCGGAGCCGCCCGCGCCGGAGGCGCCCCCGGACGTGTGGGCCGAGGTGGCCGCGCTGCCGGACCGCCAGCGCCGGGCCGTCGCGTACCACTACCTGGCGGGTCTGCCGTACGCCGACGTCGCCGCCGCGATGGGGGGCACGCCCGAGGCGGCCCGCCGGGCCGCGGCCGACGGCGTGGCCGCGCTGCGCCGCCGGTTGGGGGCCGGCACGTGACGCCGCACCCGTTGGGACCGCTGCCCGCCGTCGAGGCGGGCACGCTGGACGTCCTGCGCGACCGCCTGGCGCGAGCGGCCGCCGACGCGGGGCTTGCCGACGTCGCGTACGCGGTGGTCGACAGCCCGGTCGGGCCGCTCCTGGTGGCGGCCACCGAGGCGGGCCTGGTGCGGGTGGCGTTCGAGGCCCAGGGGCACGACGCCGCCCTGGAGGACCTCGCGCGCGCCGTCAGCCCACGCGTGATCCGCGCTCCCGCCCGGCTCGACGAGGTGCGGCGCGAGTTGGACCAGTACTTCGCGGGCCGCCGCCGGCAGTTCGACCTGCCGCTGGACCGGCGGCTGTCGCGGGGATTCCGAGGCCGCGTGCAGGCGCTCCTGCCCGCCATCCCGTTCGGGCGGACGTGCTCGTATGGCGAACTCGCCGCGCTGGCCGGCAGCCCCCGCGCGGTCCGGGCCGTGGGCTCGGCGTGCGCCACCAACCCGCTGCCCATCGTGGTGCCGTGCCACCGCGTGAGGCGAAGCGACGGGTCACTGGGCGGCTACGCCGGCGGACTCGACGCCAAGCGGGCCCTGCTGGCCCTGGAGGGCGGCCCGTGACGCCCGGCGCGTACACGCTCACCGGCGCCGACGGCCGTCCCCGCCCCTCCGAGGTCCCCGGGTCGCACGCGGGGCACCGCCGCAGCCGCATCTACGGGCTCCTCGACTGCCCCGCCGCCGCTCGCGCCATCGCCCGCGGCGGCGACGTCGCCCACCGGGTGTTCTTCGCCGACGCGCCCACGGCGGCCGCCGCGGGCTACCGGCCGTGCGCCGTGTGCCTGCCACGGGAGTACCGCGAGTGGCGGGCGGACCGGGCGCCGCGCCCGGCCTGAGCCCCGCCTACACGGCGGCCCCGGCAGGTCTGCGGGCGCGCCGGGAGGACCCGGCCACGGCCCGCGCCCCTTCGCGCTCGGCGCGCTCCAGCCAGCGCCGGCGCGTCGCGGGCGTCGAGCCGTGGACGTTCGCGAAGCGCACGAGGCGCACGGGCCTGATGCCGCAGAACCTCAGGGTGGCGCGGGTCATGGCCCGCGCGGTCGTGTCCCCGGCCACCAGCCGCAGGTACCACGTGGGCGAGTCCGACGTCAGCAGAAGGTGCCCGGAGCGTCCCTTCAGGAGGCCCTGGGGGAACCCCCGTTCCGTGTAACGGAACGCCCAGCCGCGCTCCAGGACGCGGTCAAGGAACCCCTTCAGCAGCGCGGGCGTGGCTCCCCACCACACCGGCGTGGCCACGCAGACGTGGTCGGCCGCCTCGATGGCCTCCCGGGCGCGCAGCACGTCGGGCTCGGCGTCCTGGGCGCCGCGGTAGCCGAGGTGGAGGATCGGATCGAAATCCATGTCGCGCACGGCCACCACGTCCACGTGGGCGCCGGCGGCCCGAGCGCCGCGCCGGTAGCGGTCGACGATCGCCGCGCACAGCGAGTCGGGGTTCGGGTGGCCGTCGATGATGAGGATGCGCATGCCGGACTCCTGGATCTAACTAGACAGTGTCAAGTTGCGTGTGCCGCCAGCTTCGCCTAACATCTTGACGATGTCAAGTTCCGGCGTGAAGTCGCGTACGCGGCCATACCATCACGGCGACCTGCGGGCCACGCTGATGGCCACGGCCATGCGGATGATCGAGGAGCAGCCCGTCGAGAGGCTCAGCCTGCGGGCCCTGTCGCGGGCCGCCGGAGTGAGCCACGCCGCGCCGTACCACTACTTCCCCGATCGCGCGGCCCTTCTGAAGGCGGTGGGCGACGAGGCGATGCGTGAGTTCGCCGAGGCGCTGGAGGATGGCGCGGCGTCCGACCGCGACGCACGCGGAAGCCTCTACGCCATGGGCAGGGCGTACGTGCGGTTCGCAACCCAGCGGCCGCGGGCTTTCGGGCTGATCTTCGATCCCGACCTCTGCCCCCCGGGGGATCCCGGGCCCGACCGCGGGCCCCTCATCGCCCGGGCCGAGGCCGCGCTGGAGGGCTGCGTGGAGCGGCTGAGGCGGACGGGGTGGCGGCCGCGGCAGTCCACGGCCGTCGTCGCGCTGGCGCTGTGGGCCGGCGTCCACGGGCTCGCGCGCCTGGTGGCCGACGGGTACGCGCCCGCCGACGGCGTCGACGCCGCGCTCGAGGCCCTGGTGGCCGACGCGTGATCGCCGCGACCCCGCCCGCGCCGATTGCCACGCCCGCAGCGCTGTCCCCGGGCCCCGCCCCCGCCGGGTACCGCGTGCGCCTGCGGTTCGACCCGCGCGTGCGATCCCTGGAGGGCACCGTCGCGATACGGACACGCGGGGCGCGGGGGCCGGTGTGGGTGCGCCTGCGTGCGAACCGCGGCGGCGCGCCCGGCGTGGCCGCGTGCGCGAGCGCCCGCACCCGCGTCGCCGCGATCGCCGGAAGCACGCTGGTCGCCGCCCGGCGCGGGTGCGGGGTGGTGCGCGTCGCACCGCCTCCCGGTGCTGCGACGCTCACGCTGCGCGTCGGCGTCGCGATCCCCGCGGCCAACGACTCGTTCGGCCGCAGCCTCGGGGTCGACCTGGTGGGGGACGTCCTCCCCGTGATGGTGGCCGCCGGAGCCGGCGGGCCGCGGCTGGGGCCCGACCCGGAGTGGGGCGAGGGCCTCCTGGCCCCCGTCGTGCCGTGGGACGTGTCCGTGGGGGTGCCGCGGGGGCTCACCGTGGTCCTGCCGGGGGTCCCCAGGGTGAGGGACGGGCCCGGGGGGCGCGTCTTCCGGTCGCGCGCCCGCGTGCGTGACGCCGCCATCGCCGTGGGCGCGCTGCGCGCGCGCAGCGTCCGGGTGGGGCGGGTGGACGTGCGGGTGGTCGCCGCGCCCGGCGCGGCCGGCGTGCTTCCCGCCGCCTCTGCCCGGGCCGTGCGCGCGTTCCGGTTCATGCAGCGCCGCTACGGCCGGTACCCGCTGCCCCGCCTCACCGTGGTGGTGGGGAACCTGCCGTGGGGCGGATCCGAGTACCCGGGCGTCGTGTTCTCGACCCCGGACACCGCGACGGTGTCGCACGAGGTCGCGCACCAGTGGTTCTTCTCGCTGGTCGGCAACGATCAGTACCGTGACCCGTGGCTGGACGAGTCGCTCACGTCGTTCCACGAGCAGCTCCTCGTACCCGGCACGTACGACTGCCCGCGGGCGCGTCCGCCGGCGGGCCTCCTGACGCGCGGCATGGGGTACTGGGGCGCGCACCCCGGCGCGTACGAGCGCGTGGTGTATCGCGACGGCGCGTGCGCGTTCGTGGCGCTGCAGCGCACGGCGGGGGCCGCGCCGCTGCGCCGCGCGCTCGCCGCATACGTCGCCGCCCGCGCGGGAGGGATCGCGGGCGCGCGCGACCTCTACGCCGCCCTCGTCACGGCCGTCCCGGGGCCCGTGGTGGACGCCTGGTGGGCGCGGTACGTGGGCGACCCGCCGCATGCCGCCGTGCCCCCGGCGGTCGTCGCGCACCGCGCGTGATGCATGACGACCGCGGGTTTCGGTAACATCCACCGTGCTCGCGAACCACGTCGCAACCCGGCCGCGCCCGGGCGTCGGCGAAGGCGCTCACCGAAGAATGCAGATTGTCCGGTGGCGACCTTGCGGGGTGCAATGGCCCCCGCTATGGTACCCGGGCTTTGCAGAGGTTCTGGCTCTTCGCGCGCGGCCTCGTGGCCGCGCGATTTGTGCCGGGGCCGTGTTCCACGTCCGAAGACCAGCCCGCGGCGTCCCTGCCGCAGGGTCGGTGCCCGACAGGAGTGTTTGATGGCCAAGGAGAAGTTCGACAGGTCCAAGCCGCACGTCAACGTCGGCACCATCGGTCACGTTGACCACGGTAAGACGACGCTGACGGCGGCGATCACCCGGGTGCTCTCCGAGAAGAGCGGTGGTCAGGCCATCGCCTTCGACGAGATCGACAAGGCTCCCGAGGAGCGCGAGCGCGGCATCACCATCGCCACCGCGCACGTCGAGTACGAGACGGACAACCGGCACTATGCCCACGTGGACTGCCCGGGGCACGCCGACTACATCAAGAACATGATCACGGGCGCCGCGCAGATGGACGGCGCGATCCT
>JAGQUM010000028.1 GCA_020438485.1 Thermoleophilia bacterium | reverse complement strand
CGGCCTCGCCGGCCCCGGCCGGTGCGTCAGCCTCCGCCTCGGGCCCCGGCGCGGAACCCTCGGCCGTCGTCGTGACGGCGCCGTCCTCCGCGCTCAGGTGCATGCGCCGGCGCCGGCGCCGGCGGCTGCTGCGGCTGGCCCCCTCCTCGCCCTCCTTGCGGCGCTGCTGCTCGCCGATGCCCAGGTCCTCCGCGCTGGGCAGGCGGGGGAACCGCGTGCGCAGCGCGTTCCACGCGCGTTTGTTGGCCAGCGCCTTGGGATGCGTCGCGCCGACCGCGGCCCGCAGCGCGCGGCGGGCGTCGGCGGTCGAGAAGTCCAGGGCGTCCAACATGCCGCGCAGCTGCGCCCAGCCGCCGCACGCCGCGGCCGCCCGCGAGGCCAGGCGCACCTGCTCGGGGCGGGTCGGCACGTCGCCCGGCCCCAGCAGCACGACCAAGCGTGCGGCCTGGCCGAGGCGCAGGACCTTGTCGTCGGCGGGTGCGACGGGCTCGGGGGGCGGGCCCCCCGCGGCGCGCAGCCACGCGGCCAGCATCGCGGCCTCGCCGCCGTTGGCGATGAGGTGGCGCGCCTCCCACGCCGCGATGCGCGTGGCGTCCTGGTTGCGGCCGGGGCGGTGCACCTCGGACAGGCCACGGGACACGTCCCACGCCCATGCGGGCGCCCACTCGGAGGCCTCGTCCAGCGCATTCCAGCGGCGACGGCGGTCGCTGGAGCGGCCCAGCTGCTCGAGCGCCGTGACCCGGTCCCACTTGCCGGCCCCGTTGGCGTGGTACCACAGGGCCCGCAGGCGCTCGCGCCCGCTCATGCGCAGGCGGTCCAGCACCTTGCGGGGGACATCGTCGGGGAGCATGGCCCGCATGTCGGGCTGCATCACGAGGGCCATCGCCCACTCGCGCCACATCGGCTGGTCGCTGCCGCCCGTCGCGCGGCGCGCCAGCACGCCGGACAGGCCCCACCACGCCAGGCCGGCCTCGGGGGCCAGGCCGGCCGCCACCCGGTCGGCGACCTCCTGACACGTGGCGTTCTTGGCCGCCGCGTCGATCCATTCCTCGAGCAGGATGCCGCGCAGCACTCCCGCGTCGGCCTCCCGCCACCCGCCGTCCTTGAAGCCCGCGGCGATCTCGTTGTGGTTGGCCGCCGGGTTGACGAGCTCCGCGGCGCCCTCGCCGTTCTCGGACAGCATGCGCGCCGCGCGGGCCAGCTTGCTGCGCTCATCGCCCCCGTCGGGCGGGCCGGCGACGCGCCCGAGGGGCTTGTACCACCCCACCCCGAACACGTCGTGACTGGTCTGGACGCCCATGGGATCACCCTTGGGCAGGAACTCGACCGACACCGCCTCCTTGCCGGGCGCCGGGCGCATGACGCGACCCAGACGCTGCACGAAAACGCGCTCGCTGGTGGTGGGCGCCAGGTGCATAACGACCGACGCCCGGGTCTCGTCCCAGCCCTCGGTGAGCAGGTCGGCGTTGCACAACACGTCGATGATGCCCGCGCCGAACTCCTTGAGGATGCGCTGCAGGTCGCGGGCCGGCGTCTGCCCCGACACGGCGGCCGCCTTCACGCCCCGGGCACGCATCTCGTCGGCCAGCGCGTGCGCCTGCGCGACGGTGGCCGTGTACGCGACGCCCGCGAGGTCGAGCGGGGCGAAGTGCGCTGCCCACACCTCGGCGCACGCCTGATGCCACAGCGCCCGGTCGAGGGCGCGGCCCAGGCTCCCCTGGTCGAAGTCGCCGCGCACCTTCGCCACGTCCGACAGGTCGACGGCCTTCTCGACGCGCAGCGAACGTAGCGGCGCGAGGATGCCACGCTCCATCGCCGATCCGCGGTCGAGCGTGGTGGCCACCGGTCCGAACACCTGCTCGACGTGCCCGGTGGTGGTGGAGCCGGTCGCCGTGAATCCCACCACGACTGCGTTCTTGGCCCGGTCGAGCATGCGCCGGGTCTGCTGGCCCAGCGCGGTGTGCGCCTCGTCGCAAACCAGCAGGTCGACCGACTCCCAGTCGATCGCGTCGGCGTGGCGCAGAGCCGCCTGGTACGTCACCACCGAGACGCCGGGACGCCCGACGGTCTCCACGCCGTCCGCGTACACCGTGACCGACGGGAAGTGCCGGTGGAAGCCGCCCACGGTCTGCTCGGCAAGGTTGCGGCGCGGCACGAGCACGGTGGCGGACCCGCCCACGGCCGCCACGAGCGCACAGAACATCACCGTCTTCCCGGATCCGGTGGGCGCATCCACCCACGTGCGCTCGACCCCGTGCGAGAGGCGCACCGCGAGCTCGTCGAGGGCCTCGATCTGGTGGGGCCGCAGGACCACGTCGGGCCATGCCGCGGAGGGGTCGGCCAGCGCGGCGTGCAGCGCATCGTTGGGCTGCGGCGGGGCGCTGATATCGGTCATGGGCTGAAGGCCGTCGGGCATCCGCTCACATTCTCTCCGTGCCGTTCAGACGCGATGACACTGACGGCCGGAGACCGGAGGTCGGCGGAGACGGTGGCCCCCGAAGCACAGTCCGAACGTGTCGCGATGGGCACGCGTTCAGGAGTGGTTCAAGAGGCGACCGCCGCCAACATACCATCCCGCCGCCGCGTCGCCCAGCCGCGGGCGGCCCCGGCCGGCCCGGTGACGACCGGCGCCTCGGCTAGCATCGCCTTCGTCCGGTGTCGCTGGCTGGGTGGTTCATGTCCGACGAGGGATTCAACGCGGGGGTGTTCGCGCGCTACGCGGTTGTGGCCGCCGCCGGCCTGGTGGTGGGTTTCCTTCTCACGTGGTTCGTGTTCGTGCGCTCGGACGACGGCAACGTGTCGGTGCTGCCGTCCTCGCCCGCGCCGCAGGCATCCACGAGCACCACCGGTGGCACGACGGTGTCGACCACGGCGGCGCCGCCCGCGCCCTCGCTGCCCAAGCCGGCCGAGATCAAGCTGGCGGTGCTGAACGGCACGACCATCGCCGGGTTCGCCGCCAAGACCGCCGCGCGAGCCCAGGCGCTGGGGTACGCGGGCGTGACGGCCGGCAACACGCCGACGACGGCCGACCCGACGGCGGTGTACTTCCGCGACGGCAAGCGGCCGTCCGCGCAGCGGGTGGCGAAAGACCTTGGCCTGACCGTCATCAAGCCCATCCCCGCGACCGGCGCGGTGGCCACGTCCGCGCCCGCGGGCGCGGACGTGGTGATCGTCCTGGGCGGCGCCGGGACGTAGCCCGGCCGGGCCGCGCGAAGTAGCCTGGTCCCATGCGCATCGGGGTCCGCCTTCCCCAGTACGCGAGCGACTGGCACACACTGCGCGCGACGGCGCAGGCCCTGGTGGACCACGGCGCCGACCACGTCTGGCTGAACGACCACGTCCAGGCCCCGGGCCGGATGCCGGCGGTGGACACGTTCGAGGCCTTCACCACCCTGGCCGGCGTCGCAGCGACGGTGCCGGGGGCGCGGGTGGGCGTCGCCGTGGCGGCCGCGGGGTACCGTCCGGCGTTCCTCGCGGCCAAGATGGCGTCGGTGCTCGACGCCATCGGCTCCGGGGGGGTCATCCTGGGCCTCGGGACCGGCTCGGACGCCGCCGAGCACGCCGCATTCGGCGTGCCGATGCCCTCGCGGCGCGAGCGCACGCGGCGTCTCACCGACGCGCTGGACGTGGTGCTGGCCATGCGCGACCACCCGGCGGGCGCCCGCGTCGCCGGGGCGCTGCGCAACGCGCCGAACCTCCCGGCCCCGTCCGCGCTGCCCGTGTGGGTGGCGGCCCACAAGCCCGTGCTGCTGCGCCACGCCGGGCGTCTGGCCGACGGCGTGATCGCCGCATGGACGGGGCCGGACGAGCTGCGGGCCCGGCTGGACATCGCCGACGCAGCGGCGGCCGAGGCGGGACGGCCCCGGCCCGCGGCGTGCGTCTACACGTACTGCCTGCCGGCCTGGTCGGCGCATGAGGCCGACGCGTGGCTGCGCCCCGAGGCGGACGCCCTGGGAACGACGCCGGCGGCGCTGCGCCGCTGGCTGGCCACGACGGGGCTGGTGGGCACGCCGGACGAGGTCCGCGACAGGCTGGGCGCGCTGGCGGACGCCGGGGCGACCGACGTGGTGCTGGCCCTGCCCAACCGCGTCCCCCTCGAGGCGTATCTGCTGGCCGCGTCGTGCCGCATCGAGGAGACGGCGCTGCCGGCCCGCGCGACAGTGCCGGTGGCCACCGGGCACGAGCGCACCGAGGCCAGCCTGGTTTTCACGCTGGTGGGCCGGCACATCCGGGAGGGCCGGGGCGACCTGATCGCCGTGGTGGACGACGAGGGCGCGTGGACGTACCGGCGGCTGGCGGCCGCCGCCCGCCGCGCGGCCGGGGCGCTCGCGGGCTGGGGGGTGCGCGGAGGCGACCGCGTCGTCGTGGCGCTGCCCGACGGCCGGTCGTGGGTGGCGGCGTTCCTCGGGGCCGCCGCGCTGGGCGCCGTCGCCGTGCCGCTGGACCCCGGGGCCGGGACGGACGTGATCGCGTCGATCCTGGAGGACTGCGCTCCCCGGGTGGTGGTGGCCGGGGACGGCGTCGATACCGGCCGCGTTCCCCGCATGCCCCCCGCGGCGCTGGCCGACGGCCCCGAGCGCATGGCCGCACCGGTGCACCCCGACGACCTCGCGTACATCATCTACTCATCGGGCTCCACGGGCCGTCCGAAGGGCGCGATGCACGCCCACCGCGACATGGCCGTCTCGGTGGAGGGGTACGCCCGGCGGGTGCTGGGCATGGGTCCGGGGGTGGTGAGCCACTCGGCCGCGCGGCTGTTCACCAGCCTCGGGTTCGGCAACGGCTTCTTTCGCCCGCTGGGCTGCGGCGCCACCACCGTGCTGCGCGGGCCCCGGCCGAACCCCCGGGTGACGCTCGACACCGTGGCGCGGCACGGGGTCGAGGTGCTGACCGCCGTACCCACGTTCTGGTCGCAGCTCGCGACGTTCCTCGACCGGCACCCGGCGCCCGGCGCGCTCGACGGCGTGCGGATGGCCGTGTCGTCGGGCGACGCGCTGCCGCCCGCCGTGGCGCGCCACCTCCGCGACACGGCGGGCATTGAGGTGCTGCAGGGCCTGGGGTGCTCGGAATGCAGCAACGTCGTGCTGTCGACCCGCCCGGGCGATCCGCTGGACGGTCGCGTCGGCACGCCCGTCCCCGGCGCCGACGTCGAACTGCGCGACCCGGACGGGGCGCCGGTGCCCGACGGTGCGCCCGGCCGGCTGTGGATCCGGTGCCCGTCGAACACATCCGGCTACTGGCGTCGCCGCGACCTGACGCGCGAGCTGGTGCACGGCGAGTGGATCCGCATGGGCGACATCCTCGTGCGCGACGGCGACGTGTACCGCCACGTGGGGCGCGCGGACGACCTGTTCAAGGTCGACGCCCGGTGGGTGGTGCCCTCCCGCGTGGAGGGCGTGCTGATGGAGCTGGCCGAGGTGGCCGCCGCCGCCGTCGCCGGGGTCGACGACGACCGGGGACTCACGCGCGTCCACGCATGGGTCGTGCCCCGCGGGGCGTCGGGCGTCGACCCCGTCGCCCTGCGCCGGCACGTGGCGCGGCGTCTCGATCCGCACGCCGCGCCCGTGGCCGTATGGGTGCGCGATGTGCTGCCCCAGCTGCCCTCCGGCAAGCTCGACCGGCGCGCGCTGGCGCCGGACGACGACGTCAGTGGGACGACAGCCAGTCGATGAGGTGGCGGTTCACGGCGTCCGGCGCCTCCTGCTGCACCCAGTGGCTCACGCCGGGGAGCCGCTCCACGCGCAACTCGCCCGCGCACTTCGCCGCCGAGCGCTCCAGCAGCTCCTCGCCCAGGTACGTGTCGCCCTCGCCCCACACGATCATGGTGGGCACGGTCACCGGGGGGAGCGCGGGCGGGTCCCGCAGCCAGGCCTCGGGGGGCATGTTGGCCCGGTAGTAGTTGAGCGCCGCCGTGACGGCCCCCTCCTCGCGGAACACGCCCAGGAAGACGTCGACGTCGGCGTCCGTGAACGTCCCCGGCGCGGCGTTGTCGAAGACCATCGCGCGCAGCTGCGCCCAGTCGTCGGCCTCAAACCAGCGCTCGGCGATGCCGGGGAACTGGAACAGCAGCATGTACCAGCTCTTCGCCCGCTGGGCCTCCGACTCGCGCCGCGCCTCGGCCGACGCCACCGGGTGGGGGGCGTTGAGGATGCCCAGAGAGCGCACCTTGGCGGGGTGAAGAGCGGCCGTGGCCCACGCGACGCCGCCGCCCCAGTCGTGCCCCACCAGGTGGGCGTGGCCGCCGGCGTCGTCGATGAGCGCGACGGTGTCGGAGATGAGCCGCTGGATGCCGTAGTCCTCCACGGCGGCGGGCCGGTCGGACTCGCCGTAGCCACGAGTGTCCGGTGCCATGGCCCGGTACCCCGCGCCGGCCAGGGCCGGCACCTGATGCCGCCACGAGTACCCCAGCTCGGGGAAGCCGTGCAGCATCACGACGGGGGGACCGTCGCCGGCCTCGCGGACCGCGAGCGTGACGTCGCCGCACGCGACGCGGCGGGTGGTGGTGCCGGGGATCACTCGGCCTCCTGGGGGTCGGGCCGTCCCGGGTACGCGCCCCGGGCGGCGTTGGCGCGGATACGGACGATGTCGGCCAAGAACGGCGGCAGGTGCCGCCGCACGTCGTACGTCGACTCGCCGCGGAACTCCACGGACACGGGGTACTCGACGATGCGCGCCCCGAACCGGCGGGCCAGGTACAGCACCTCGATGTCGAACGCGAACGACGTGACGGTCGCGGCCCGGAACACACGCTCGGCCAGCGCCGCCCGCATGCCCTTGAAGCCGGCCTGGCTGTCGGCGACGTGCGTGAGCCACAGGGCCCGGCGCAGCGCCTGGACGGCGGCGCCGGCGGCCACGCGCGCGGGGCTGCTCTCCTCACGCGAGTACTCGCGCAGGCTGCGGCGGCCCGTGACCATGTCGCACTGGTGGCGCAGCAGCTCCACGGCCGCGGTGACGTTGGACGGCGCGATGTTGAGGTCGGCGTCCACGTAGAAGCGGTACGCGCCGCGTGCCGCGAGCATCCCCTCGCGCACCGCGCCGCCCTTGCCGCGGTTCGGCCCCCCGGTCACCAGCCGCAGGCGGGGGTCGCCCGCCGCGGCGTCCCGGGCCACGTCGGCGGTGCGGTCCGTGCTGCCGTCGTCGCTGACCACCAGCTCCGCGGCCGCGGGGTACGCGTCGAGGTACGCCAGCCACGCCCGGACCGTGGGAGCCAGGCGGCGCTCCTCGTTGTACGCCGGTATCACGATCGACAGCTCGACGGGCCGCTCCATGACGCAAGCCTACGTGGCCGATTCGTTGCCCCCGCACGGAACCGCCTTGAGACAAACGTGACGAAGCGCATGAAACCGATCGTCCCACTCCTCAAGTAGGCGCACGGAACGTCCGATGGGCAGAGGTGTAAGGAACAAATACGACCCCCGGCACGTTTCACAGGAGCTACCTTCGACATGGCAATGATGCGCACGTCCACCCCCGCCTCCTCCACCGGCCAGCTTCGCGAGCGACTGGAGAGCCTCGCGGACAACTGCCTGGTCGACCTGGGTTCCGGCCTCGACGCCGTCCGCAGCGGCGACCTGACCCACGTGGCGTCTCCCGTCACGACCCCGCTGGACGAGACCGCGTTCACGGGTGAGATGGCCGAGATCGCGAAGGTTTTCAACCGCATGCTGGCGAGCGCCCAGCAGGCGATCGGCTTCTACAACGAGATGCGCGAGGAGCTGCGCACCGCCCTGGGCGACCATTCGTCGCTCGGCGCCCTGACGGCCCGCATGACGAGCCTGGACGAGCACTGCCTGACCGGCCTGAGCCAGGGCCTGTCGTCGGTCGCCGAGGGTGACCTGACGGTCACGGCGACGCCCGTCACGACGCCCGTGGAGGCCGAGGCCGGCCGCGAGGTGGGCACGCTGGCGGTCCGGTTCAACAGCATGCTGGGCAAGGCCCAGACTGCGCTGGAGTCGTACGAGACCATGCGGGTGAACACGTCGTCCCTGGTCAGCGAGATCGGCGAGACCGCCTCGCGCCTGTCGGAGTCGTCCGACGCCATGGCCCGCGTGGCCGACGAGACGGGCCGCGCGATCAGTGAGATCGCCAGCACCATGGAGTCGGTGGCGCAGGGTTCGTCGTCGCAGGCCGAGTCCGTGACGTCCACGGGTCGCGCCGTGGAGGAGGCCGCGCACGTCGTGACGGGCCTGGGCGAGAAGAGCCAGGAGATCGGCGAGATCGTCTCCACCATCTCCGGCATCGCCGCGCAGACCAACCTGCTGGCGCTCAACGCGGCCATCGAGGCCGCCCGCGCGGGCGAGCAGGGACGCGGCTTCGCGGTCGTCGCCGAGGAGGTCCGCAAGCTCGCCGAGGACAGCCGCACGTCGGCCAGCAGCATCAGCACCATCATCGGCGACATCCAGTCGCAGACCTCCGAGGCCGTCACCGCCATGGACAGCGCGCAGCGCGACGTCATGGCCGTGGTCGCGGTGTCCGAGCAGAACGCCGGCGCCGCCCAGCAGGTCTCGGCCGCGACCGAGGAGACCTCCGCCTCCAGCGAGGAGGTCGCCGCGACCGCCCAGCAGATCGCCGACGCCGCGGTCTCGCTGGAGTCCATCGTGCACCGCTTCACGGTGTAGCCAGACGGCGCACCGGCGGCACCCCGAGACCCCCCGCGCCTCAACGGCGCGGGGGGTCTCGCGCGTCACCGGGCCGGCGGCCGCCCGTCGCGACGGACGCCCCGCGCGTTCCATCCTCAGGTCTCGGCGAGACCCGGCCGACGATCGTGGCACGCCCTGTGCAGAAGGAACGGCCGCGGATGGGCGACGGCGGGACGCTCGATCCCGTCCGGAGCGAAGGCGCAGGCGGCGTGATCGCCGTGAAAGCCACGGCGACCGAGCCCAGGGGCCGCCAGGGGTGCGCCACGGCCGGCCGCAGCCCTAGTGGATGGCCTGGGTGAGGGCATGGATGACCACGCCCGCGAGGCCACCCACGATGGTGCCGTTGACGCGGATGAACTGCAGGTCGCGTCCCACGTGCAGCTCGATGCGACGCGCCGCGTCCTGGCCGTCCCACCGCTCGACGGTGTCCGAGATGACGCTGGCGAGCTCCCTGCCGTACGTGCGCACCAGGAACCCCGAGACGTCCTCCGCGCGCGCGTCGATGCGCGCCCGCAGGGCGGCGTCGCGGCCGAGGCGCCGGGCGAAGTCGCCAAGCGCGTCGTTCAGCCGCACCCGCATGGGGCTCTCGGCGTCCTCCGCGCCCTCCAGCAGGACGGCGCGGATGTGGTCCCACACGTCGACCAGCGTCGCGCGCACTTGCGGATGCGTGATGAGCCCCGACAGGACGCGGTCGCCGCGGTTGATGGTGTACGGATCGTTCTGCAGATCGCGCGCCAGACGCCCCAGCAGGTCGTCGAGCCCGAGGCGGACCTTGTGCAGGGGGCTGGCCTGCACGTCGCGCACGAATGCCACGAGCTGGTCGTACACGTGCCTCGAGATGCGTTCGTTCACCCACTTCGGGGTCCACGTGGGCGCCCGCTCGAGCACGATCCCCACGACGCGTTCCTCGTTGTCCAGCAGCCACCGGTGCAGGTGGTCGATGGCCAGGTCCACGGCCCGGTGGTGGCCGCCGGCGTCCACGAGCCGATCCAGCAGGCGGCCGGCGGACGGGCTCCACGAGCGCTCCGACAGCGGGGTGAGCACCGCGTTCTCCAGCAGCAGCGCGGCGTCGTCGTCGCGCATATTTCGCAGGGCGTGGGATGCCAGGCGTGACGCCTCGGCGCTGACGCGGGCGGCGTTGCGGGGGTGCGCCAGCCACTCCCCCACCCGCCGGGCCACGTCGGCGCGGGCCACCTTCTCGCGCACCACATCCTCGGCCAGGAAGTTGTCGGCCACGAACTCCTGCAGGCTGCGCCCCAGCGCGTCCTTGCGCGTCGGGATGATCGCGGTGTGGGGCACCGGCAGGCCCAGCGGATGGCGAAATAGCGCGGTGACGGCGAACCAGTCGGCCAGCGCGCCGATCATCGACGCCTCCGCCCCGGCGTTGACGTATCCCAGGAACCCGCCGTCGCCGAGCGTCGCCACGTACACGATGGCCGCGAAGACCAGCAGGCCGAACGCGACGGCCTTCATGCGGCGCAGGTTCCGGCGACGTTCCTCGTCGGCGCCGGGCGCGTCGGGCACCGCCATCTGATCGCGGGGTTGACGCCGGGTCGCCGTCATCCGCGCGAGTGTAGACGCCGCCGCCGTCGCCCGGGCGTCAGAGCTCCGGCGGCGGTGCCACGACCGGCGCGTCCGCTCCCCGCCGGGCGCGCCGCTCCACTTTGAACAGCACGAACGCGGGCACGAACGCAACGAGAGTGAGGATCAGCACCCACCAGTGCGTGTGGGCGTACGCCTCTGCCAGCCTCTCGCGGACCGGCAGCGGCAGCGCGGCCCGCTGGGCCGGCGTCGCCTCGGGATGGGATCCCTCACCGCCGAGGCGGTTGGCGAGGATCACCGCCATGAGGGCACTGCCGATGGACCCACCGACGTGCTGCACGACGTTGAGCTGGGAGCTGGCATCCGGGATGTCCGCGCGCGACAGCGTGGCGTACGCGGCGGCGAACGCCGGCATCATCGAGCCCGCCAGGCCCAGACCCCGCACGAAGAGGGCCAGCATGATCTGCCACTGCGGCGTGTCGGCGCCGAGGCGCGTCAGCGGGATCGTCCCGATGCACAGGATCGTGAGCCCCACGAGCGTGACGATGCCCCCGCCCACCCGGTCGGTGAGTCGCCCCGCGACGGGGGCGCTGAGCGCCGCTCCCAGCCCCTGGGGGGCCAGGAGCAAACCCGTCTCGAGCGCCGTATGGCCGCGCGGCCCCTGCTCGTACAACGGCATCAGGATCATGCCGCCGAACAGCGCGGCGCCCAGGGCGAACGCGGTCACCGACGCCGCCCCGAAACCCCCGTTCGCGAAGAGCCGCACGTTGAGCAGCGGCCGGTCGCGGCGCAGCGCGTACAGCGCGTACGCAGCCGTCAGGGCCAGCCCGACGGCGATGGGCCCCCACGCCCGGGGCTCGGCGATGGTGCCCAGCGTGCCCGTTTCGGCCAGTCCGTATGTGATGGCCGGTATGCCCACGGCCATCAGGGCGACCCCGACAACGTCCAGCGGCCACGCGGGGGCGGCGCGATGAGCGTCGGCACGCAGCAGGCGCTGCGCCAGCACGACGCCGGCGACGCCCACGGGGACGTTGACGAGAAAGATCCATTCCCAGCCGACCTGGTCCACGAGGAATCCGCCCAGCACCGGGCCGATGACGGGAGCGATGAGCATGGGCACGGCGATGACGCTCATCACCCTGCCCATCCGGTGCGGGCCGGCCGCCGCGGCAAGCATCATCTGCCCGACGGGCATCAGCAGCCCGCCGCCCGCCCCCTGCAGCACCCGGAACGCGACCAGCGACTCGAGGGACCACGCGAACCCGCACAGGGCCGACGCCGCGGCGAACAGCGCCATGGACGCGATGAACACGTGTTTCGGCCCGAACCGCATGGCGACCCAGCCGCTCAGGGGGATCACCGCCGCCATGGCCAGCATGTAGGCCGTGACGACCCATTGGATGTCGGCGAAGCCGGTGCGGAAGTCGATCGCCAGCCGGTCGAGCGCGACATTGACGATCGTGGTGTCGAGGATCGACATGAACGCGCCCACCACCACCACGGCCGCGATGCGCAATACGTCGGGACCGAGGCGGTCGTCCGCGCGGACGGAATCGGGCGGCGTCACCCGCCGACGGTACCACGGTCCTTCGCCCCGACCCCGCGCCGAGTGCTTGGCACCGACCGGACTCACCGAGCATGCGCCGGCGGTCGCCCCCCCACCACGGGCGGATTGCTCCCGCACGTCGCCGGCCTCGACGTCGGTTCGTCCGCACGCGGGGCCACCCGCCGACGCGGCACCGGGCGCCCCGGGGTCTCGGCAGGGGCCGCGACGCGCTGCCGTGCCGGCGGTACGGTGGGTCGACGCCATCGCCCACCGGAGGAACCCCGTGCCCATCGCGACGTACACGCTGAACGACGGCACCACCCTGCCCCAGGTCGGGTTCGGGACGTGGCCGTTGAAGGGCGCGGAGGCCGTGCGGGCCACGGTCGGCGCGATCGAGGCGGGCTATCGCCTGCTGGACTCCGCCGTGAACTACGAGAACGAGGCGGACGTGGCGCAGGCCATGAGGGTGTGCGGGCTCGACCGCGAGAGCCTGGTGTTCACGACCAAGATCCCGGGCCGATTCCACGCGCACGCGCTCGCCGTCGAATGCGTCGAGGACAGCCTTCGCCGCACCGGGCTGGACCACCTCGACCTGGTCCTCATCCACTGGCCCAACCCCCGCGTCGGCCTGTTCGGCGAGGCCTGGCGGGCGCTCGTCGACGTGCGCGAGCGGGGGTTGGTGCGGTCGATCGGTGTCAGCAACTTCACGCCCGCACACCTGGACGCGATCGTCGCCGACACGGGGGTGGTGCCCGCGGTGAATCAGATCGAACTGCACCCGGCGTTCCCGCAGGACGCCGCGCTTGCCGACCACGCGCGCCGCGGCATCGTGACCCAGGCGTGGAGCCCCCTGGGCAAGGGGGCGCTGCTGGAGGCGCCCCCCGTGGCCGACGCCGCCCGTGCCCACGGCGTGACGGGCGGCCAGGCGGTGCTGCGGTGGGAGCTCCAGCGCGGCGTCCTGCCGTTGCCGAAGTCGTCCGATCCCGAGCGCCAGCGCCTTAACCTCGACGTGTTCGGCTTCACGCTGACCGACGACGAGATGTCATCCATCGCGACGCTGGCGCGGCCGGACGGCCGCCTGTTCGGCGGCGACCCGGACCGGCACCAGGAGATGTAGCGGGTTACTCGCGGGGGGCGTACCGGTGGTGCAGCATCAGGTCGTTGCCATCCGGGTCGGTGAAGAACGCCATGTGGCACACGCCGGTGTCCATCACGTCGCCGGAGAACTCGACGCCCCGGGCCTCCAGCTCGGCCCGTGTGGCGGCGACGTCGTCCACCCCGATCGCGATGTGGCCGTTCTTCTGGGGCGCGAACGGCATTCCGAACGAGGCGGGCTCCCAGATGCCGAAGCACGTGTCGCCGATCCAGAACTCCACGTCGGCGCGGTCGTCCTTCCGCAACCCGAGGGTCTCGATGTAGAACGCGGCGGAACGAGCGGCGTCCGTGGACGGGACGGCGACGAAGTCGAGGCCGGTGATCATGGGGGGTCCTTTCGGGCGGGCACTGTGGTGTGATCCTGTCCCGTGATCGCCCCGTTCGTCAACGCGCGCTGGCTGCGCGACCACCCCGAGACCGTTGTCGTGGACGCCCGCTGGACCCCCGACGGCGGCCCCGCCCGCGGCGCGTTCCGCGCGGGCCACATCCCCGGTGCGGTGTTCGCCGATCTCGACGCCGATCTGGCGGCGCCCGCGGGGTCCGGGGGCCGGCACCCTCTGCCGGCCCCCGTCGCGTTCGCCGCGGCGCTGGGGAGGCTGGGCATCCGCGCGAGGGACGCCGTGGTGGTCTACGACGACCACGGCGGCGTGTTCGCCGCCCGCCTCGCATGGATGCTCCGGGCCCTCGGCCAAGACGCCGCCGTGCTGGACGGCGGGCTGGCGGCGTGGGACGGGCCCCTCGAGGCCGGCGAGGCGGCGCGCCCCTCCGTGTCCGTGCCCGCCCGCGCGTGGCCGGCGGAGCTGCTGGCCGACGCCGACGCCGCCGCCTCGGACGCGTTCGTCACCCTGGACGGCCGCACCGCCGAGCGGTTCGCCGGCACCCCCAACCCCCTGGATCCCCGCCCCGGGCACGTGCCCGGGGCGCGCAGCGCACCGGTGGGCGGCAACCTCCGCCCGGACGGCACGATGCTGGACCCGGCTGCCCTCACACGGCGGTTCCGCGCGCTGGGCGTGGGCGGCGCGCGCGACGTCGTCGCCTACTGCGGGTCGGGCGTCACGGCCTGCCACAACCTGCTGGCGATCGAGCATGCGGGCCTGGGCAGAGGACGCCTGTACCCGGGGTCGTGGTCGCAGTACGCGGCCGATCCCTCCCGGCCCGCCGCCACCGGCCCGGACTGACACGGCGGCGTCTCACGCCTCCGTCCCGGGCGTAGGATTCGGGCGACCCAAGGAGAATCCATGCGGCCGTTGACCATCGGGGCGCTGGGCATCACCCGCCCGCCCACGGACGCCGTCGTCGCGCAGGCCCAGGGCCTGGAGGCCGATGGCGTCGAGACCATCTGGTACTCGGACCACTTCCTGCACTGGTTCCCGCCCGGGGTGTGGACGCAGGACCTCGTGCCGCAGGCCCTGCCGGGTTCCACGCCGCACGTGTTCCTGGATCCCACGGCGCTGATGGCGGCCGTGGCGCAGCACACGCAGCGAATCCGTCTGGCCACGGGCGTCACCGATGCCGTGCGGCGGCACCCCGCCGTGATCGCGCAGACGTTCATCACGCTCGACCACGTCACCCGGGGCCGTAGCGTGCTGGGCATCGGGGTCGGTGAGGCCGAGAACATCGTGCCGTTCGGGCTGCCGTACGAGCGGACGGCGTCGCGGCTCATCGAGGCCGTCGAGGTGATCCGCCTGCTGTGGGGCACGCCCGAACCCGTCAGCTTCGACGGCGACCACTTCCGGCTGACCGACGCCATCCTCGGCGCGCGGCCCTACGGCGACACACCCCCCGAGATCTGGATGGCCGCCCACCGGCCCCGCGTGCTCGCCGCCGCCGGGCGCCTGGCCGACGGATGGTTCCCCGTGATCCTCGACGCCGCCGAGTACGGGGCACGCCTGGCGGACCTGCGGGCCGCGAGCGTCGCGGCGGGCCGCCCCGCCGACGCGGTGAGGGCCGGGCTCTACGCGTGGCTGCTGCTCACCGACACGGCGGAGGAGGCGGACCGCCTGCTGGACGAGTCGCTGCTGCTGCGCCTCGTGGCGCTGACCGCGCCGGCCGAGGAGTTCGAGCGCGCCGGGACCGAGCATCCCCTCGCCACGCGCTGGGGCCTCCTGGACTTCGTGCCCACGGAACTCACGCGCGACGAGGCCCTGGCGGCGGCCGCGGCGGTTCCCGGCGAGGTCATGCGCCGCTACTTCATGCACGGCACGCCCGACGTGGTCGCCGACCGTCTCGCGACGTTCCGGGCCGCGGGGCTGGAGCACGTCGACCTGGTCGACATGGCCGCGCTCGGCGACCCGGCGCTGATGGCGTCGGCCCCCGAGCGGCGCCGCGCCGTGATGCAACGGCTCGCCGCGGCGGCCTGACCGGCCGGGCGGGTGGGGCCCGCGAGGGCGCCCACCCGCTGGCGGTGCTACTTGCGGCCGGCGCTCAGAAGGCCGCCGAGGATGCTGCCGATGTCGATGCCGCCGGACTGGCGCTGCTGCTGAGGCGCGCCGCCTCCCAGCACCTGACCCAGCACGTCGGCAAGCCCGCCGCCGTGCGAGCCGCCGCGGCCGCTGCCGCCGAGGATCTGGCCGAGGATGCTGCCCATCCCGCCGCTCTGGGCGGCCACGTTCCCGCCGCCCCCGCCGCCCAGCAGGCGCTTGGCGATGTAGGACATGACCAGCGGGGCCAGCATCGGCAGGAGCTTGCCCATGAGGCCGCCACCCAGTCCGCTGGCGCCGCTCAGCTGGTTCACGACCTGGTCGCGGTTCTCGCCGAAGATGTGGCCCACGATCTTGTCGCCGTCGTCGGTGTCGACGCGGTCGATGGAGTCGTTTCCGTCGAGCACGCCGTCGGCGAGGTCGTCGTCGTGCTGGCCCAGCGCCTCGGCCAGCGACTTCTCGCCGCCGGGGTCCTGCGCGTTGGCCTGCATACCGCCGACGATGGCCGGCACGGCGAGTCCGATCGCCTCGCGGGCCTTGTCGGGGTCGACGCCCAGCTGCTGGGCGATCTGGTCGACGGGGAGCTTCTGGACGATCTCGTCGACGTTCATGTGATGCGCGCTCCTTGGTGCCGGGACGGCGCCGACACCCCGGCGCCAATGGGTGATTCCGCCGGAATCTTACCCGGGAGGGGGCCGATCGACACCGCGGGTCGGCCACGGGTGCCCGCCGTCCCGCACGCGCCGGGTGAACGTGCCCCCGGCAGGAATCGAACCTGCGACACCAGGTTTAGGAAACCTGTGCTCTATCCACTGAGCTACGAGGGCGCAGCCAGGAGGATAGCGCCGCGCACCGGCAAACCCGGCGCGCGGCGCCCCGCGCTCAGCGAACGACGCGCGCGGCGGCGTACAGGCTGACCGTGCCGGTGATCTCGTTGCTCACCATCACCGTGCCGCCCCGATGGCCGCGGCCGGGGATGAACCTGATGATCTCGGGACCGCTGTCGGGTCCGGCGGGCTCGGCCGCGTAATCGCGGTTGTTCACCCAGTTGACCACGCGGGCCGCGTAGGGGTTGGTGACATCGATCACCATGAAGCCGCCCGTGCGCTCCAGGCCCACGAACGCGTACGTGCCCCTGCCGACGCGGCCCACCGCGACGCCCTCGGGCTCAGGGCCCTTGTTGTCGCTGCGGCCGTCGACGCCGTTGTCGGTGTTGTCAACGTTGAACGCCGCCGGGTTTTCCGCCGCGACCGTGCGCTCGAACGCGTCGCCACTGTCCCATACCAGGGTACCGTCGGCGGTGCGGATGGACGCCGAGCGCGCACCGAACGCGTACAGCGCGACGTACCCGTTCGGGCCCCTGCCGTCGGTGGCCGAGACGTTGAGGCGGCCGAGGTTCGCATCCTTCTGCAGCATGGCCGCGGCCGGGAACGCCGCCGGGTCGAGCGTCAGCGACTTCACGCGCGTCTCGTCCGAGAACCCGTCGTAGTCGCGGGCGTCGCCCTCGTTGGCCGTGACGTAGAACGTGCGCCCGCGGTACTCGAACGTCGCGATGCCGTCGGGCATCGGGAGGGCCCTCACCGGCCAGTTCGCGATGTTGACGCCGCCGTCCTTGTCGCTGGCGTCCATGCCGAAGCCGGGCGCGGCGCGGTCGATGGTACCCAGCGCCGCGATGTCCTTCACGCGGCCGGTGCGGGCGTCGACGCGGGCCACGGCGTTGTTCTCTTGCAGCGTCACGTACGCGGTGCGTCCCCGGTCGTCCCACGAGACGTACTCGGGCTCGAGGTCCTGAGCGACGCTCGCGCCGGGCCCGTTGAGGCGGACGCCGGCGGGCAGCTCGCCGTGGCGGTCGCCCCCCTCGTTGAAGGCCGTGAACGTGGCCGTGCGGACGTCGCCGACCGACGCGGGACGGCGGCCACGGGCCGGGCGGATGTCGATGATCGACACGCTGCCCTCGGGGTCCACCGAGTCAGCCCGCCCGTAGCCGTTGGGCTCGCCCTCATTGGCCACCGCGAGGCGCTTGCCGTCGGGTGAGAACGCGAGCATGTCGGGCAGGGCGCCCACGGTGACGGCCGTGACGAACGTGCCATCGGGGCGCAGGAACACCACCCGCCCGGGGTCGGTCTTCACGGCGGCCTTCACGGCCACGGCCACGAGACCGTGGGTGGCGTCCACGCTCTGCACGCCCGAGCCGTACGGGGCCAGGTCGACGCGGCCGGTGCGGACCGGCGCCGCGGGGTCGCTCACGTCGACGATGTCGAGGACGTTGGCCTCGGCGCTCGTCACGTACATGCGGCCGTCCTGCAGGGCGGCGGTCTCGCCGGAGCTCTCGCCGCCCAAGCCGGTGGCGTACGAGCCCAGGAGGGCGAACGAGGGCCCGCCGGGCCGGGCGGGCGTGGCCAGGGCGGCGGCGCCGGCCAGCGACGCGGCCGCGGCGGCGGCGGTCAGGGCGTGGCGGGTGCGGATGCGGCGGTTCACGGGTCCTCCGGGACGGTGGGGGTCGACCGCGCCATCCTGCCGCCCCGGCCACCGCCACCCACCCCGGCGGGACGACGTGTGTCAGCGGTGTTGCGCCGGCCCTACAGCTGGCCGAGGCGCGCGGTCACCGCGAACCACTCCACGACCGCGGGGGTGTCGTCGGCGACGGTGAACCCCGGGTCGCCGGCGTGGGCCCGGTACTCCTCCCCGTGCCAGAAGCGCTCGTGGGCGTCGCGCCACGCCGCGACGTCCGCGAAGTCCTCGCCCTCCTCCCGCGCCACGTCGGCACCCACCGCGCCCACCGGAAGTACCCGCACGCCGGTGCATTCGATCAGCGCCACCGGCCACGCGCGGGAGTCCACCACGATCGAGACCTGCCCCACGCGGGGCAGCTCGGCGCCCCCGCGGCGGTAGTCGTCCAGCAGCGCGGTGGTGGCCGTCTTGCGGCCCGCCAGGATGCGTTCCACCAGCCGGTCGCGCTGGGGCCCCGGGAAGCCGAACTCGGCGACGGCGCACTCGGCCAGCTCGGGACGCGTGGCGGTCAGCCGCCTCAGCGCGTGGGGGTCGATGGCCGGCGGGTCGTCCACACCGGCACCGTAGCCCGCCGGAGCGGACGCGCCGCTACGCGCGCAGGTATGCGGCCCAGCTGGTGGGCTGGCGCGGCGCGGCGACGCTGATGAACACGTCGGGGGGCGGGGGCTTGGGCGCGTTGGCCGGGATCATGCCGACCTCGTCGGGCAGGCGGTCGGCCTTGCGGATGTTGCACGGGGCGCAGGACGTGACCACGTTGTCCCACCCGGAGCCACCGCCGCGGCTGCGGGGGATGACGTGGTCGACGGTGAGGTGCGAGCCGGTTCCGCAGTACTGACAGACGTAGCCGTCGCGCGCGAACACGGCCCGCCGGGATATTCGGCGCTTCTCGTTGCGGGGCACGCGGACGTACGTGATGAGGCGGATGACGAGCGGGTGCACGTGGCTGGCGGCGGCCGAGCGCAACTGGCGGGCCGCCCGCTCGAGCACCTCGGCCTTGTTCTTCAGCACCAGCACGACGGCGCGCTGCAACGAGCAGACGTTGATCGGCTCATAGGTCGCGTTCAGAACCAGAACCTGCTGCCCCACCGCTGCCACCCCTGCGTCCGAGGGACCCCACGGTTGTACGAAGTGTAGCTATCGGCGGCGCGGACGCGACCCGCGCCCGGCTGCGACACCTCTGTTACGCGGGCGCCCGGGATGCGCTATTCATCCGGGGTCCCCGACAACGACGTCCGGACGTCATCAAGGTGTCCCTTCCCCGTTTCGCCCTCGCCGGCGCCGTGGCCGCATGCGCGTGCGCCGCCCCGGCCCCCGCGCAGGGTCGGCTGTCGCTGATCTACGACACCGACGCCGTCGTGCGGTACCTGGCCGCGCCCGATGCGGGACCGGGCCTCAGCCCCACGCGGGGCGCACTGCGTCAGGCGCCCGGGCCGGGGGGAATGTTCACGCAGGGCCACCCGGGACCGACCCTGGTGGCCAAGGTCGGGGGACGAGAGCTGGCCGGCATGTCCGCGCGGCGGATGGCGGCCACGTTGCGGGCGCGCATCCGCCACGGCACCGACGGGGCCGCCAGCCACCTCGTGGCCGTCGACGAGGTCGACGCCGCGTACGCGGACGCGCGCCCGCCGGTGGTGCGCCGGGGGGCCCGGCTTCCCCGGGTGCGGGCCGCGTGGGCCGGGTCCCGGTTCACGCGCGCGATGCGCCTGCTGGACCGGCCCAGCCCGTACGGAGGCACGTGGGCGTCGCGCGTGCACGTGTACCTGGCGCCGGGCGTGCACTCGTCCATCGCGGCCGGCCGCGGGCCGCTGCGCAACCTGGGCCGCGACGGCAAGCCCCACCTGCGCTCGTGGCGCGCCGTGATGCCCGGCCTCGCCCTGGCCGGAGGCGTCCACCTGCAGATGTACCACGCCCGCGGCGGTGTGCGGACGGCGTTCACGGCGGCCGAGTGGCGGCGCGTGCCGGGGGCCGTGACGGGCCTCCTGCGGCGCGCCGGGGGAGGCTCGTCCCGGCTGCACTTCGTCTTCTCGTCCACGGGCACGCCGGCCGGCGCAACCCGATGCGGCGACGCGCAGGCCTGCATGTGGGGCCTGGCCGAGTCCACGCCGGCGGGCCGTGCCGTGCTGGCCAACGGCCCCGGCCTCTACCGCATCGACGCCGATGCCCGGGGGTGGCTGCGGGAGTTCAACCGGCGCTTCGGCTGAGTGCGCCGGGGGTTGGGTCGGCGGCGGCGGATGCCGATGACCAGGACATGCGCATTCACCCCGCCCCCTGCCTCCGGGCCGCGGCGCTCGTCGCCGTGGTCGCCGGCGCCACCGTCCCGGCCGCGGCCCAGACGCCGCGCACCAGCTCCGCCCCGCTGACGTTCGTGTACGACGACCAGGCCGTCGTGCAGGAGTTGGCGTTCCCGGCCAACGGGGCGGGCCTGACCCCCGCCCGCGGCGCGTTCCGCCAGGACCCCGGCGCGGGCGGCATGCTGGTACCCGGCGACAACGGCCCGTACAAGGTGGCCAAGGTGAGCGGGCGGGCGCTCGCGTCGATGACGCCCGCGACCATCGCCGCCACGCTGAAGCGGCAGATCACGCAGGGCGACGCCGGGGCGACGTCCCACATGGTGTCGATCGACGAGATCGGCAAGCCCTTCGGCGACGCGCCGGCCCCCATGGTGCGCAACGCGCGGCTGCCCGCCGTCCGGTCCTCGTGGGCCGGCGCGCGCTTCACGGCCGCCATGACGCTGCTCAACACGCCCAGCCCGTACGGCGGGACGTGGGCGTCGCGCGTCCACGTGTACCTCGCCCCCGCGGTGCACACGGCCATCGGAGCGGGCCGCGGCCGCGAGCGGAACCTGGGACGCGACGGCAAGCCGCACTTCACGAGCTGGCGCGCGGTCATGCCGGGTCTCGCCCTGGCGGGCGGTCTCCACCTGCAGATGTACCACGGCTACGGCGGCTCGCGCACGGCGTTCACGGCCGCCGAGTGGCGCAGCGTGCCGGCCGCGTTCACCGGCCTCTACGCGCGCTACGGCGGCAACCCCGCGAACGTGCACTTCCTGTTCTCCCAGGCGGGCGCGCCGGCCGGTGCCCCGGCGGGATGCGGCGCCCCGGTGGCGTGCAGCTGGACGCTGGCCGAGTCCACCCCGGCGGGCAAGGCCATCCTCGCCAACGGCCCGGGCGTGTACCGCATCGGCAGCGAGGCCCGCGACTGGCTCGCGGAGTACAACAAGCGGTTCAACTAGGGGCGCCGACGCCGGGCACCCGCCCGGCACTATCCTCCGGGGCGTTGACCGACGCGCCGACACCCGGAGGATACGAGCCGCGCCACCTCGTCGTGGTCGGGGCCGTCGCGGGGCCGGGCCGTGTGCTGTGCCAGCACCTGTTCTCCCACATGCCGTGGGAGCGCGTCGTGCTCATCGACCAGCCCCAGGCCCGGGCGGTCCTGGAGGCGACGGACTGGCCGTTCGCCGTCACGCCCGACCTCGCCGTCATCGACGGCGGCGTCGTCGTGCCGCTGCGGGGCTCCGCGGACGTGGCGCGGCCGGGCACGGCGGTCTGCCTGGCCGTCCCCCACCACACGCTGGGGGACGTGGCCCGCGCGCTGGCCGCGCTGCTCGGCGACGACGCCGTGGTGTTCGACACGGCGTCGCTGAAGACCTCGTCGTCGGCCGTCCTCGGGCCGATCCTCGGGACCCGTTTCGCCTTCGGCATCCGCCCCCTGTTCGACGCGCTGGCACGGAGCCTCGACGGCCAGACCGTCGTGCTGACCCACCGCGGTGATCCCACGCCCGCGCAGGAGTGGTTCGCACGGGCCGTGGAGGCGCTCGGGGGCGTCGTGAAGGCGACGACGCCGCAGGCGCACGACCGCTCGATGGAACAGGTGCAGACGCTCACCCAGCAGGCGCTCATCGCGTTCGCCGACGCCGCGATGCACTCCGAGCTCGACCTGGAGGCCGACCTGTGGGAGATGCGCACGCCGAGCTTCGAGACCCTCCTGGGGCTGGCGGTGCGCACCATGAGCGAGGCGCAGCAGCCGTCCGTCGCCGTGCGTCAGGCCGACCCGGCAGCCGTGCAGGCCAACCTGGGGTTGCGGGGGGCGCTCACGCGGCTGGAGCAGGCCGTGCGCACCGGTGATTCCGACGCGATCGGCGACCACATCGCGGGCCTGCGCGACGAGCTGTCCGGCAGCCTGTTCGAGACCATCCACCAGACCGGCGCGGCCGTGGTCAGCGCCACGCAGGCCAAGCGCGCCGAGCTCTCCCGGCACCGCCGCGAGCACACGCACGTGGGGATCGTGACGGCCGACAAGCCCGACGACCTGCGGGTGGGGCGCATCGTGTCCCTCAGCCCCACCGACGTGACGCTGGACGAGACGCTCGTGGGATCGCGGGGGCACGCGGTCCTGCTGGAGGGCGAGGGGCTCCGCAACGCGCGCGCGCTGGGGGTCGGCGGAAAGGTCCGCCGGACGCGTTTCGGCATGGGCCGCATCGACGTGCTGGCGGGGCCGGAGCTCGACGCGCGGCTCGACCGCTGGCTGGCCCACATCCGCCGCGACGTCCGGTTCCTCGTGCCCGAGTCGGTTTCGGGGGCCGGCGTGCTGCACGTGCTGCGCGGCGTTCCGCGGGTGAGGGCGCCCCGGGTGGTGTCCGAGGTGGTGCGGACGGGTCAACGCGCCGTGGTGGTGCGCCTGGAGATCCGGGGCGACGCCGACGTCGACGCCGCCGTGGAGGACCTGCGCCAGCGCGTGTCCGACGCGTACGCGTGGCCGCTGGGCATGTCGCTGCCGCGCCGCGACGCCGCCCCCGGGCCCGTGGCGTACCTGGGCCCCGCGGGCACGTTCAGCGAGACCGCCGCGCGCCACTGCGCCGCGACGCTCGGCCTTCTCGACCCGCCACTCATCCCGATGGGCAGCTTCGAGGACGTGCTCGAGGCCGCCCACGCCGGCCACATGGGCGTGCTGCCCATCTGCAGCTCCGCCTCGGGCCTGGTGGAGCGGGCGGCCGAGGCGCTGCTGGTGCACGGCGAGGGCCTGGCCGCCGGCGGCGTGGCCGACGTCGCGGTGCGCTTCGACGCCTACGTGCCGGAGGGCGTCCACCTCGAGGACCTGCGCGGGGCGCAGGTGCTGAGCCACCCCCAGGCCCTCCGCCAGTGCACGCGCTTCATCGCCCGCTGGCGCCTGCGCCCGGTGGAGACCATGTCCACGGCCGAGGCCGGGCGGAGGGTGGCCGGGGGCGGCGCGCCCGCGGTGGTCCTCGCCGGGGCCGGTCTGGGCGACTCGCTCGGCCTCCACGTGGCCGAGCGGGAGGTCGACGACCTGTCGGGCTCGCTCACCCGCTTCCTGGTCATCGCGCGGCAGGGCGAGTTCGGGCGCCTGTCCGGCGGCTCCGACCCCACCCTGCGGTTCCTCTGGCTGGCCCGCTCCACCCACGCCCTCGGCAACGTCCTGGCGGGACCGGGCCCGTCGTTCGACGAGATCATCACTGGCCCGTCCGGCCTGGTGCTGCTGGTCACCAGCCGCGCGTCGGACCCCGAGCCCGTCGCGGGTCGCGTGGGCCTGGGGCGGCTGCCGTGGACGCCCCGCACCCCGCTGGTGCGGCTGGAGGCCTAGCGTCCCGGGTCGGAGGTGTCGCGACCCGGCGGCGACACGCTCACCTGCACGGCACCACGGCGCAACGAACCCGGGATCTCCGTCCCGCCCATTCGCACGCGGTTCTCGCTCGCCACGCCGCTTCGCGAACCCCGATCGGCGCCCGCTACGCGCCCCCGGCGGCCTCGCGGGACCGGGCCGGCGCGTCGCCCCCCATGGCCAGGGCGATCGCGCGCGTCTCCTCGGGCGACAGCCGCTGCGCCGACGCGCGGCCCACGACGTCCTTGACGTACACGCGGGCGTGGTCGCGGGCGTGCAGGCACGACATCACGGTGCCCGATCCCGCCTCGTCCAGCAGGGCCATCGACCACGATTGGCCGCCGCCCATGTCGCGGTAGGCGTCGTAGCGCACCAGCCCCTGGAAGCGGATCACGGTGGACAGTTCGTCGCGCACGAACGCCGCCTCGCCCTCCACACGCGCCCGCAGGCCGTCGAGGTCGGCGCGCAGGTCGCGGGCGTGCCCGGCGAGCGCGGCCTGGCCGTCCACCAGGTTCACCGGGTCGGCGCCGTCGCCAAGCAGCAGGCGCTGAGCCGCCCGCGTGCGTCCCAGCCGCACCCACAGCACGCACGCCAGGATCAGCGCCGCCACGCCGGGGACGGCGGCTCCGGCGATGGCGGCGACGACGGCGGTGTCCACGGCGGAAGGAGGCGTCCCCCGGCGTCAGCCGAACGTGATCTTGACGAGGAAGTCCTTGGAGTTGTTGTCGGTGTTGCGCTCACCCGGCACCGAGGACGTCTCCACGAGGAGGCTCCCCTCCTGGTCGTTCGTGATCTCCGAGGCCGTCGGCCCCGGCACCGTCACCGTCGTCGACTCGCCCTTGGCCAGGTTCGCGATGGGCACCGTCTTCGTGTACGCGGGGGTCGCGCCGCCGTAGGTCAAGCTGACGGTGACGTCGATGTTCTGCTCGTCCACCTCGCCGCCGTTCTTGACCTCCACCGCCCAGCCGAGCTCCCCGGATCCCACGATGCTGGTGGTGGTGTCGGTGCTCAGGGCAGTGCCGCTGGGCTGGGCCGTGACACCCTCGACGCTGGTGCCGCGCAGCGTGCCGCCCGGCGCGTTGGTGCTGGCCGACCCGCTCTTCATCTGCTTGATGAGGGCCTGCGCGCCGGTGGTGTACGCGTACTGCTCATTCGTGCCGGCCAGGAACACCTGGTTCGTGGCCACCTCGACCTTGTCGATGCCCTCCTCGCGGATCTTCGCCGAGGCCACCTGGGCGTACTGGTCGGCGTAGACCACGTCGCTGGCGAGGAACCGCTTCATGGGTGCCGCCAGCAGCTTGGCGGCCTGCGCCTGGTTCTCGCCGCGCAGGGCCTGCGGCAGCGTCTGCGCAAGCGAGCTGAGGCCGTTCGCGCGCATGCGCAGCGCCATCTGGAACGAGCGGTCGGCGTCGGCGAGGCCGCCGGGCGGCGACAGGTCGGCCGCTTTCTTGGTGAGCCCGTTCGCCTCGGTGGCGAGCTTCTGCACCTCGGTGGCGAGCGCCGACGGCGACTTGTTGTCGGTGTTCTGCAGGAGCGTCATCAGGCGCTTGCCCTCGCCCGCCGAGTCGCCGGCGATCTGCCCGGCCTCGTTGACGTAGCTCTTGTACGAGTTCTCCAGCTGGCTGCGCTGGTGGTCGCGCCACCACAGGATGAGCACGACGAGCAGCAGCAGCGCGATACCCGCGATGATCGCCAGGCGGGCCCGCGGGTCGGACATGACGGACGCACCGCCGCCGCGGCCGGAGCCGCCGCGGGGTCCGGAGCCGCCGGGGCGCGGGCGACCCCCGCCGCCGGAGCCGCGTGAGAGCCGCGGCGCGCGCGCCCCGCCACCCTTGGACGCCTTCGGGCGTCCGCCCGACCCTCGGGGAGGCCGCGGCGAGGACCCGCCGTCGCCACCTCCGCTGCGGCGCAGGCCCCCGCGACGAGACGAGCGGCGCGACCCGGGCGCGGGCTCGTCGCCGCGGGCGATGTCGTCGAAACCGAAGTCCTCGACCGGCGGCGGTGCCGGGGCGGGCTCGGGCGCGAAGACGTCGTCGAACGCGTCGTCCTCCTCGAAGAACGCGGGCTTCTCGGGCGGCCCGCCGATGGGGTCGGCGAACGACGAGTCGAGCTCGTCAAACTCCTTGTCGGAGGGAGGCAGCGAGGGCCGCGGCGCGCGTCCCGTCGCGCCCGTGTCGCCCGGCTCGATGTCGTCGCGGCGATCGTATTCCGACATCGCCTAGGTCCTGGAACCCGTGGTCACGGCGTGAAGCACCCGTTCTGTAGGTGGGCGAGGGGGGACTCGAACCCCCAAGCTCTTACGAGCACTGGCACCTGAAGCCAGCGTGTCTACCAATTCCACCACTCGCCCCCGCATCCTGCTGAGCAGGATCGCGAAAGGCTAGCACGCCGGGCGTCTCCGAACCGCGTCCCGAAGGGCAACGGGCGACGGCAGCGAAGATGCACGACGTGCGCACCGGCGTTCCCACCACCGAGCTCGCCCTCGGGCGATACCGCCTGGGCACCCTGCTGGGGCGGGGTGCCACGTCCAGCGTGCGGCGGGCCGTCGACGTGCGGACCGGCGGCGAGGTGGCCGTGAAGACCATCATCGACGACGCCGACCTCGTGGCGCGCGCCGGGCGCGAGATCCGGGCGGCGTCGCGGCTGTCGCATCCGCACGTCGTGCGGCTGCTGGACTGGGGCACGGACCCCGATTGCGTGCGACTGGTGTGGGAACTCATCGACGGCCCCTCCCTGCGTGCCCTCGTGGACGAGGACGGCGTGGACGACTGCCGGGCTGTGGAGATCATGGCGGACGTGCTGGACGCACTCGACCACGCGCACGCGCGGGGCGTGCTCCATCGCGACGTGAAACCCGCGAACATCCTCATCGACCCCCATGGCGACGCGCTGCTGGGCGACTTCGGCGTGGCGCGCTCCACCGGCGACCCGTCGCTGACCCGCACGGGCGACGTGGTGGGGACGGTGGCGTACATGGCACCCGAGCAGGCGCGCGACGGACACACGGAGCCCGCCAGCGACGTCTACGCCGCCAGCCTCGTGCTGTACGAGATGCTGACCGGCCACAACCCCCACCGGGGGCTGCCCCCGATGGACGCCCTGCGGCACGCCGTGTCGGGCGTGGTGCCGCCCATCGCGCGACAGCGCCCGGACCTTCCGCCGGACGTGTGCCGCCTCGTCACGGCCGGCCTCGAGCTGAACCCGGCCGACCGCCCCAGCGCCGCCCGCATGGCCGGCGCGCTGCGCGCCGCCGCCAGCCGGGCGTGGCCCGGGGGACCCGGCGTGGCCGACGCGGTGCGCCGGCATCGCTGGCTGGCGCCGCTGGGGCGCGGCGCGGCCGCCGCCGTCCCCGCCGCGCTGGCCCTGACCGAGTGGACGTCGCTGGGCCCGGCCGCCACGGCCGGGGTCGCCGTCGCGGCCGGCATGGGAATCGCCGCCAGCCCGGGCATCACGATGCTGCTGGGCGTCGTCGGGGCTCTCGTGCTGGTGGGGCAGGCGTCCACGGGCCTGGCGGTGGCGCTGGCCCCCCTCGCCGTCGCGCTGCTGCTGACCGGTCCCCGGGCCCCCGGCCTGGCGATGGCCGCCGCGTGGTGGCCCATCGCGTTCGCCGTCGGGATGGGTCCGCTGGCGGCCGCCGTGACCGGCGTCGCGCCCCGCCCGTTCCGCCGCGCACAACTGGCCGTGGCCGGCGTGCTCGGCACGCTGCTGTGGCAGCTGCTGGATCAGGGACACGGCCTGCTGCTGAGCGCGGGCACGGCCGTGCCCGGAGGGCACGTGGCCGACGGCCGCGGCAACCCCGTCGGCGTGGTGCGCGACGTCGCGGCGCCGCTTGCCGGCGCGCCATGGGTGTGGGCGCAGGCCGCCGTGCTGGTCGCGGGAGCGATGCTGGCCGGGGCCATGGTCCGGCGCCGCGGCGGCGCCCGCGGGGCGGCCGCGCTGGCCTGGATCACCGCGCTCGTGGCGGGCCTGGCCATCACCGGTCCCGACCCCAAGTCGGCGCTCGTGGCGTGCGCGGCGTCCGGGGTCGTGGTGCTGGGCTGGGCACTGCGGCCGTGGCGCTTCCTCGTCCGCGAGGCGTCGCCGGGTCCGTCCGCTACGCTGCCGAAAGCCCTATGAGCGTATTGAGACGCATCGAGAACTCCATCGAGTCGGTGGTCGAGCGCGGCTTCCGCCGCGCGTTCCGCAGCCAGCTGCAGCCGGTCGAGCTGGCGCGAAAGCTGGCCCGCGAGATGGACGACCACAAGACCGTGTCGGTCTCCAAGATCTACGTACCGAACGAGTACACGGTGTTCCTGTCGACCCAGGACCACGCGGCCTTCGCCGACTACGAGGGGGCGCTCACCGGTGAGATGGCCCAGTACCTCGAGGCGCACGCCCGCGGCAGCGGGTACTCGCTGATCACGGCCCCGACCGTGGCGCTGGAGGAGGACGGGGACCTGCGCGCCGGCGAGTTCGGCATCGGCTGCCGCATGGTGGATGCGCCCGAGGGCACCGGTCCGTCCGCGCCGGCCCCGCCCGCCGAGGAGCCCGGGGCGGCCGCCCCGGCGCCCGCGGCCGCGCCCCCGGTGGCGAACGCGGCGCTGGAGGGGGTCAGCGGCACGCAGGTCATCTCCGCCGCCGACGCGCGCGCGGCGCTGAACGCCGGCTCGCTGACGCTGGTGATGAACGGCGTGCGCACCCGCATGGCCTCACGCGTCATGACACTGGGCCGCAGCCGCGACCGCGACGTGATCGTGCCCGACCCCAACGTCAGCCGGAACCACTGCGAGATCCGTCACGTGGGCTACGACTACTTCATCATCGACCTCGACTCCACGAACGGCGTGGAGGTCAACGGGCAGATGGTCACCCGCCACGCGCTGGCCGACGGCGACCGGATCGTGCTGGGCACCACCGAGATCGCGGTGGAGATCTCGTGACCGAGACGTCGATGCTGGTCGCCCAGCTTGCCGTCATCGTCCTGGTGTTCGGCTTCCTGTGGGCCGTCGTCCGGTCGGCCGCGCGCACGCTGTCGCGCGCGACACCCCCCGCGCTGCCTCTGCAGGACCCCGTCGTGTCGCCCGACACGGCCGCCCATCCCATCCTCGAGCCGCGCGCGCCCGGCGCCATCGCCGTGGACCTCCCCGACCCGGAACCGGTGCCCGTGGCCGCGGGCGCGGCCGTCGAGGCCCCCGGTCCGCGCGACATCCCGCGGGCCGACCGGCCCGACCCCGGGTTCCTGCTGCACGACGAGCCGGCCGCCGACGCGCCCCGCGACCTGCCGCCCACCGACCGGGCGCACAGCCAGTCCACGGCGGAGGTTCTGGCCACGGGCATCGAGCCCCGCCTCATCGTGGAGGCCGGCCCGTCCGAGGTGGGGCGCGAGCTGCCCCTGGGCGGCGGCCTCACCATCGGCCGCTCGGCGTCGAACGACCTGCACCTGGACGATTCGTTCCTGTCGCACATGCACGCGCGCATCCTGCGCCGCGGCAGCTTCTTCTACATCCAGGACCTGGGCTCGACCAACGGCACGTTCCTCAACGGCCAGCGGGTGGAGCACGCGCAGCTGCGCGTGCGGGACACGCTGAGGATGGGCGAAACCACGCTGCGCTACGAGGAGTGATGGCCGAGGGACTCCACATCGTGGAGCTGGCCGAGCGGTCCGACACGGGGCGCGTCCGCGACCACAACGAGGACCGCAGCTATGTCGCGGCGCACGTCGTGGCCGTCGCCGACGGCATGGGCGGCGCGCTGGCCGGCGAGGTGGCCTCCCAGATGGCCGTCGAGGCCATCGAGGGCATCTCCAAGCCCGCCGACCCGCTGTCGATCAAGGCGGCGATCGAGAACGCCAACCGCGCCATCCGGCGCATGGCCGCCCAGGACCCCTCGAAGAGCGGGATGGGCACCACCATCACGGCCGCGACGCTGGAGGGGCACCGCCTGGACGTGGTGCACGTCGGCGACAGCCGCGCGTACCTCTGGCGCGGCGACACCCTCGAACAGCTGACCCACGACCACTCCGTGGTGGCCGAGCTGGTGCGCCAGGGCAGCCTGTCGCCCGAGGAGGCCCTCAACCACCCCCACCGCAACGTCATCACGCGTGCGCTGGGCGCCGAGCCGGACGTCACTGTCGACACCTACCAGCACGACGTCGAGCCCGACGACATCCTCCTGCTGTGCAGCGACGGCCTGTACGGCGAGGTGAGCGACGACGAGATCCTGGCCGAGCTGCGCACCGCCACCAGCATGGAGGAGGCCGCCGCCGCCCTGGTGGCCCGCGCCAACGCCAACGGCGGCAGCGACAACGTCACCGTGGTGCTGGCCCGCATCGGCGAGGGCTCCCCGACCCAGGCGACGTCCGCGACGCTGTCGTCGGACACGCAGGAGATCCCCGTCGACGAGCCGGAGTCGGTGCCGCGCGGGGGGCGCCCCGACCGCGCCACGAAGGTCATCGGCGGCGTTCCCGCGGGCGGGGGTGACGGCGCGACCGGCGCGCCCCTGGTGTTCGAGCGGGCCCCCGGGCGCGGGCGCGGGCGCCACCCCGGCCTGTGGGTTGCGGGCGTCGTCGCCCTGGCCGTCATCCTGGGCGGCGCGTTCTGGTGGTTCCAGGGGCGCAGCTACTCCCTCGCCGCCGGCGGGGGCGACACGATCTGGGTGGAACGGGGCGTGGCGCTCGGCCCCATCGACACCAGCCACGCGTGGGAGGACACCGGTGTCCCCGCCACGCCCGGCCTTTCGCTGGGCGGCTTCGGCGGCCTGGGCGAGACGGTCCTGCGCGCCACCCGCCTGGTGTGGACCCAGGGGCTGCCCGACGCCCCGACGCCGCGCGCACAGCTCCCCCGGACGGGCCCGCCGGGCCTGGGCCCGCTGACCAACGCCCCGCAGGAGCCGGCCGCCCCGTGATCTCTCCGCGCACCCGGGAGGCGGGCTTTCTGGTGCCCGCCGCGCTGGTCGGTGCCCTCGGCGTGGCCACCGTGGCCACGGCGCGGGCCGACGCGCTGCGCACCGGACCCGTGGCCACCGTGGCCATCGGCCTCGCGCTGCTGGTCGCCATGCACGTGGCGCTGCGCCTGCGGGCGCCCCAGGCCGACCCGTACGTGCTGCCCACCGTGGGTGTGCTCACGGCCATCGGCATGGTCACCCTGTACCGCATCAACCCGGACCTCGCGCGCGACCAGCTGGTGTGGCTGGGCGTCGCCGCCGTCGTGTTCGTCGGGGTGCTGCTCGTGATGCCCGACCATCGCGTGCTCGAGCGGTACCGCTACCTCATCGGCATCCTCGCGGTCGTGCTGTTGCTGGCGACCGCCGCGTTCGGCACCGTCATCTACGGGGCGAAGCTGTGGATCACGCTACCGGGCGGCCAGACTGTGCAGCCGGGCGAGGTCGTGAAGGTCCTCATCGTGATCTTCCTGGCGGGCTACATGCGCGACAAGCGCGAGCTCCTGGCGGTGCCGACGCGCCGCATCCTGGGCGTCCCGGCCCCGCCCATGGCCGTGCTGGGCCCCATGCTCGTGGTGCTGGGCCTCGCGCTGGCGCTGGTCGCGGCCCTCAACGACTTCGGCACGGCGCTGATGTTCTTCGGCGTGTTCCTGGCCATGATCTACGTGGCCACGGGGCGCGCCGCGTACGCGGGCGTCGGCGCCGGGCTGTTCCTGGCCGGAGCCGTCGCCATCTGGGCCGCGGTCCCGCGCATCCAGGACCGCGTGGACTCGTGGCTGCACCCGTTCCAGGACACGCAGGACCGCGGCTACCAGATGGTGCAGTCCCTCTACGCGCTGGCCGACGGCGGGGTGGTGGGCACGGGCCTGGGCAAGGGGTTCCTGGTGACCGAGAGCGGGCGCCCCGTGATCCCCTTCCTGGAGACCGACTTCATCTTCACCGCGGTGGGAACCGAACTGGGGTTCATCGGCGCGATGGGCGTGCTGGCGCTCATCATGCTGTTCGTCGCCCGCGGGTTCACGATCGCGGCCCGCGCCAACGACGGGTTCAGCAAGCTCCTGGCCACCGGCCTCACCGCCATGCTGGGCCTGCAGGCCTTCATCATCGTGGGCGGCGTCGTGCGGCTGGTGCCGCTGACGGGCGTCACGCTGCCGTTCCTGAGCTACGGCGGCTCCAGCGTGGTGACGAACTTCGGGATCGTCGCCATCCTCCTGGTGATCAGCCACCGCACAGACCGCCCGTACCGGCCCCGCGTGAAGCGCCGTGACCGCGGCGCCGACGAGGCCCCGGCCTGGGACGACGAACCGTGAACCGGTCGATCGGACGCCTCTACATCGTGCTCGCCGCCGGGTTCGCCCTGCTGGGGCTCTTCCTCGGCTACTGGCAGGTCGTCGCCGCGCCCGACCTCGCCGACCGCAACGACAACCGGCAGGCCGCCGAGCGCGACAAGACCATCGACCGCGGGGAGATCGTCACGGCCGACAAGATCGTGCTGGCCCGCAGCGTCCCGAAGCGGGTCGCCGGCCAGACCACCTACGTCCGTGGCTACCCGCAGGGGACGCTCGCCCCCCACGTCGTGGGGTACGCGAACCCGCAGGTCGGCTCCACGGGGGTGGAGTCCTCGTACAACTCGTACCTGCGCGGCAACTACGGCGCGGAGCCGCTGCTGGTGCGCCTGCGCCTGCGCACCGCGCACGGCGCCAACGTGGAGCTGACGCTCAACAAGCGCGTGCAGCAGATCGCGGACGAGCAACTCATCGGCCGCGCCGGCGCGGTGGTGGCGATCGAGCCGAAGACGGGGAAGGTGCTCGCGATGACGTCGTCGCCGGGCTTCGACCTGTCGAAGGTCGCGAACCCCGCGGAGTTCGCGAAGATCCGCAACTCGAGTGACTCGGTGCTGCTCAACCGCGCCACGCAGGGCCGCTACGCGCCCGGGTCCACGTTCAAGGTCGTCACGCTGGTGGGCGCGCTGGACTCGAACCTCGACTACACGCCCGCCACGCGCTTCGACGACACCGGCACGCTGGCCACGAACGGCCCGCCCATCCGCAACTTCGGCGGCGAGGTATTCGGCGACCACGACCTCACCACCGCGCTCACCCACTCGGTGAACACCACGTTCGCCCGCATCGGCCAGAACCTGGGCGGCGCGCGGATGGGCGAGACGATGGACGCGTTCGGCTTCGGCAAGAAGCCGCCGATCGACCTGCCCGCCGGCGAGGTGGTGGCGTCCGGCCGCTACGGCACGAACAACGCGCTGCTGCCGAACATCGAGGACGGCGCCGACCTGGCCCGCATCGCGATCGGCCAGGAAAAGCTGTCGGTCACGCCCCTGCAGATGGCCATGGTGGTCAGCGCGATCGCGAACGGGTGCACGCTGATGCGGCCGTACCTGGTGAACCGGGCCACGGACCAGAGTGGCTCCGCCGTGTTCGAGCAGGGCCCGCGGCGGCTGACGCAGGTGTGCTCGCCGGACACGGCCCGGGAGGTGACCGACATGATGGGCAACGTCGTCAGGGAGGGCACCGGCACGCAGGCCGCGCTGCAGGGCCTGGACGTGGCGGGCAAGACGGGCACGGCCGAGACCGGCGCCAACGGACTCAACGATGCATGGTTTATAGGTTTCGCACCGAAGGACGACCCGAAGGTCGCGGTGGCGGTCGTGGTGGAGCGCACGCCCGAGACGGGCGGCGTGGCCGCGGCACCCATCGCGCGTGAGGTGATGAAGGCGGCGATCGCAAGGAGCGCAGGATGAGCGGGATCCAGACCGGCGACCTGATCGCCGGGCGCTACCGCATCGCGGAGCAGCTCGGGGCCGGGGGCATGGCGCAGGTGTTCCGCGCCGAGGACCTCGACCTAGGGCGCAGCGTCGCCATCAAGGTGCTGTCGTCGCGTTACGCGCGCGACCCGCAGTTCGTCGACCGCTTCCGCCGCGAGGCGTCGGCCGCCGCGAAGCTGAATCACCCGAACATCGTGCAGGTGTTCGACCGCGGCGAGGCCAAGGGCACGTACTACATCGTGATGGAGTACCTGCCGGGGCCGGACCTCAAGGACATCATCCGCCGCCGCGGCGCCATCGGCCCCGACGAGACCATCGAGGCGGGCCTGCAGATCCTGTCGGCCCTGGCCGTGGCGCACCGCAACCACGTGATCCACCGCGACATCAAGCCGCAGAACGTGATCATGGCCGAGGACGGCCTGCTGAAGGTGACCGACTTCGGTATCGCCCAGGCCGGCAGCGACGCCGACCTCACCGAGGTCGGCTCCGTCATCGGCACGGCGCAGTACCTGTCGCCCGAGCAGGCCCAGGGCGGCGAGATCACGGGCGCCAGCGACTGCTACTCGGTGGGTATCGTGCTGTACGAGATGCTCACCGGGCGCGTGCCGTTCGACGGCGAGCGTCCCGTGGCCGTGGCGATGAAGCAGGTGCACGAGCCGCCGGTGCCTCCGACCGTGTTCGAGCCCGGCACGCCCCCGGAGCTGGAGAAGGTCGTCCTGAAGGCGATGGCCAAGCGCCCGGCCGACCGTTACCGCTCGGCCGAGGAGTTCAGCGCCGCGCTCATGGACGTCAGGAACCGCCTCGACGGCGGGGCCGCGACCGCCGTGATGGGCGGCGACGGCCAGGCCACGCAGATGATGGGTGCCGTCCCGCCCGTGACCGAGGCGACCCGCGTGATGCCGGCCGCCGCCGCCACGCCTCCGCCGCGCCGCACCGCCGAACCCCCACCCCCGGACGAGCCGCCGCGGCGGCCGGTGTGGCCGTTCCTGCTGGCCGCCCTCGCCGTCCTGCTGCTGATCCTCGGCGCGTTCTGGTGGTCCAGTCGGGGCGGCGGCGACGAGGCCGCAGCGCAGGTCGCGGTGCCCACGGGCCTCGTCGGCTCGCAGGCGGACGCGGCCCGGACGCGCCTGACCAGCGCGAAGCTGGTGCCGGCCGAGGAGTCCAAGGCGAGCCCGCGGATCCCCCAGGGCGAGGTCATCTCGGTGGCCCCCACCGAGGGGACGATGGTGGACGAGGGCAGCACCGTGACTCTCACGGTCAGCTCCGGCCCCACGACCACGAACGTGCCGGACGTGGTGAAGCTGCCCCAGGCCGAGGCGGTGACGAAGATCCGGCAGGCCAACCTGAAGCCGGTGGTGCGCAAGGAGGCCAGCGAGGACGTCGCGAAGGGCGTCGTGATCTCGCAGGACCCGCTGGGCGCGAAGGAGGTGCCCGAGGGAACCGAGGTGACCATCACGGTCAGTACCGGCAAGGAGGCCGCCGACGTGCCGAGCGTGGTGGGCATGGACGTCGACACGGCACTGTCGGTGTTGCGCGACGCCGGGCTCGAGGGCTCCGTCCAGGAGGTGACGAGCGAGCGCAACAAGGGCACCGTCGTGCGCCAGGACCCGAGCTCGGGCAAGCTCCAGAAGGGCGGCACCGTGCGACTGGAGGTCTCCAGCGGACCCCAGTTGGCATCGGTCCCGACGGTGGTGGGCAACAACGTCGACTCCGCGCGGAGCAAGCTGGAGAACGCCGGGTGGAACGTCACCACGCAGAGCGCCGCCAGCGCCGAGCCCGCCGGGACGGTGATCGGGCAGACCCCGTCGGCCGGATCGCAGGTGCCCGCGGGCAGCACCATCACGCTAACCGTCAGCGACGGACCCGCGGTGGAGCCCACGCCCACGAACAACGGCGTCCCGCCGCCCGCGCCGCCGGCGACGACCCCCGGCACGGACCAGGGCAACGGCCAGGGCAACGGCAACGCCGGCGTGCCCGCGCCCGCCCCGGGCAACTAGGGCGGCCGGGTGACCCGGGTCCTGGTGCTGATGGGCGGCCGCAGCGGCGAGCACGACGTGTCGCTCGTGTCGGCGCGGGGGGTCCTCGGCGCGCTGGCCGAGGGCGGCCTCGACGCGACGCCGGTGCTCATCGACAGGGACGGCGCGTGGACGCGCGACGGGCGCCCCGTGATGCTGGGCCCGGGACCCGACGGCCGCGGCGTGCTGATGCCGCTGGACGGCGGCGAGCCCGAGCCCGTGGACGTGGTGTTCCCCGTCCTGCACGGCCCGAACGGGGAGGACGGCACCGTGCAGGGGCTGTGCGAGATGGCGCGCATACCGTACGTCGGCGCGGGCGTGGCGGCGTCGGCCGTGGCCATGGACAAAGCGCTGTTCAAGGCCCTCGCCATGGGGCACGACCTGCCCGTCGCCGAGGCAGTCGTGATCGGCCCGTCCGACTGGGACGGGCAGCCGGACGCGGTGCGCCGGCAGGTGGCCCAGGTGGTCGGGTACCCGTGTTTCTGCAAGCCCGCGCGCCTCGGCTCGAGCGTGGGCATCTCGAAGGTGGACGCCGCCGACGGTCTCGCCGCGGCCGTCGCGCTGGCGCTGGAGCACGACGCGACGGTGCTCATCGAGCGCGCGGTGCCGTCGCCAAGGGAACTCGAGGTGGGCGTGCTGGGCGCCCCCGGCGACGTCGTCGTGTCGCCGCCGGGCGAGATCACGTACGACGCCGACTGGTACGACTACGAGACCAAGTACACGGCGGGCCGGGCGGAGGTGACGATCCCCGCCGCGGCCGAGCCGGCGCTGGCCCAGCGGCTGCGCGGCCTGGCGGAGGCCGCGTTCGAGATGGTGGGCTGCCACGGCCTGGCCCGCGTGGACTTCCTCGTGGACCCGTCAGGCGCCGTGTTCGTCAGCGAACTCAACACCATGCCGGGCTTCACCCCCACCAGCGCCTACCCGTCGCTGATGGCCGCCGCGGGCGTCCCCTACCCGCAGACCGTGCGTCGTCTGGTGGACCTGGCCCTTCAGCGGGCGGGCGCGCCGGCCGCGGCGTGACCCGGCGCGCCGCCGCAGCGGTGGGCTGCGCCGTCGCCGCGGCGGCGGGGGTGGCGGCGTGCGGCCTGTCGGACGCCGAGGTGACGGCCCGCGCCGACGCGATCTGCGCCTCCCAGGCCGTGACGCTGCGGCCTCCGCCCGTGCCGGCCGGCCCGGGCCGCCTGGCGCACCTGGAGGACGTCCTGTCGGCGTACAACCTGGTGGACGCGCGGCTCAGCAGGCTCGACGGACGGGGCGCCACGGCCGGCGACGTCCGCGGGCTGCGCGACGCCCTGGCACGGGTGCGCCAGGCGTTCGTGTCGGAGTACGGCATCGCCACGCGCCCCCCGGGCGAGGTCCGTGCCAGGCCCGACGACGCGACCGCCGCGTTCGCCGACCTGAACTCCCGGGCCCGGGCGCTCCAGGCCCCCCGCTGCGCGGCGGCCGAGATGGGCGCGCCGCTGTACCGGGCGTACGCCGCCGCGATGGTGCGCGAGGCCCGCGCCGTGGCGCCCACCGGCGACTTCGCCGCCGACGTGGGCACGGCGTGCCGGGCGCTGCCCGCGTCGCTCGACGTCCCCGGGCGCCCTTCCGACCCGGGCAGGGCGCAGGCGTGGGCGTTGAAGGTGCGCGACGCGCTGCTGGAGTTCGCGCGCACGGTGGCCGCCACGCCCGCGCCGCCCACGGCCACGGCGGCCAAGCGCGCCGTACGGGACATCGTCGCCCGCGACGCAGAACTGCTGGCGGGATACACCGAGTCGGTGCGCACGTCGTCGTGGCAGGATGCCACCCAGGCCGCCCGGGACCACGCCGAGAACGTCGCGCGCCTGCGGGCCGCACTGCGCCCCCTCGGGATCCGCTGCCCCTAACCCGCCCGGGCGCGCGGATGGGCCCGGTCGAAGTCGCCGCGCAGGTGGGCGGCCGTCACGTGGGTGTAGACCTCGGTGGTCACCGGCGACGCGTGGCCCAGGTGGACCTGGACGTAGCGGATGTCGATGCCGGACTGGATGAGATGCGTACCGCACGAGTGCCGCAGCGCGTGCGGGAACACGCGGCCGCCCTCGTCGGCCAGGCCCGCCCGCCGCGCGGCGGCGGTGACGATGCGCCACACGTCGGCACGCCCCAGACGCCGGCCGTTGCGCGACACGAACACCGCGTCGGTGTCGGCGCGGGGACCGCGGGCCCGCAGCGTGGGGCGCCCTGTGCGGAGGTACGCATCCAGCGCCCGGCGCGCCGCCGCGGGCACGGCGACGGCGCGGGCCTTGGCCCCCTTGCCCATCACGACCACGCGCGGGTCACCGGCGTCGTCCAGGTGGCACGACGACACGTCGAGGCCGATGGCCTCGCTGGCCCGCAGGCCGCAGCCGTACAACAGCTCCACGAGTGCGCCGTCGCGCTGCCCCAGGGGCCCGGGGCGCGCCGCGGCCTCGCACAGGCGGCGGGTGGCCGCCGGTGCCAGGGCGACGACCTCACGCCGCAGGCGGTCCGGCCCCGCCGGCCCACCAGGAGGGCGCAGGTCGCCCGCGGGATTGGGCACGCCGAACGCGGCGGACGACCAGGCCGTGAGGGCGCGCACGGCGGCCACCCGGCGGCGGCGCGTGGCCGGGCGCCCCTCGAGCGCGTCGCGCCAGCCGTCGAACCACTCCTCGCCCAGGTCTGCCAGCGCCCGTGCGGCGGCGGCCGCGCGCGGGTCGTCCTCCACCCCGAACACCCCGTCGAGGGCCCCCGGGTCGGGCGCCGCGTCGTCGCCCAGGCCCAGCGCGCGGGCCAGCACCGCCAGGTCCCGTGCGTAGGCCGCCCGGGTGTTGCGGCTGCCGCGGCCGGCCAGGAAGCCCTCCGCCAGCCGGCGGAACCCGTCGCCGGTGAGGCTCATCCGCGCGGGTGCCCCCGCCGCAGCATCCCCTGGATGTCGCGCGTCGTCACTCCCGTGTAGCGCTGCGTGGTGGCCAGGCTGGCGTGGCCCAGCACCTCCTGCACCACGCGCAGGTGCGCGCCCTCCCGCCCCGGCGGTCCCTCCAGCAGGTGCGTGGCGGCGGCGTGACGCAGCACGTGGGGGCCGCCGCGGCGACCGATGCGGCGCAGCTGGGCGGACACCACGCGGTACACCGTGGAACCATCCATGGGGCGTCCGGTGCGCGACAGGAACACCTCGTCCCGCGCCCGGCCCGCGTCGTTGGCCGCCAGCACGGGGCGGCCGCCGGTGACCCAGTCGCGCAGGGCCGCGACGCTGGGCTCGGTCAGCGGCACCGTGCGCACGTGCCCGCCCTTGCCCGCCACGCGCACGACGTCGTGTTCGAAGTCGATGTCGGCCAGGCGCAGGTCGCACGCCTCCTGCCGGCGCAGGCCCGACCCGTACAGCAGCTCCACCAGCGCCCTGTTGCGCAGCGCGAGGGGGTCGAGGTGGTCGTCGCCGGCCGCTACCGGCCGCCCCAGCCCGTCCACGAGGGCGCGGGCCTCGTCCTGGCTGATGCGGGTGACCAGCGGCGCATTGACGCGCGGGCGCGCCAGGCGGTCGGCGGGCGACCGCCCCGGCGGGAAATGCGGCTCGAGCCACCCCCGCGCCGCCGTCAGCGCCCGGGCCCGGGTCGACGCCGACCAACCCAGGTCGCGGAGGGCGGCGTCCAGCGCGGACGGCGTGACGGCCGCGGGGCCGTCCACCCCGCGGGCCGCAAGCCAGTCGCCCAGCAGGCGCGCGTCCTTCACGTACGCCGCGCGGGTGCGCGGCGACAGCACGCGGCGCCGGCGCCCCTGCCGGGTCAGCCGGTCCGCGAAGTCCTCCAGCGCATCGTCCCAGGTGGGGTTCACCCCCTCCTGTTCGGCACACCCTTGACGCTTACCTCTTGCACGTCGGCGCTGTACTTGCCGTCGGCGTCCGGCGTGGGCCCGAGCTGGGTGATCCACAACAGGATGGTGCCGCCCGCGCCGGGCCCCAGCGACACGCGCTGCGAGCCACCCCGGAACGTGCCCTTCGCGAGGGGCGCGTCGGTGAACGGGGGGTTCCCCGCGTTGCGCACCTCGAACGTCGCACCGGGCGTGTCGGACGTGATCGTCATCTCGGTCGGACGAAAGCCCTTTTGCAGAGACAGCTGCAGGCCCACGCCGTCCTTGGAATACCCGCCGAAGTCGGGGGTGGTCTGGTAGCGCTCGGTGTGCCACGCCGTGTCGAGCGTGCCGTCCGTGGCGTTGGACACCTCCCCGGGGTTCTCCTCGTCCCCGCCCTGGGGATCGAAGGACTTCACGCTGTCGATGGTCAGCGCCCGGGCCGCCGGCTGGGGGGGCGGCGCCGGCATCTCGTCGTTGAGCGCCTGGTACGCCACGAACGCCCCGGCCGCAACGAGCAGCGCGGCCAACAACGCTGCCAGCTCGGTCAGCGAGCGGCCCCGGCGCGCCGGTCGCCGCCGGCGCTGCGTGTCGCTCTGACTCATGTCCATGTCGGGCGGCATGGTGAACGAAGCCGTATCGCCCGAGTCGGTCTCCATCAGGGCCCGCGCGAAGCGGGCGGCGCTGTCGAACCGGTGCCCGGGGTGCTTGGCGGCCGCCCGAAGTGTGCACGCCGCGATGTGGCTGGGGATCTCGGGCCGGACCGAGCGCGGGTCCGGCAGCGGGTCGCTGACGTGCCGCATGGCCACACCCAGGAAGCTGTCCGCCGGGAACGGCAGCTTGCCGGTGAGGCACTCCCACAACACGATGCCCAGGCTGTACACGTCGGTGCGGCCGTCGATGGGCTGCCCCTCGGCCTGCTCGGGCGCCAGGTAGTCACTGGAACCCACCAGCATCCCCGTGCGCGTGAGGCCCGCGTCGTGCTGACCCTCCATCAGGCGGGCGATGCCGAAGTCGGTGAGCTTCGCCTGGCCGTCGCGCGTCAGCAGCACGTTCTGCGACTTGATGTCGCGATGGACGATGCCGTTGTGGTGCGCGTGGTCGAGCGCCCTCGCGACGTCCGCGCAGACGCGCGCCGCCTCGCGCGGCTCCAGCGGCCCGTCGCGGCGGATGCGGGTCTTGAGGTCCTCCCCGTCCACCAGCTCCATCACCAGGAACGGCCCCTCGTCGTCCTCGCCGCGGTCCAGCAGGTGGACCAGGCCCGGGTGGGCGAGGCGCGCCACGGTCTCGGCCTCGCGCCGGAAGCGGTCGACGGCCTCCTGGTCGTCGAGCAGGCTCGGGCGCAGGCGCTTGAGCGCGACGGGGCGGTCGAGCACCGTGTCGTGCGCCCGCCACACCGTCGCCATCCCGCCGCGGCCGATCTGGCGCTCCACGCGGTAGCGGGTGGTGGTGGTATCGCTCACCCCGACCGCCCGCGTTGCCGGGGTCGATGCCTCACGACGCCAGGATATCGGCGCGCGCGCGTCGCCCGAAACGCGCGGGGGTCGGTCCGTAAGATGCCCCCATGGCGTCGGCCCACACCGTCCTCGTGGTGGAGGACGACGACAACATCGCGGAGTCCATGACATACCACCTGGGCCGGGCCGGGTACCGCGTGCTGCGCGCGGCCGACGGGGCCCACGGGCTGCGGCTGTTCCGCCAGCAGAAGCCGGACCTGGTGATCCTCGATCTCATGCTGCCGGAGGTCGACGGCTGGCGGTTCACCCAGGAGATCCGCCGCGACGACGCCCGCGTGCCGCTGGTGATGTGCAGCGCCCGCACCAGCGAGTACGACCGCGTCCACGGGCTCGAGGTCGGCGCCGACGACTACATCAGCAAGCCGTTTTCCATGAGGGAGCTGCTCGCCCGCGTCAACGCCCACCTGCGCCGTTCCGAGCGCGAGCGGGCCCCCGAGGCCCTCGGTGGCGTCGTGGAGGCCGGGCCGCTGCGCGTCGACCCCGAGCAGGTGCAGGCGTTCTGCGACGGCAGGTCGGTCGGCCTGACCCCCCGCGAGTTCGAGGTGCTCCACACGCTGGCCCGCAGCGAGGGCAAGCCGCTGTCGCGCACGCGCCTGTACCGGGACGTCTGGGGCTACGAGATGGTCGCCGGCGACCGGTCGGTGGACGTGTTCGTGCGCAAGGTCCGCCAGAAGCTGGCGCGGGCCTGCCCCGAACGGACGTTCGTGCAGACGCACTACGGGGTGGGGTATCGCTTCGAGATGGCGGGAGCCCACGCGGGCGGCGACGGGGACGACGACGGCGGCGGCGCGGCGGCGACGGCGTCCGGTTGAGCGAGGGCCTGGCGGCGGGCAGCCCCGGGCTCCCCGCGCCCCGCATGCCCCCCGCCCGGGGAGAAACCCGGCGCATCCCCGCGCGGGGGTTCGTGTGACCATCGTGTTGCCGGGGGTATCGCGGGCCGGGCGGGGGCAGATATAAACGTCTGGTTCCGGCCCCGACCGTGCCCACGGAGGTCACCATGGACCGGCTTTCCGACATCGTCATCCGCCGCCGGCGGTGGTTCTTCGGAATCTGGGTGCTCCTGGCCGCGTTCGGCGCGTTCGCGTCCGCACAGGTTGCCGACCGGTGGCTGCAGACGTTCTCCATTCCCGGGGATCCCACGTACGAGGCCAACCAGCGCGCGTTCAAGACGCTCGGAAGCGGCGAGATCGACCCGTTCGTCGCGGTGCTGCACGCCAAGGACGGCGGGGACGTCACGAAGGTGCCGGGCGTCGAGAAGGCCATCCAGGCGGCCGCGGCCGCCGCGCCGGGCTCGCGGCTCAACTCGTACTTCACGTCGCGCAGCGACGCGTACGTGTCGAAGGACCGCTCCACCACGTTCGCGATGATCTTCCCGCCGGGTCCGGCCTCGTTCTCGGGGGCCTCGGACGTGCCGGTCCGCGAGGCGCTGCAGGCGGCCGCGCCGCCCGGTGTGGACGCGCACGTGACGGGGGTGCTGCCCCTGTACGCCGACTCGTCGAGCGGCCAGACGGAGGGCCCGAGCGTGCTGGTGGAGACCCTCATCGGGGGCGTAGGCGCCCTGGTGATCCTGCTGTTCACGTTCGGGACGCTCCCGGCCGTGCTGCTGCCGCTGGTGGTGGCGGCCGCCGCGATCCTGCAGACGTTCACGCTGGTGTGGCTGCTGACCTACGTCACCGACGTGTCGATCATCGTGCAGTTCCTGATCGCCCTGATCGGCCTCGGCGTGGCGATCGACTACAGCCTGCTGATGATCTTCCGCTTCCGCGAGGAGATCCGGCACGGAAACGACCGCGACGTCGCCGTCCGCAACACCATGCGCCACGCGGGACGGTCGGTGATCGTGTCCGGCACCACGGTGGCAGTGGGCCTGCTCAGCATGATCATCATCCCGCTCCCGTTCATCCGGTCCATCGGCATCGGCGGCATGCTCATCCCGGCCGTGTCCGTGGTGGCGGCCGTCACGCTGCTGCCGGCCCTGCTGTACGTGCTCGGTCCACGTATCAACAGCCTGCGCGTGATGCCGAAGGTGGTGGTCGAGGGCAGCGACGAGATCGACGCCGGGCTGTGGAACCGCTGGGCGCGGCTGGTACTGCGCCACCCGGTCATCACGGCCGCCGGCGGCACCGTCATCGTGGGCACGCTCGTGTTCTTCGGCCTGCAGATGAACCCAAGCGACGCGCAGGCGAAGGACTTCCCGGGTCGCGGGGACGCGCACGCGGGCCTGACGGCCCTGACCGACGCGGGCCTCGGACCGGGCGTCGTGAAGCCGTTCGAGGTGGTCGTCGAGGGGCCCGGGGCGCGCGGGTCACTGGACGGGCTCGTGGCCGCGCTGGAGGCCACGGACGGCGTGGCGGCCGCCGCCGCGTCGCCCACGTCGCGCAAGGGCGACCTCGCGCTGGTCGAGGCGTTCCCCACCGTGGACGGCTCCTCCAGGGAGATCCGGCCCATCATCAGCCGGCTGCGCGACGACACGCTGCCCCGGGTGCAGGCCTCGCTGCCCGCGGGGACCACGCTGACGCTCGCGGGCTCGCCCGCGCAGGAACGGGCGTTCATCAGCGCCGTCTACGGCACGTTCCCGTGGGTGCTCGCCTTCGTGGTCATCCTGACGTTCGTGCTGCTGATGCGGGCGTTCCGGTCGCTCATCCTGCCGTTCAAGGCGGTGCTCCTGAACCTCGCCTCGCTCACGGCGGCGTACGGGATCATCGTGCTGATCTTCCAGAAGGGCTACGGCGCGGAGCAGATCTGGAACGTGCCGGCCACCGGCTCGATCATCTCGTGGATCCCCCTGATGATCTTCGCGTTTCTGTTCGGGCTGTCGATGGACTACGAGGTGTTCATGCTCACGCGCATGCGCGAGGGCTTCGACGAGACCCGCAGCACCGACCGCGCCGTGGCGCTGGGGCTGTCACGCACCGGCAAGCTGGTCACGAGCGCCGCCCTGGTGCTGATGTTCGCGTTCATCGTGATGGCATCGGGCCCCGGCACCGACATCAAGCAGTTCGGCATCGGCCTGGCCGCGGGCATCATCTTCGACGCGACGGTCATCCGGGCGCTGCTGGCGCCGTCGCTGATGAAGCTGATGGGGCGGTGGAACTGGTGGCTGCCCGCGGGTCCCGCGCGCCTGTTGCGGGTGCGGCCGTCGCCGCTGCCGGAGGCGGCGGAGCCCGCGGGCGACGCGGAGGCGACCGCCTAGATCCCGAGCGCGCCCATCATGGCCTCGGGGTAGCGCGTCCCCGCCGCGACGCCGGCGGGGAACGCGGCGTCGAGCGCTGCCACGTCGGCATCGGTCAGCGCGACGTCCAGGGCTTCCAGGGCCCGGTCGACGCTCGACGTGCGGCCCATGCCCACCAGCGGGATGAGGTCGTCGCCCTTGGCAAGCACCCAGGCCACGGCGAGCGACGCGGCGGTGGTGCCCTTGGCGGCCGCCATCGCCTCGAGCGGGGAGAGCGCCGCGACGTTGCGCGCCAGGTTCTCCCCCTGGAACCGCGGCACCTGACGCCGCCAGTCGTCAGGATCCAGGTCGTCCTCCGTGCGGATGCGGCCGGTCAGCAGGCCGCGGCTGAGCGGGCTGTACGCCACGTACGCGATGCCCAGCTCGCGCGTCACCGGCAGCAGTTCCGCCTCGGGATCGCGGTGAAACAGCGAGTACTCGGTCTGCAGCGCGGCGACGGGGTGCACGGCGTGGGCCCGGCGGATGGTCCGCGGCCCGGCCTCCGACAGGCCGTACGCGCGGATCTTGCCCACGACCACCAGGTCGGCCATGGCCCCGGCGGTCTCCTCGATGGGGACCCCCGGGTCCATGCGGTGCAGGTAGTAGAGGTCCACGTGGTCCAGGCCGAGATGGCCCAGGCTGCGGTCGACGGCCTGGCGCAGGTAGTCCGGCCGTGCGCCGCTGGACTTCGTGGCGATGACGGCCGCGTCGCGGCGGCCCCGGACGGCCCGGCCGACGAGCCCCTCGCTACGGCCCTGCCCGTACGCCTCGGCCGTGTCGATCAGCGTCACGCCGCGGTCGAGGGCGTGGCGAATGGCCCTCACGCCCTCGTCGTCGTCCCCGCCCGCGTAGAAGCCGGCGAACGCCATCGCCCCCAGGGCGATGGCCCCCACCTCGGTTCCGTCTCCCAGCCTGCGCGTGCGCATCGCGTCCCCCCGGTCGGCGTGAGCCAGCATCGCAGGCCGGGCCCCGGACGTCACGCGCCCCCGGCCGCGAAGGCCTCCGCGAAGTGGGCGGCGGGGGGGATCGGGGTGATGACGTCGACCAGCACGCCCTCGGGGCCCCGCACGATGAAGTGCCGCTGGCCGAAGTCCTCGCTGCGCAGATCCCGGACCGGCTCGAGGCCCGCGTCGCCCACCATGCGCGCGAACTCGGCGTCGACGTCCTCGACCTCCACGTTGAGCAGCGACCCGGCCGCGCGGGCGCCGCGGTGGGTGTCCGGCACCGTGGGATGGTCGGCCTGCAGCACGGCCAGCTCGTGTCCCTCGGGACGCGCGAGGCTCACGTACCAGTCGCTCTCGAACGTCGTCCCAAACCCCAGGTGGTCGCGGAAGAACGCCACGGCCGCGGGGACGTCGTCGACCATCAGGACCGGGTAGACGCTGGTGACACGGGTCATGGACTGCTCTCCTTCGCTCTTTTTACGTACACTGTGTCTGTATCGGACAATACGAACACCGTGTACGTAAAGCAAGGGGGAGGCGATGGCCCGGTCGTCGCGGGAGCAGACGGCGCGAACGCTGGCCACCATCAAGTCGCGCGCCCGCGAGGCGCTGGGCGACGGCGCGTACGCCACGCTGTCGCTCGACGCGGTGGCGGCTGCCGCGGGGGTGACGCGGGGCGCGGTGTACCACCATTTCGGCAGCAAGGAGGGCCTGTTCCGGGTGCTGTTGGAGGAGGAGATGCGGCGGGTGGCCCGCGCCATCGACGAGGCCACCGGCGCGGGGGAGCTGAACGAGCAGGTCCGCCGCGGCTGCGCGGCGTTCCTGCGCGCCACCCAGGACCCGGTCACCCGGAGGATCGTGCTGGTCGACGGGCCCGCGGTGATCGGCTGGCGGGAGTGGCGCGAGCTCGACGCACGTGTCGTGCGGCGGTCGCTGGACGAGGGCCTGGCCGAACTGGCCCGCGCGGGCGCGCTGCGCGGCGACTGGCCCGCCGCGTCCGTGATGCTGTCCGGTGCGCTGAACGAGGCGGCGATGTGGCTCGCCGACGACCCCGAGGCACGGATCGACGACGCCGTCGCGTTGGTCGACGCGTGGGTGGCGGCGCTGACGCCCGGACCGGGAGGCTAGGTGCGGGGGCCCGCGCGGCGCTCCAGCGCGCGGAACGCCAGCGCACCCGCCAGCGGGAACGCCGCCACCACGCCGAACGCGGTACCTAGCGCCGCGTCGCGCACCGCCGCCCCGAACAGCGGGGGCGCGGCCGTGATGACGGCCACGAGGATGGCGGAGTACAGGCCCAGCGCCGCGCCGGGCCGGTGCGGCACCATGTCGCTGACCGCCGCCCACGCCACGCCGTTGCCCGCCATGGTCAGCGACGACGCCACCACCAGCAGGGCGGCGGCGGCGAGGGCCGGCGCGCCCTGCGCCGCGGCCGCGACCGCCAGCGCCACCCCGGCGAGCGCCGCCTGGTTGCGGAGCGTCACGGCGCGCCGCCCGTGGCGGTCGGACGCGATGCCCGCGCCCACGCGCAGGACGGCGGCCAGCACGAGCGTGGCCGACAGGGCGGCCCCGGCGGCGGCCTGGGTCCACCCCCGCTCGGCGTGCAGGTACTCGGGCAGGAACCTCGTAAGGATCCCCTGCCCCACGGCCACGAGGGACCCCGCGAGCACCATGGTCCAGAACGCCGGGCTGCGCGCCAGGGTCGGCGCCGCGGGCGCGTCCGCCCGACCGTCCCACGCGGGCGCGGGGCTGATGAGCAGCGCGATCAGGGCCCCGCCGAGTGCGAACGAGACCAGCGCGGCGAGCGCGCCGCGCAGGCCCCACTGCGTGGCCGCCAGGGGCAGCACGGCGGCGGCGCACGCGCCGCCGATCATGGGGGCCGTGTGACGCAGGCTCAGCGCCAGCCCCCGCTCGCCGGGCGGGAACCAGGCCACCACCGCCTTGCCGCTGGCGGCGGGCGCCGCGGCGCCCGCCGCCCCCGCCAGCACCAGCAGCCCGCCGAACGCCCACGCCCGTCCCGCCGCCATCGCGCCCAGCTCCACTGCCGCCGCGCCGGCCATGCCCGTCACGATCACGCGCCGTTCGCCCCAGCGGTCCGACGCGGACCCCCACCAGTACGACGCGGCGGCAAGCCCGGCCGTCGGCGCCACCAGCAGCGCCCCGAGCCAGAACAGCGACAGGCCGAACTCGGCCCGCAGGAACGGCCCGAGGGACGGCAGCCCGAGGGGCAGCGCGGCCGCCCCGAACTGCGCGCCCATCGCCGCCGCCAGGATGCCCCAGCGGCGGCGACCGGCGGGCGGCGCGCTAACCCCGGTCCCCGGCGACTAGACCAGCTCGAGGATGGTGGCGTTGCCCATCCCGCCGCCCTCGCACATGGTCTGCAGGCCATAGCGGGTGCCGGTGCGGCGCATCTCGTGCACCAGCGTCGTCATCAGGCGGGCACCGCTGGCACCCAGCGGGTGGCCCAGCGAGATGGCCCCACCGTTGACGTTCACCTTCGTCATGTCGGCACCGAGCTCATGACCCCACGCCATGGGCACCGACGCGAACGCCTCGCTGACCTCGAACAGCCCGATGTCGCCGAGCTTCAGGCGCCCCCGCTGCAGCGCGTCCTGGGTGCTGGGGATGGGTCCCGCGAGGCCCAGTACCGGATCGACACCGCCCAGGCCGAACGAGTGGAAGCGCGCCATGGGCGTGAGGCCGAGACGCTTGGCCGTCTCGGCCGACATGATCAGCAGGGCGGCGGCGCCGTCGCTGATCTGCGACGAGTTGCCGGCCGTCAGCACGCCGTCCTCGCGGAACGGGGTGCGCAGTCCGGCCAGGCTCTCGAGCGTGGTGTCCGGCCGGATGCCCTCGTCGCGCGTGGCCTCGAACGCCTCGCCCTCCTTGGTCACGGCGCGCGTGGGGACGATCTGCTCCTCGAAGCGCCCCTCCTTGCTGGCCGTGTCGGCGCGGTGGTGCGACGTGAACGCGAACTCGTCGAGCTCCGGGCGGGTCAGCTTCCACCGCTCGGCCATCATCTCGCCGGACTCGCCCTGGTCGATGATGGTGCCGTCGTGGATGTCGAACCGGTCCCGCATGGTCGGCCCGTACGGCTCGGCCGGGTCGGGCGCGTTCGCCCACATGGGCACCCGCGTCATCGACTCCACGCCCGCGGCGATCACCACGTCGTACGCGCCGGCCATCACGCCCTGGGCGGCGAAGTGCGCCGCCTGCTGCGAGCTGCCGCACTGGCGGTCGACGGTCGTTGCCGGGACGGTCACCGGAAACCCGGCGGCCAGGACGGCGTTGCGGCCGATGTTGATGGACTGCTCGCCCACCTGGTCGAGGCATCCGACGATGACGTCGTTGACCAGTGCGGGATCCACGCCCGTGCGCTCCGTCAGCGCCGCCAGCGTGTGCCCCAGCAACTCGGCGGGATGCCACTCGCCGAGCATGCCCTTGCGGCGCCCCACGGGCGTCCGCACCGCTCCCACGATCACTGCATCGTTCATGGCTGTCCCACCAGTCGTTGGTTATGAGCGCTCATCCGCGCGAGAAGTTGGGGGTGCGCTTGTCGAGGAATGCCGCCATGCCCTCGCGCTGGTCGGGCGTGGTGAACGCGAGCGCGAACGTGTCCACCTCCCGCGCCAGGGCCTCCGCCTTGTCGCCACCGAGCGCCAGGTTGCACATTCGCTTGGCCGCGGCCGCGGCCCAGGCGGGCTGGCGGGCGATGGAGGCGGCCAGCTCCACGGCCTTGTCCATCAGCTCGTCGGCGGTGTACACGTGGTTCACGAGCCCCTTCGCCAGCGCCTCGTCGGCCTTCGCGGCGCGCCCCGTCAGGATCATCTCCTTCGCGAAGCCCAGGGAGGTCGCCCGCGCCAGCCGCTGGGTGCCGCCCCAGCCCGGCAGGATGCCCAGGGTGATCTCGGGCTGCGAGAAGCGCGCGTTGTCGGAGCACACCCGCACGTCGCAGGCCAGCGCCATCTCACACCCGCCGCCCAGGGCGTAGCCGTTGACGGCGGCCACCACCGGGGTGTCCATGTGCTCGATGAGGTCGGCCACGTCGTGTCCGCGCCGGGCGAACGCGCGGGCCTCGTCGGGTGTGGCCTCGCGCATGTGGCCGATGTCCGCGCCGGCGCAGAACGCCTTGGGCCCGGCGCCCGTCAGCACGATCGCCCCGACGGCCGGGTCGGTGTCGGCCTCCCGCAGGCGCTCCTCCAGAGCGTCGAGTTGCTCCGGCGACATGGCGTTGAGCGCCTCCTGCCGGTTCAGCGTGATGACCGCGACGGCGTCGCGGCGTTCGATGTCGACAGCCACGGGATCCTCCAGGGGACGGGATCGTTTGGGACCTTGTGTATTTGACACCGTATCGTGGATAGGTGCAAAATGCACCTATGGAACCCGCCCGCAACCAAACGACCGGTGAGTCCGGCGCACGCGCCAACGGAAACGGGTCGAGCACCACCGGCCAGGCCCGGCGACCGGACGTCCAGGCCCCCCGGTTGTGGCTGCAGCCTTTCCTCCTGCTGGCGCTGGACCAGTGGCAGAGCCACGGCTACGAGCTGATGCGGCGCATGACGCAGTTCGGCTTCGAGGCGCTGGACCGGGGCAGCGTGTACCGCGCGCTGCGCCAGCTCGAGCGCGACGGCTTGGTGATGTCCGGCTGGGACACGTCCAAGGACGGCCCGGCCCGTCGCCTGTACGCGCTGACGGACGCCGGCCGCTCGTACCTGAACATGTGGGCGTCGTCGCTGCGCGCGTACCAGTCCATGCTGGACCAGTTCTTCCTTCTGCACGGCGCCGACCGGGCCCGCGACGAGGAGGAGCGGGAGTGAGCGACGCCGGATCGGACGAGACGCTGCGGCAGATGCGTGCCGCGTACGACCAGGCCGTGCAGGGGTGGACCCAGGTCTTCGAGCGGTGGATGGCCACGGACGGCTTCGCCGAGGGTTCGGCGCGCATGCTCCAGCAGTACCTCGACATGCAGGAGGGCCTGCGCAGCGCGTCGCGGGAGGCCGCCGGGCGACTGGATCTGCCCACCGTGGACGACATCGCCCGCATCGCGACGCTGATCGCGAACGTGGAGCGCAAGGTCGACGAGCTGTGCGACCAGACGCACGAGATGAACCGGCGCCTCGCCGCGCTGGAGGGCTCCGCGGCGAGCGGCGAGCCCCAGCGTCTGCGGGCGGTGGAGAGTCCCCCGGCCACCGGCGAGCGACCGGCGGGTTAGGCGCGGGCGCCGTGGACACCGCCAGCAACGGGCACCGCGCTCGCACCGGCGCCGACGCCACGACGGACTGGCTGAGGACGGGCGCGGGCATCATGGACGTCCCGACGGGACTGACGCCCAAGGACGTCGTCTGGACCCTCAACAAGACGACGCTCTATCGCTACCGCGGCCCGGGGCCCGCCCGCCACCGCGTGCCCGTGCTGATCGTCTACGGGCTCATCAACAAGCCCTACATCCTCGACCTGCGGCCCGAGAACTCGTTTGTCGGCCACCTGCTCGGCGAGGGCTTCGACGTGTTCCTGCTCGACTGGGGCGAGGCGGGACGCGAGGACGCCGGGCTGACGCTGGACGAGCTGGTATGCGAGCACCTCCCCAAGGCGGTCGAGCGCATGCGCCGCGCCGGCGCGGGGCCCGAGTACACGCTGTTCGGCTACTGCATGGGCGGCACCATGGCCGTCATCCACGCCGCGCTCCGGCCCGACGGGGTGCGCAACCTCGTGGCGCTCACCACCCCGGTCGACTTCTCCGACCCCGGCGTGTTCGGGCGCTGGACCGACCCGCGCCACCTCGACGCCGAGGCCATGGCGTCCGCGCTGGGCATCGTGCCCGGCCCGCTGATCGACCTGGCCAACCGCATGATCAAGCCCGTCGCCAACTTCGTCACGACGCCGCTGGTGATGTGGCAACGCGCGCTGGGCGGCCGCGACATGACCCCCTGGCTGGCCATGCAGAAGTGGGTCAACGACACGGTCCCGTTTCCCGGGGCGGCGTTCGCCCAGTGGATCGGGAGCTTCTACCAGCGCAACGAGCTGACGTCGGGCGCCCTCACCATGGGCGGCGACCGCGTGGATCTGGCGGAGGTCACCGCCGCGCTGCTGGTGGTGACCGCGGCCCGCGACCACCTGGTGCCCGCCGGCATGTCCACCCCGCTCATCGACAT